>NZ_JBDGJH010000002.1:525487-555758 GCF_057656995.1 Mycobacterium sp. Soil_C_30 | reverse complement strand
CGCCGCGGGCTTGGGGGCACTGGGCCGCGGACCGGGCACCGGAGAAGCGGTGGCGACACCGCCGTTGGACGGGGTGCTGCCCGAACCGCTGGAAGCGGCCGGCGACGGCCGGCCGTTGGCGGCAGCCGGCCTGGGCGCGCCGCCGCGGTCGGCGGACTTACCGCCGCCGAAAGATTCACGAAGACGTCGGGCGACGGGCGCTTCGACCGTCGACGACGCTGATTTGACGAACTCGCCCTGTTCGCTCAATCGGGCGAGAACCTGCTTACTGGTGACACCGAGTTCCTTGGCCAACTCGTGCACGCGGGCCTTACCTGCCACTACATCTCCTGTCTGGAGGCGACAGCGGTGGGTGGCGCCGCGCCTCGGGTTTAGCTATGACGCATGGTCATCGGGACTTCACGGTGTGCTCATGTTCTTCGCTGCCTGTTCTGTTGCCGTGGCGGATCGGGGACGTCAGCACCGGGAACGGCACCGACGTACTCGACCACCGCGGAGGTGTCCGGTGGACGGGTGATGCGCAACGCTCGGGCGAATGCTCGCCGCCGAATCGCTGCGTCTACACACTGCGGATCGGGATGCAACCACGCACCCCGCCCCGGAAGGTTACCGGCGGTGTCAACGATCACGGCGTCTCCGCCATTCCCGTCCGACCCCGCCACTACTCGAAGCAGTACGACGGCCAACTCTCGCTTCCGACATCCGACACACGTCCGCACCGGGCCTTTGTCACTCTTGGCAAGCGACTCCGGTGCGTTCCGGGTGTCGTTTCCGGAAGTCTCGCGCTGGATCACGGCTCAGTCTACCGTCACCACGCGCCCGTTCTAAATCCGCCGGGCAACGTGGCGGCGCAGCGGAAATATCAGTGCTCGTGCGGCGCTCCGTGCGAGTGACGTGGACCGGTGTGACCGTCGGTGTCCGGGGCCGCGTCGCTGCGGATATCGATGCGCCAGCCGGTCAGTCGGGCGGCCAACCGGGCGTTCTGGCCTTCCTTGCCGATCGCCAGCGAGAGCTGGAAGTCGGGGACCACAACCCGGGCGGCGCGGGTGTTGGCGTCGATGACCGACACCGAGACCACCTTCGCCGGAGACAGCGCGTTGGCAACGAACCGGGCGGGGTCGTCGTCGAAGTCGATGATGTCGATCTTCTCCCCCGACAGTTCGCTCATCACATTGCGCACCCGCTGGCCCATCGGGCCGATACAGGCCCCCTTGGCGTTGAGGCCGGGCAACCGGGACGCCACCGCGATCTTCGAACGGTGCCCCGCCTCGCGGGCCACCGCCACGATCTCCACGGATCCGTCCGCGATCTCGGGCACCTCGAGGGAGAACAGCTTGCGGACCAGGTTCGGGTGGGTGCGGGACAACCGGATCTGTGGCTCCCGCACACCGCGGGTCACCCCGAGGACGAAGCAGCGCAGCCGGTCCCCGTGTTCGTAGCGCTCGCCGGGTACCTGCTCGGAGGCGGGAATGACGCCCTCGGAGTACTTGGTCTCGCTGCCCATCCGCAACACCACCTCGCCCCGGGCGTTGGCGCGGGCGTCGCGCTGGATGACGCCGGCGACGATATCGCCTTCCCGCGCCGAGAATTCGCCGTAGATCTTCTCGTTCTCGGCGTCGCGGAACCGCTGCAGCATCACCTGGCGGGCCGTCGTCGCCGCGACGCGGCCGAAACCTTCGGGGGTGTCGTCCCACTCGCTGATGACCCGGCCATCGGCGTCGTGTTCACGCGCCATGACCTTGACTTCACCGGTCTTGCGGTCGATCTCGATGGTCGCGTCGGAGGAATGTCCCTCGGTGTGCCGGTACGCCGTCAGCAGGGCCGACTTGATGGTCTCCAGCAGCTCCCCTGCGGGTATGCCCCTGTCGACTTCGATGGCGTGCAGAGCTGCCATATCGATGTTCATGTTCCGGCCTCCGTTCCGGCGGCTCCGGCGTCCGTGCCGACCTGGCCCACCAAGTCCAGCTCACGCTGGCTCGGCGGTGAAAAATCAACTTGCACAACAGCTTTGGTCACATCATTGAGCGCTACCTCGCGCACCGCCCAGGTGCTCGCCCCCTTGCTGCCCTTGGGCACCACCAGCTGCAGGACCGCGGTGCCGGTCCCGGTGGCGACGCCCGCTATCCGGCCGGTGAGCCGTTCACCGCCGCCGAGCTGCACTTCGACCCTGCGTCCGTGGGCGCGCCGGAAGTGTTTCTCGGTGGTCAGGGGCCGCTCGACTCCGGGTGAGCTGACCTCCAGGACGTACGGCTCGGCTGCCTCGGGCAGGGTGTCGAGCAGCTGAGACGCGATACGCGACAGTTCGGCCACGGTGTCGAGATCAAGTGGGTTGTCACCGTCGGCGACCACCACGATCCGAGCGGGACGCGTTGCCGCCTCCACCCGCACATCCTCGATTTCGTAACCGGCACGCACGAATTCATCTTCGAGTAGCTCGATCACCTGGGGCGGTGAGGGCAGTCCCCTGGACCGCTCAGTCACGGCGAGCTCCTCATCTTGAGTTGTCCGGTCATGGTTTCGTCTTCGTTCGACGCCCCGTGGTGGTCGCGCCGAACCCAGCCATCCACGATACGCCAGGAAAACTGCGAAGAACCCCAAAAGGCCACGCGGGAACGGGGACGTCATGGGATGGCAGGATGAGCCTGTGCTCGGCGTCGTTCACCCCGTCAACGGGACATTCCGCAGGCGGGACGTGCTGGTGGGAGCCGGTCGCGGCGCGCTCGGGCTGGCGCTTGTGGCGTTGACCACCTCAGCCTGCGCCAGTGAGCCACCCCCCGATGTCGAGGAGCTGCGGGCTCAACTCGCGCTGGCCAACAGCGACAGCGAGCTGGCCCGCGCCGCCGCCCCGGCCGCACCCCGCGCCGTGGTCCCGGCACTGACCCAAATCGCAAGCGAGCGGGCCCGGCACGCCCAGGCACTGGCCGACGAGATCTCCCGCACCCTGGGCACCCTGGTTCCGGTGACGCCGACGAGTACGGCGTCCGAGACGCCGTCGAGCACCCCGGCTCCGACGCGCCCGCCGTCGATCGACGACGTGGTGGCCGCATTGCGGACGGCCGCCGACAGCGCGGCCGCATACGCCGCGCGCGAATCGGGGTACCGAGCCGGCCTGCTGGGGTCGATCGCCGCGTCGTGTACGGCCGCATACACCGTGGCACTGCCCGCGCAGAGGCCGGCGCAGTGACGTCCGCCGAACCCACGCCCTCAACTGACCCCGCCCGCCCGGCCGCGCCCGCGGCCGCCGCGCTGTACGACGCGCTGACCACCGAGCACGCGACCATCTACGGCTACGGCATCGTCTCCGCGCATTCGACGCCGGAGGACAACTGGCTGGTGGCCCAAGCGATCGCCCGGCACCGCGAACAACGCGAGGCGCTGCTGGCCATGCTGGCCGCGCAGTCGGTGGACCCGCCGTTGGCGGCCCCCGGCTACCA
Source organism: Mycobacterium sp. Soil_C_30 (assembly GCF_057656995.1). Classification (NCBI taxonomy): domain Bacteria; kingdom Bacillati; phylum Actinomycetota; class Actinomycetes; order Mycobacteriales; family Mycobacteriaceae; genus Mycobacterium; species Mycobacterium sp. Soil_C_30. The sequence continues at coordinate 552,324 of NZ_JBDGJH010000002.1, read as the reverse complement.
GCTGCCGTCGGTGGTCAACGACCCGAGCGAGGCCGCGGGCCTGGCGCTACAGATGGAGAACGACGCAGCCGTGGCCTGGCGCGCCGTCCTCGAGCAGGCCACCAGCCAATCGGACCGCGAATACGCGGTGAAGGCGCTGACACACAGCGCCGTCCTGGCGGGCCGCTGGCAGAAGGTGCTCGGCGTGTGGCCTGTCACCGAGGCGTTTCCGGGCGGCCCCGAGTGATCAGGCGCTGAGCGCGGCGGCGATGTCGGTCGCTGCCGACTCGACGGGCACCTCGCGGGTCTCTCCGCTGAACCGGTTCCGCAGCTCCACCACTCCGTTGGCCCACCCGCGGCCCACGACCACCACCCACGGCATGCCGAGCAGTTCGGCGTCCTTGAACTTGACCCCGGGCGAGGCGGTCCGGTCGTCCAGCAGTACCTCCAGACCCAGCCGGTCCAGTGCGGTGGCGAGCTCTTCTGCTCCGGTCCGCGCCTCGGCGTCCTTGTTGGCGATCACCAGATGCAGGTCGAAAGGCGCGATCGACGCCGGCCAACGTAGACCGAGCTGATCATGCTGCTGTTCGGCGACCACGGCGACCAGGCGGGAGACACCGATGCCGTAAGAGCCCATGGTGAGGCGCACGGGTTTACCGTCCTCGCCCAGAACGTCGGCGGCGAAGGCCTCGGTGTACTTGCGGCCCAGCTGGAAGATGTGACCTATCTCGATGCCACGCGCCGACACCAGCGGTCCGGCACCGTCCGGTGACGGGTCGCCATCGCGTACCTCGGCGGCCTCGATGGTGCCGTCGGGTATGAAGTCGCGGCCCGCGACCATGCCGACGATGTGCCTGTTGGGCGCGTCGGCACCGGTGATCCACGCCGTGCCGTCCACGATGCGCGGGTCCACTAGGAATCGAATCCCGTTGTCCAGCAACGCTTTCGGACCGACATAACCTTTCACCAGGAAGGGATGCTTGGCGAAGTCGGCGTCGTCGAGCAGCGCGTACTCGGCAGGTTCCAGCGCCGCGCCCAGCCGCTTCTCGTCGACGTCGCGGTCACCGGGCACACCGACGCCCAGCAGCTCCCAGTCGCCGCCGGGCTGACGGGTCTTGAGCAGGACGTTCTTCAAGGTGTCCGCGGCGGTCACCTGGCGACCCTCGAACTGGGGCAGGTTGGCGCTGTTCGCCCAGTCGACCAAGGTGGCGATGGTGGGCGCGTCCGGGGTGTCATGCACCACCGCGTCGGGCTGGCCGTCGAGGGGAAGCGCCGCCGGCACCTGCGTGATGACGGCCTCGACATTGGCCGCGTAGCCGGACTCCAGGCACCGGACGAAAGTGTCCTCGCCGACCTCACTCTCGGCGAGGAATTCCTCGGATGCGCTGCCGCCCATGGCGCCCGATACCGCGGACACGATGACATAGCGCACGTCGAGCCGGGCGAAGATCTTCTGGTACGCCTCACGGTGTGCGTGGTAGGCGTTCTTCAGGCCGTCGTCGTCGACGTCGAAGGAGTACGAGTCCTTCATCAGGAACTCACGGCCGCGCAAGATGCCGGCCCGCGGGCGGGCCTCGTCGCGGTACTTGTTCTGGATCTGGAAGAGGATCAGCGGGAAGTCCTTGTAGGAGCTGTACTCCCCTTTGACGGTGAGGGTGAACAGCTCCTCGTGGGTGGGTCCGAGCAGGTAGTCGTTCTTCCGACGGTCCTTGACGCGGAACAGGTTGTCGCCGTACTCGGTCCACCGGTTGGTGGTTTCGTACGGCGCCCGCGGCAGCAGGGCGGGGAACAGGATCTCTTGCCCGCCGATGTGCGCCATCTCCTCGCGGATGACCTTCTCGATCTTGCGCAGCACCCGCAGCCCCAGCGGCAACCAGCTGTACAGGCCGGGCCCCACGGGTCGGACGTAGCCGGCGCGGATGAGCAACTTGTGGCTGGGGACCTCGGCGTCGGCCGGGTCGTCACGAAGGGTTCGAAGAAACAGCTCCGACATGCGGGTGATCACAGCGGGCAAGCCTAGCCGCACGCCGATGCGGGGCGAGGCACGAGCCCAGCTGAGAAGTGCGGCAATCCGGCCCCGCCGCACGCCGATGCGGGGCGAGGCACGAGCCCAGCTGAGAAGTGCGGCAATTGCACCCCGCCATGCAGGTTCAGTCCCGACCCTGCCAGGTGCAGATGCAGGCCTCGTTGCCTTCGGGATCCGCCAGCACCCACCACGCAGGTGCCGCGCTGTCGTTGACGAGCGTGCCGCCGGCAGCCAGGGCAGCGTCGATGCGGGCCGCTGCCAGCTCGGGTGCCACGTCGACGTCGAGGTGGATGCGGTTGCGTTGCGGGCGCGGGGTGTCCATCTGCTGGAACCAGATCGCCGGGCCGCGGCGCAGCGGGTCCAGGAGCGCACCCTCGGGCAGGTCCGGGGCGGCCGGTTCGTCGACATAGCCGGTGACGGCCTGCCAGAACGGCCTGATCGCGGCGATGTCGAGGGCGTCGATGGCGATCTCGACGGCCTGTGGCACGGCCGACGCGTCTCCGGGCTGGGTGTCCACCGCAGCGCTGATGCGTTCGGCAGTGAGGATGTCGCGGCCGGTCACGGCACCCGTCGTCCGGGTGTGCAGACGCAGTACCACACGGTCATCGTGCAGGTCGGCCGTCAAGTGTCCCGCACCGTCGACCCCCGCCGCGTCGACCGCGGCACGGGCGGTGTCCACCGCAGCGCTCAGCGATCGCACCGGCACATGGGTGATCAGAACGCCGAGGATCAGCCGCCACCCCAGCGGATCGGTGAGCTGCGAGATCTGGCCTCGGGTCGGTGTCGCGTCCGGGCCGATCATGCTGCGAGGCGAGAATCGAGGTTATCCACAGGAGTTGTGCACAGGTGTGGAGAACTTACATCCATGTGATTTCTCCGCCAGAGTCGTCCTGTGCGCCGTGACGGGGCGCACAGGTTCGGCATTGAGGTGACTTCTACCCCAACGCGGATCCCGCCAAACACATTCCGTAGAGAGGTTTATTCGGCCGCCATGTGCCGCGGTTTGGGCGCCGGCGCAGCCGGGGAAAGGCCAACAGGTGACATCCGACAGTTTTGCCGCTCCCCGTCACCGGCGTGTTCAGGTCGCGGGTACAGACACCTTCTACCGGGAAGCCGGCCCACCGGACGGCGACGTCATGCTGCTCCCCCACGGCTACCCGTGTTCGTCGTACGCCTTCCGCCACCTGTTGCCCGCGCTGGGTGACCACTGGCGGCTGGTGGCCCCTGATCTGCCTGGCTTCGGCTACACCGGCACACCGTCGCCACACGATTTCGGTTACACCTTCGGTGCGTACGCCCAGTTCCTGCAGCAGTTCGCCGAAACCCTGGACCTACAGCGTTACGTACTCTGGCTCCACGATTACGGCTCCCAGTTCGGACTACAGCTGGCGATGGCGGCGCCCGAGCGCGTCGCGGGCCTGATCCTCCAGAACGGCGACATCTACCCCGATGCGTTCGGACCCAAGTACGACTTCTTGAAGCAAGCCTGGAGTAACCCGGGTCCGCAAGCGCGGCGCACGATCGCCGAGCATGTGACGCTGGAGGGCTTCAAGAGTGAATTCGTCGGTGAGCTGCCTGCCCAGCTGGCCGACCGGATCAGCCCCGACCTGTGGACGCTGCACTGGTCGCTGATGTCGACGCCGGAACGGGTGGCCAACCTGATCCGGCTGCTGGAGGATCAACCCTCCACGCTGGCGTGGATGCCCGGCGAGCAGGCCTACCTGCGGCAGCACACGCCACCGACGCTGATCGTGTGGGGCGCCAACGACGGGTACATGCCGGAGCGCTCCGCGCGTGCGTACCTGGCTGACCTCCCCGAGGCCGAGCTGCACGTCTTCGACGGCGGGCACTGGCTGCTGGAGACGCACTTGGGCGAGGTGGTGCCGCTGGTGCGGGATTTCCTGGCCCGGGTGTACGGCTGACTACAGCTCGCCGGCGTCGATCGCGTCCTTGACTTCCTGGGCGTGAGCGACCTGCTTGGCGGTGTAGCCGATGAACAGCGCGGCGCCACCCACCAGGACCGCAACGGCGGCCACCCACAGCAGGCCGTAGGTGTAGCCGGCGTCGAGGGCGTTCAGCTGCGCCTCGTTCATGTCCTTCACCGGCCCGGTGGTACCACCGAGGTAGAGGGTGCGTGAGGTGATGACCGCCTGAATGATGGCCAGTACCACGGGCCCGCCGAGATTCTGCAGCATCAGCGCGATGGCCGAGACGGGGCCGATCTGGTCGAAGCCCACACCGGCGATCGCCGAGACCGTCAGCGGCACCACGATCATGCCGATACCGAAACCCCCGACCGTGATCGGCAGGACCAGGTTCGGGAAGTACGGGATATCGCCGGTGAGGGTCGACCCGTAGAGCATCGCCGCGAGCACCAGGATGCCGCCGCCGATGACCAACACCCGCGGCGGGAACTTCGACACCAGCACCGAGGACAGGCCCAGGCCGATACCCAGCGCAATCACGAACGGGATGAAGCCGATGCCGGCCTTCAGGGCGCTGTAACCCATGATGTCCTGCACGTACAGGCCGATCAACACCGTCAGCGTGAACATCACGCCGCCGGCCAGGAACACCGCGTAGAAGGTGGCCACCCGGTTGCGGTCCCGGAACAGCGCAAAGGGCACGACCGGGTTCTCTGCGGTGCGCTCGACGTAGACGAAAGCGACGAACGCGAGCACCGCGACGACGCCCGATCCGATGGTGAGCGGGGTGAGCCAGCCGTTCTCCGGGCCTTGGGTGAAGCCGAACACCGCGGCCGTGCAGCCGAGGGTGGCCAGCAGGGCACCGGCGGCGTCGAGCTTCATGCGCTCTTTGTTGGTCTCGCGCAGCGTGGTGTAGGCGAGGTACAGCATCAACAGCCCGATCGGCACGTTCACCAGGAAGGCCAACCGCCAGGACACCTCGGTGAGTGCACCGCCGACCACCAGACCCATCACCGAGCCGACGCCGGTCATGGCGGCGAACACGGCGGTGGCGGCGTTGCGGGCGGGGCCCTTGGGGAAGGTGGTGGCCACCAGCGCCAGGCCGGTCGGTGAGGCGATGGCCGCGCCGACACCCTGCAGCAGCCGGGCGACCACGAGAGTGCCCTCGCTCCAGGCGATCCCACACAGGATCGAGGCGATGGTGAACAGTGCGACACCGACGATGAAGGTGCGCTTACGGCCGATGGTGTCGCCGAGGCGACCACCCAGCAGCATCAGCCCGCCGAAGGTCAGCACGTACGCGGTGATCACCCAGCTGCGGCCGGCGTCGGACAGGCCGAGTTCGTCCTGGATCTGCGGCAGCGCGACGATGGCGATGGTGCTGTCCATGGTGGCCAGCAGCTGCATGCCGCCGATGGCGATCACTGCGTAGATGAAACGTCGCGACGGCAGCCAGCTCGGGATCTTGCTCGTTCGCTGGACCGGCGATTGCTCCACCTTCACCGGCAGCGCGCGGTCCGAGCCGGCAGCGCGTGCTTCCGCGTGTGCCCGCTCGGCGTCGTTGAGAGCCGTCATACCGAGCTACCCTACAGTAATCTTAAGAGTTGTTTAAAGCTCGGAACGGTCACAGAACCGCCGGGACGGGCTCCTCGCGCCCTCGGCCTAGGGCGTTCCCACGCCCACCACCGCGCCGATCACGATGATCGCCGGAGGCCGGATCCCCTCGGACCGGATCACTTCGGCCGCGTCGGCCAGCGTGGCCCGCACCACCCGTTCGGCGGACGTGGTGCCGTGCTGCACCACCAGCACCGGCGTCTCCGGCGGGCGCCCTCCGTCCCGCAGGACCTGCGCGAACAGTTCGATCCGTTCCACCGCCATGAGCAGGACGATCGTGCCCGTCATGGCCGCTAGCGCGTTCCAGTTCACCAGCGATTCGGGGTGGTCCGGGGCCAGGTGGCCGCTGACGACGACGAATTCGTGGTTCACCGCGCGATGGGTGACGGGCACGCCCGCGGCTGCCGGGACTGCGATCGCGCTCGTGACTCCCGGCACCACTGTGACCGGGACCCCAGCCGCGGTGCAGGCGAGGACTTCCTCATATCCGCGTGCGAAGACGAACGGATCGCCGCCCTTGAGCCGCACGACGAAGTGCCCGGCCTTGGCCCGATTTATGAGAACGTCGTTAATTGCCTCCTGGGCCATCGCGCGGCCGTACGGGATCTTGGCGGCGTCGATCACCTCCACATGCGGCGGCAGCTCGGCCAGTAGCTGGGGAGGCGCCAGCCGGTCGGCGACCACCACATCGGCCTGGGCCAGCAGGCGGCGACCCCGGACGGTGATCAGTTCCGGGTCGCCGGGTCCGCCGCCCACCAGGGCCACACTCCCCCGCAGATCATTGGCCGTCTCGGCCATCGCTTCGGTGGTGGTCAGCACCCCGGTCTGCAGCGCTTCGTGGATGGCGGTCCGGATGGCCGCCGATCGGCGATGTTCGCCACCGGCCAGCACCCCCACGGACAGTCCTGCGTGGTCGAAGGTGGCGGGAGTGACTGCGGACCCTTCGACAGCGATGTCGGCGCGCACGCAGAAAATGCGGTTGCGTTCGGCTTCGGCCACGATCGCGGCGTTGGTCGGCGGCTCGTCGGTGGCGGCGATGGCGTACCAGGCGCCATCCAGATCGCCGTCGCGGTACTCGCGCAGCTCCAAGGTGATGCCTTCCATCGCCTCCACAGCGGGGGTGGCGGCGCGGGTGATGACATGGACGTCGGCACCGGAGTCGACGAGCAGGCCCAGCCGGCGTTGCGCCACCGATCCCCCGCCGACGACGACGACTTTCTTGCCGGCGAGGCGGACCCCGATCAGGTAGGCGTTCTCGGTCACCCGGCGAGCTTAAAGGGTGCGGTGTGCGCGACGAAGCGACGCACGGACCGCGGGTGCGCGGCGACGGGGCCGTCCGGCAGGCGGTACGCCCACGCCGGCGCGGTCTCGGAAGTGAAATCCAGTGTGGTGCCCTGGAGTTCGTGACCCGGTGACGAGTCGCCCACCGCGATCGCGGAACTGCTCACGTGCGGATGATCACGCCTGATCCTCGGTGCGGCTTCCCGGCCGGAGCATCGGCACGTGCGGGATCCCGTCATCGAGGTACTCGTCACCGTCGCGGACGAACCCGTGGGCGGTGTACATCTCCAGCAGATAGGTCTGCGCGTCGATCCGGCAGCTGTAGTCACCCACTTCGGCGAGAGCAGCCTGCAGCAGCCGGGTGGTGTGCCCCTGACCGCGTGCGGACTGTTTGGTGCACACCCGACCGATGCGGAAGGACTTGCCGCCCCCAGCGTGCTCCTCCATCAGGCGCAGCGTGCTGATGACTTCGCCCTCGGGGGCCTCGAGCCAGAAGTGGCGGGTTTCGGGCAGCAGGTCCCGGCCGTCCAATTCCGGGTAGGCGCAGGCCTGTTCGACGACGAACACCTCGACGCGCAGCTTCAGCAGCTCATACAGGGTGGCCGCGCTGAGGTCCTGCGCCCACTTGCGGCGCAACGCAACCGTCACACCACTCCTGCCGGTTCGGGATCATCGGTGTCCGAGGCCGACACCGAGTGGTCGGACCCCGCTTTGAGCGCGGCCGCGGCCGTGTCGCCACCGGCCTCCAGACCGAGGATCTTGGTGCCCCGCGCCCAGACTTCGGCGAACAGCTCCGGCTCGTTGGAGAGCTCGACACCCAGCGACGGGATCATCTCTTTGAGCCTGGGCTGCCACGCCTGATAGCGCTGGCCGAAGCAGCGCTCCAGCACGTCCAGCATCGCGGGCACCGCGGTGGACGCACCGGGTGAGGCGCCCAGCAGACCGGCGATGCTGCCGTCGGAGGCGGCCAGCACGGTGGTACCGAACTCAAGGGTGCCAGCGGGTCCCTTTCCGCCCTGTTTGGGCTTGATGACCTGCACACGCTGACCCGCCACCGACAGCTCCCAATCGGAATCGACTGCGCTGGGGGCGAATTCACGCAGAGCGTCCACCCGGTCGGCTTCGGAGAGCCTGAGCTGTTTGATGAGGTAGTTGACCAGGCTCATCTGCGACAGACCCACCCCGAGCATCGAGGCCAGGTTGTGCGGCTTGACCGACAGTGGCAGATCGGTGACCTTGCCCTGCTTCAGGAACTTCGGCGACCAGCCGGCGAACGGGCCGAACAACAGCCACGGCTTGCCGTTGATGATCCGGGTGTCCAGGTGCGGGGCGGACATCGGCGGAGCGCCCAGCGGCGGAAAGCCGTACACCTTGGCGCGGTGGCCTGCGGCCACAACCGGATTGGAGGTACGCAGGAACTGCCCGCCGACCGGGAAACCGCCGTACCCCTTGGCCTCGCTGATGCCCGACTTCTGCAGCAGCGGCAGCGCGTCGCCGCCGGCTCCGACGAAGATGAACTTGGTGTTGATGGTGCGCTTGGCACCCGTGCGCCGGTTGGTGACCTTGACGTTCCAGCTGCCGTCGGACTGCTTGGACAGGTCGCGCACCTCATGACCGAACAGGGCGGTGGTGCCGCTGCGAACCCCGTACCCGATGAGTTGCTTTGCCAGTGAACCGAAGTCGATATCGGTGCCGTCGGTGGTCCAGTTCAGCGCCACCGGCTCGGAGAAGTTGCGCTTGGCGGCCATGAACGGCAGCCGGCGGGCGAACTCGTCCGGGTCGTTGATGAACTCGGTGGTGGCGAACAGCGGGTTGGACGCCAGTGCGTCGCGCCGCTTACGCAGGTACTCGACGCGACTGGACCCATGGACGAAGCTGACGTGAGGTACCGCGTTGATGAAGCTGCGGGCGTCGGTCAGGATGCCGGTCTCGATGGCGTGCGCCCAGAATTGCCGCGACACCTGGAACTGTTCGTTGACGTGGACGGCCTTGGTGATGTCGATGGTGCCGTCGGACTTCTCCGGGGTGTAGTTGAGCTCGCAGAGCGCCGAGTGCCCGGTACCGGCGTTGTTCCACGGGTCGCTGCTCTCGGCGGCGGCGCCATCGAGGCGTTCGATCAGCGTGATGGACCAGTTGGGTTCCACGATCCGCAGCAACGCGCCCAACGTGGCGCTCATGATGCCGGCGCCGACGAGTACGACGTCTGTCTTGGCTACCTGGGCGTCTGACACGAGTTCAACTGTCCTTCGCAATCGTGCGGCCGTCGCAGCGATGCGTGCGCATCGACGACGTTGTAGTGCCAGGTTATCCCGCCGCGGTTGACCTCAACCCGGCGAGTCAGGTGATTTCAGTCGCCCGGCGGGGCGCAGCGGCCGGCCGTAACCCGTCGATGAGGATCTGCACCAGCCGTTGTTGCTTGTGTTCGTCGCGGTCCGGCTGCTCACCAACCCAGGCGATTGCAGCCGCCATGTCGAGCACATCGCCGATATCGGCGTCGGCACGCAACTCCCCGGCGGCGACCGCCTGGGCCAGCAGCACAGCACCCGCCGCCCGGGCCGCGCGACAGGCGTCCTTACCGTCGTCATCGTCCTCGGGAGGGGCCACCAGGCTGCGCGCCAGCCCCTCGAACATGCTGCCTTGGCAGATGTAGGCCTGCACCCACCGGCGCAACGCAGCGACCGGGTCGGCGCTGCCGGCCAGCTCTGTCCCCAGCGCCGCGATCTCCCGCAGGCCGTTCTCGATCACCGCGAGAACCAGCAGGTCCCGGGTCGGGAAGTGCCGGTACAGCGTGCCGGGTCCGACGCCGGCACTGCGGGCGATGTCGTCCAGGGATGCCGTGACGCCCGCCCGCAGGAAGGCGTCGTGGGCCGCCTCGATCACCCGGCGCCGGTTGCGGGCGGCGTCGGAGCGCAACGGTCGCGCGGGTGGCGCGGATGCCATGTCGGTCCTTCCCCTCGACAAACGGAGACTCTCTCCATATATTGACCGGAGACTGCCTCCGAATACTACCGACCCTGGGAGATGACCATGCGTATCACCGCGATGACCGTGCCCGACCCGGGCACTCCCGACGGTCTCACCGGCGTGCTCTCCGCGATCTCCGACGCCGAGCGGGCCGGGTTCAGCCGGGTCTGGCTGCCGCAGCTGCCGGCGTTACCCGGTGTCGCCGCCTGGGACGCGCTGATGGTCCTGGCCCTGGCGGGACGGCAGAACACCACGATCGAGCTGGCCACGGGTGTGTCCATCGCCTACCACCAGCATCCGCTGACCCTGGCGCGGCAGGCGCTGACGGCCAACGCGGCTGTCGGCGGCAGACTGACCCTCGGGCTCGGCGTCAGCCATCCGTCGATGATCGAGGCGCTGGGCTACTCCTACGAACGGCCCGCGGCATATCTGCGGGAGTTCCTCGAGATCCTCAACCCGGCGCTGGCCGGCCACCCCGTGGACCACCACGGGTCCCGGCTGACAGCCGTCGGGCAGGTCGACCTGCAGGGGGCACCGGCACCGCCGGTGGTCCTGGCTGCTCTCGGTCCTCGGATGCTGGAGCTGGCCGGCGCACTGAGCGACGGCACCGTCACCACCTGGACCGGCCCGAAGACCCTCGGCACCGCCATCGTGCCGCGCATCACCAAGGCCGCGGCGGCCGCGGGCCGGCCGGCCCCCCAGGTGATCGCCGGCCTGCCGGTGGTGGTGACCTCTGATGCCGGCGCCGCCCGGGAGTCGCTGGCCGCCACCTTCGCGATCGCCAACGACGCGCCCGCCTACCGCGCGGTACTCGACGCCGAAGGCGTCAGCAGCGTCGCCGACGTGAGCATCGTCGGCGATGAAGAGCAGGTGAGCGCGCAACTGGGCCGGTTCGCCGACGCCGGCGTCACCGAGTTCGTCGCATCTGCGCACGGTGACGCGGCCACGGTGGCACGCACCACGGCGCTGCTGTCGTCCCTACAGATCTGACCGGAGCAGGTCGCTCGTGGTTAAGGTGAATCCGTGACGGCATGGGAACCAGACGTGCTCCCCGGTTACCTCAAGACCACCATCGAACTGGGCGCCGATCCGCACGGCGAAGGTGACCTGGTGGCAACTCTGGTACGGCCCGAGCGGACCACCCGTGCGCGCCATGCGGTGCTGGCCGTGCACGGATACACCGACTACTTCTTCAACACCGAACTCGCCGACCGGTTCAGCGCGCGGGGGTTCACTTTCTACGGCCTGGACCTACACAAGTGCGGCCGGTCCTGGCGGGAGGGACAGACCCCCCACTTCACCACCGACCTGGCACGTTATGACACCGAACTCGAGCACGCCCTCGAGATCATCCGCGCGGAAACGGATTCGGCAACGGTGTGTGTGTACGGCCATTCCGCGGGCGGGCTGATCGTCACGCTGTGGCTGGACCGCCTGCGCCGACGCGGCCTCACCGAGGCGCTCGGCGTGGGCGCCCTGGTGCTCAACAGTCCGTTCTTCGACCTGCACGGCCCCGCGATCCTGCGGACGCCGCCCACCGGCGCCGCCCTGATGGGCCTGGCCCGGCTGCGGAAACTGCACGTCATCCGCAAGCCCACTCCGGGTGGTTACGGAACATCCCTGCACCGCAACTACTCCGGGGAGTTCGACTACGACCTCACCTGGAAGCCGGTGGGCGGGTTCCCGGTGACCTTCGGCTGGATCAACGCCATTCGGCGAGGACAGTCCCGGCTGCACCGCGGCCTCGATGTCGGGGTGCCCAACCTGATCCTGCGCTCCGACCGCAGTGTGCCCGAGGCGCGCGGAGCCGCCGACAGCACAGCGATCCAGACCGGGGACGCCGTGCTCGATGTGCGCCAGATCGCCCGGTGGGCCGGCTGCGTGGGCGGCACCCACACCACGGTGGCACCGATCGTGGACGCCAAACACGATGTGTTCCTGTCACTCTCAGCTCCGCGCGAGGCCTCCTACCGGGAACTGGACCGCTGGTTGGATCACTACCTGGTCGCGTCAGAGAACACCCCGACCCCTTCCGGACAGGATTGAGCACGTGGACCATTTCGACCTGACAATCATCGGCACCGGCTCGGGAAACAGCATTCTCGACGAACGTTATGCCGACAAGAAGGTGGCGATCTGCGAACAGAGCACCTTCGGTGGAACCTGCCTCAACGTCGGTTGCATTCCGACGAAGATGTTCGTCTACGCCGCGGAAGTGGCTGCGACCATTCGGGATTCAGCCCGGTACGGTATCGACGCACGGATCGACAAAGTGCGCTGGAACGACATCGTGTCGCGGGTCTTCGGCCGTATCGACCCGATCGCGCTCGGCGGGGAGCGCTACCGACGCTCCTCCCCCAACGTCACGGTTTTCGACAGCCACACCCGGTTCGGCCCCACCCAAGCGGATGGCCGCTACCTGCTTCGCACCGAAGCCGGAGACGAGTTCACCTCGGATCAGGTGGTGATCGCGGCCGGGGCGCGCGCGGTGGTGCCGGACGCGATCGCCGATTGCGGTGTGCCGTTCTACACCAGCGACACCATCATGCGGATCTCGGACCTGCCGGAGCACCTGGTGATCGTCGGCGGCGGTTTCGTGGCAGCCGAATTCGCGCACGTGTTCTCGTCGCTGGGTACCCGGGTGACGCTGGTGATCCGCGGGTCCACGCTGCTGACCCACTGTGACGACACGATCTGCGAGCGCTTCACCGATATCGCTTCCAAGAAGTGGGAGATCCACAGCCGGCGCAATGTCACCGGCTCGCGGCCGTGCGACGCCGGGGTGGAACTGGAACTCGACGACGGTGCCGTGCTCCAGGCCGACGCGCTCCTGGTGGCCACCGGCCGGATTCCCAACGGCGACCTGCTGTCTGCGGAGCTGGCCGGCGTCGAAGTCGACGAAGAGGGCCTGGTCAAGGTCGACGAATATCAGCGCACCACCGCTCGCGGTATCTTCGCTCTGGGCGACGTCAGCTCCGCCTACCAGCTCAAGCACGTCGCCAACCACGAGGCCCGGGTGGTCCGCCACAATCTGCTGGCCGACTGGGACAACACCGACACTTTGGTGGCCGCCAATCATGAGCACGTGCCGTCCGCGGTGTTCACCGACCCGCAGATCGCCATGGTGGGGCTCACCGAAAACGAAGCCAGGGCTGCGGGTTACAACATCGCCACCAAGGTGCAGGACTACGGCGACGTGGCGTACGGCTGGGCCATGGAGGACACCACCGGCATCGCCAAGATCATCGTGGAAGCCGACACCGGAACCATCCTCGGCGCGCACATCATGGGCCATCAGGCGTCGTCGCTGATCCAGCCGCTGATCCAGGCGATGGCGTTCGGTTTGGGCGGCCAGGAGATGGCGCGCGGGCAGTACTGGATCCACCCGGCGCTGCCGGAGGTCATCGAGAACGCGCTACTGGCGCTGTGCGGTGAGCCGCCGTGGCCGCCGGCCAAGAGACACTAGGGCTTGCGCGCCAGCGCGCCGTCGAGGTCGAATCCCCACGGCAATTCGAGCCGGTGCGCGGCCAGCAGGGCCTCGTCTCCGAGCACTGAGGCGATGTCCCCGTCGGCGACCACCCGGCCGTGGTCGATGACGACGGCCCGGTCGCACAGTTGGGCCGCGTACGGGAGGTCATGGGTGACCAGCAGCATGGTCGCCTCCAGGGTCTGCAGGGTCTCGGCGAGTTCCCGGCGGGCGACGGGGTCGAGATTGGCCGACGGTTCGTCGAGCACCAGGATCTCCGGTTGACACGCCAGCACCGCGGCCAGCGCTCCGCGGCGGCGCTGCCCACCGGACAGGTGCGCGGGACTGCGGTCGGCGGCCTCGGTCATGTCGACGGCCTCCAGTGCGTGACGCACCCGCTGCGCCAGTTCCTCCCCCTGCACACCGAAGTTCGCGGGCCCGAATGCGACATCCTGGGCCAGCGTGGGCATGAAAAGCTGGTCGTCGGGATCCTGGAAGACCAGCCCGACGCGGCGGCGGATCTCACGGACCGTTTTGCGCGACAACGTGATTCCCGAGATCTCCACCGTGCCCTCCGACGCGGTGAGGACACCGTTGAGATGAAGCATCAGCGTGGTCTTGCCCGCGCCGTTGGGACCCAGCAGTGCGATCCGCTCGCCGGCGGCCACTGTCAGGTCCACACCGTCGAGTGCTTTGTGGCCGTCGGGGTAGGCGTAGGTCAGACCCGCCACGCGCACTGCGGGAGCGTTCATCGCGCCACCCAGGCGCCGGCCGCCACCACGACACCCGCGGCGGCGGGCAGCAGTGCCGCAGTCCATTGGGCGGCGCTGGCCCGGGGCACGGCCGCGACCCCCGCCAACTCGGGCATCCGGCCGTCGAATCCACGTGACAGCATCGCGACGTACACGCGTTCACCTCGTTCATAGGATCGCAGGAACAACGCGCCCACCCCCTTGGCGATGGCGCCGGCCTGGTGCAGCGCCCGGGGTGAGTCACCGCGGGAGATCCGCGCCATCCGCATCCGGCTGATCTCGGCCGACAGGAGATCGAGGTAGCGGATCATCAGCACCAGCACCGAGGTCATCATGGCGGGCACCCCGAGCCGGCTCAGTCCCAGGGGCAGCTCGCGCGCGGTGGTGGTAGCGGCCACGGTCAGGGATGCCGCCACGCCGAGGGTGCCCTTGATGACGATTCCCCACGCGGCCCACAGCCCGGGCACCGACAACTGCAGACCCGCGAACACCACTCGTTCACCGCCTTCGGCGAACGGCAACAGCACCGCCAGCACCACAAACGGCAGCTCGATCAGCATGCGCGGCAGGATCCAGCTCAACGGGATCCTGCCCACCGCCCACACCGTGAGAATGACTGCCGCGAAACCGGCGTAAGGCCAGAACATCTCGCGTGGCGTGGCAACGACGGCCAGGACGAACACCACCAGGGCGGCCACCTTGACCTCGGCCGGCAGCCGGTGTAGCGGCGAGTCGGCGTGCCGGTACAGCGGGTGCGCGTGGCCGGCACCCATCCGTCAGTCCCTCGTCTTGCGAGAGCGTGCGATGAGCCAGAACGCACCGCCGGCGACGGCCAGGGTCACCACGACGCCGATGACCCCGGCGATACCGCCGGTGTTCTCGCCACCGGCGACGGCGTAGTCGGCCAGCGGTGAGCCCGCCATCGAGTGGTCCTCGGCGTCTTGGGCGATGCAGGAACCGGTCAGGTGCTCACCGTCGGGGGTTTCGACGACTTCACAGCCCTGCAGGGTCGCCGAATCCAACCCGTCGGGACTGGCACTGGCGAAGTAGGACACCACCCCGGCGATCAGCAGGGTGGCCACCGCGAAGCCGGCCCAGAACACCCAACTGCGTTTCCTCACCTCGGTGGCGGTCATACCGAGACCTCTTCCCGACTGTTGCTGGTGCGCAGCAGGTACACCAGGTCCGGACGGGCCCGCACCACCGCCATGACCGTCAGTGCGGTGATCACACCCTCACCGACACCGATCAGGAGGTGCGTACCGAACATGTAGCCCGCCACCGTCGGCAACGACGTCTGCGCGGCTCCGCCGAGAGCGTATTCGAGGACGAAACCCATTGCGGCACAGACTGTTCCTATCAGCGCAGCAACGAACGAGATGGCACCCAGCACCGGCACGGACCCGGCGTAGCGGCGTCTGGTGAGCCGGCGCAGCAGCACCGCGGTGCCGTACCCGGCGGCCACCCCGATGACCGCCATGTTGACGATGTTGGTGCCCAGCGCGGTGACACCGCCGTCGGCGAACAGCAGGGCCTGCACCACCAGAACGATCGAGATGCACAGCGCACCGGTGTACGGCCCCACCAAGATGGCGGCCAGCGCGCCACCGAGCAGATGTCCGCTGACACCGGGCAGGATCGGGAAGTTGACCATCTGCACGGCGAAGATGAAGGCGGCGACCAGACCGGCCAACGGTACGGCGCGTTCATCGAGTTCTGCGCGGGCTCGCCAGGCGCAGGTTCCGATGACAGCCACCGCGAGCGCCAAGAACAGCATCGAGACGGGTGCGTTGACGATGCCGTCGCTCATGTGCATCGCCACTGGGGTGCTGACCATCCACCGAGCCTAGGCCCGATCGTGAAAACATGTCTAGTTGTTCAGATGAACAGGGTGAAGCCTGTCCGCCCGGGCAGGTCAGCCGTGTGCGGCACCTATCCAATGCAGCAGGTCGTGCACGGTGTGATCCTCCAACTGGTAGGCCACCTGGCGTCCCACCCGCGTCGAGGCCACCCACCCCTGCTGGCGCAGGACGCGCAAAGCTTGCGATACGGCGTTCTCCGACCGCCCCAGCGCTGCCGCCAGATCGCCGACGCAGATTCCCGGCGCCCGATGCAGCGCCAGCAGGATCTCCAGCCGGTTCGGGTCGGACAGCAGATCGAACCGCAACGTCCAGCCCGAGATGTCGACATCGGCGAGCGCCGATGATGCGCGGTGCATCGGCGTCTCTCCCGTCGATGCAGAACCCGGGGTCGTCATGCTTCGAATTTAGTCCAAGAATCCGTGTAAGAGCGCCGCTGACCCGGCGACATGCGCGCGCATCGCCTCGGCGGCCCCTTCGGCGTCACCCGCCAGGATGGCGATCACGATGGCTTCGTGCTGCTCGTCGGAGTGCGCGATGTTGCGGGCCAGCAGCGGAATCTGGTCCAGCATCGCGTTGAGCCGCATCCGGTTCTCGGCGACCAGGGGCACCAGCGACGGCGATCCCGCGGCGGCCGCGATGGCAAGGTGCAGCCGGGAGTCCAGCCGCCGGTAGTCCTCCAGTTTCGCGGTGCGGACGTCGGTCAGCCGCGACCACAGCTCCTCGCGTTCGGCGGCGGTCAAGGTGCGCGTGGCCGCCATTCTGGCGGCACCGGACTCCAGGATCTCCCGCAGCCGCAACGCGTCGTCGATCTCGTCGCGGCCGGCGTGGGGCTGCTCCCCGGTATGGACCGGGAGCTCCTGCGCCAGGAACGTTCCGCCGTAGCGGCCGCGCCGCGACACCAGGTAGCCGGCGTCGGCCAATGACTTGATGGCCTCCCGGACCGTGTCGCGGCTGACACCGAGGCGGGCGGCCAGCTCCCGTTCCGGCGGCAGCGACTCCCCCGGCTGCAACACCCCGAGGCGGATGGTCTGCAACAGCCGTTCGACGGTGTCCTCGAACGCGTTCCCGGGCCGCACCGGGCGCAGCAGGGCCTCGCTGGCCTCTGCTGAGCTCGGCACCTCCGGGACGGCGCTCATGTCTACAGCGGGGTCACGTAGTGGCCGCTGATCCCCCCGTCGACCAGGAACGTCGACGCGGTGATGAACGACGCGTCATCAGAAGCCAGGAAGGCGACCGCGGCGGCCAGTTCCTCGGGCTCGGCGAACCGGCCGACGGGCACGTGCACCAGCCGCCGGGCCGCGCGCTCGGGATCCTTGGCGAACAACTCCTGCAGCAGCGGGGTGTTCACCGGTCCCGGGCACAGCGCGTTGACCCGGATGCCTTGGCGCGCGTACTGCACCCCGAGCTCGCGTGACATCGCCAGCACCCCACCCTTGGATGCGGTGTAGGAGATCTGGGACGTGGCCGAGCCCATCACCGCCACGAACGACGCGGTGTTGACGATCGACCCCTTCTGCGCCGGCACCATGTGGCGCAGCGCGGCCTTGCAGCAGAAGAACACCGACTTGAGGTTGATGTCCTGTACGCGGTCCCACGCGTCGATGCCGGTGACCTCGATCAGATCGTCCTCGGGCGGGCTGATGCCGGCGTTGTTGAACGCGATGTCCACCGAGCCGTGGGACTCGGCGGCGGTGTCGAAGAGCGCATCCACCGCGGCCTGGTCCGAGACGTCCACCTGGACGAAGGTGCCGTTCAGGTCGTCGGCGACGCTCTTGCCGGTGGCCGGGTCGATGTCACCGATGACGATGGTGGCGCCCTCGGCCTTCATCCGCTTGGCGGTGGCCAGCCCGATTCCGCTGGCGCCGCCGGTGATGACGGCCACCTTGCCTGCCAACCGCTGGGTCAGATCCATGATGTCAGTTCTCTCCGATCGCGATGAAGACGTTCTTGGTTTCGGTGAAATGCTCTGGGGCGTCAGGACCCAACTCGCGGCCCAGCCCGGACTGTTTGAAGCCGCCGAACGGCGTGTTGTACCGCACCGAGGAGTGCGAGTTGACGCTGAGGTTGCCGGCTTCCACGGCCCGCGACACCCGCAGCCCGCGCGACAGATTGTCGGTCCAGATCGAGCCGGACAAGCCGTATTCGCTGTCGTTGGCCAGCGCGATGGCGTCGGCCTCGTCGTCGAAGGGCAGGACCGTCACCACCGGGCCGAAGATCTCCTCGGTGACGGTGCGGTCGGTGCGTTGCGGCACCAACACCGTCGGCGGGAACCAGTACCCGGGGCCCGACGGTGCGCTGCCCCGGAACGCGACCGGCGCGTCGTCGGGCACGTAGGCGGCCACCGACTTCCAGTGCTTCTCGGAGACCAGCGGACCCATCTCGGTGTCCCTGGCACCGGGATCGCCGACGACGACGCCCTGCACAGCAGGTTCGAACAGTTCCATGAACCGATCGAACACATTGCGCTGCACCAGGATCCGGCTGCGCGCGCAGCAATCTTGGCCGGCATTGTCGAAAACACCGTAGGGCGCGGTGGCGGCGGCCTTCTCCAGATCACAGTCGTCGAAGATGATGTTGGCGCTCTTGCCGCCCAGCTCCAGGGTGACCCGCTTGACCTGCTTGGCGGCGCCGGCCATCACCTGGGTGCCGACTTCGGTGGAGCCGGTGAACACGACCTTGCGGACGCCGGGATGCGTGACGAACCGCTCACCGATCACCGACCCCTTGCCGGGCAGCACCTGGAACAGGCCCTCGGGCAGACCCGCCTCGAGCGCCAGCTCCCCCAGCCGGATCGTGGTCAGCGGGGTCCATTCGGCGGGCTTGATCAGCACAGCGTTGCCGGCCGCCAGCGCCGGGGCGAATCCCCACGACGCGATGGGCATCGGGAAGTTCCACGGGGTGATGATGCCGACCACACCGATGGGTTCGTGGAATGTGACGTCCAGACCCCCGGCGACGGGAATCTGTTTGCCGGAGAACCGTTCCGGGCTGGCCGAGTAGTACTGCAGGACGTCGCGGACGTGGCCGGCCTCCCATTCGGCGGCACCGATGGGATGCCCGGAATTGGCGACCTCGAGGGCGGCCAACTCATCGACATGGGAGTCGACGGCAGCGGCGAAGGCGCGCAGCGCCGCCGCTTTCTCGGCGGGTGCGGTGGCCGCCCAAGCGCGCTGGGCCACCTGGGCACGCGCGACGGCGTCGTCGACGGCGGACACGTCGAGTTGTTCGACGGTGCGCAGCACTTCCTCGGTCGCCGGATTGATCAGCGTCGAGTCACTCATGAAACCCTCTCTGTCGCATATATATTGGCCGCTCCCACCACTCCGGCGAACAGCCGCAGATCGTCGAGGCGCTCTTCGGGGTGCCACTGCACCGCCACCACCCAGGAGTGCGGATACTGTGCCGGGTCCAGTTCCACGGCCTCGATCACGCCGTCGGCGCTGTCCTGCGCGCTGATCACCAGCCCGCGGCCCAGGTGGTCGATGGCCTGGTGGTGGTAGCACTGCGCGTCCGTCGATTCCCCGATCAGCGCCGCGGTTCTGGTGCCCGGCACGGTGCGCACCGTCGAGGTGGTGAACACGGCGTTGCCGGCCTGGTGGCGGGTGTGCCCGAGCAGATCGGGCAGGTGCTGGTGCAACGTCCCGCCGAGCGCCACGTTGAGCACCTGGGCTCCGCGGCAGATGCCGAGCACCGGCATGTTGCGCGCCAACGCGCCACGCAGCAAAGCGAATTCCCAGGCGTCACGGTCACGCGCCGGCTGGTCGGTCGACGGGTGTGCGCCGTGGCCGTAGGCGGCCGGGTCGACGTCGCGGCCCCCGGTGATGATCAGCCCGTCGAGGCCGTCGAGCACCCGGGACGCGATGGTCTCGTCCACCGGCTGCGGCGGCAGCAAGGTGGCGATGCCGCCGGCACGGGTGACGCCCTCGAGGTAGATACCCGGCAGGAAGCTGGCCAGCACGTCCCACACCCCGGTCTGGGCCTGCTGCAGATAGGTGGTCAGGCCCAGGACCGGCCGAGGTCCCTGGCCGGCCGTTTCAGAGACGTTCGAAACCACGCACCCGCTCCCAGTCCGTCACCGCCGAGTTGTAGGCCTTCAGCTCCACCCGGGCGTTGTTGAGGTAGTGCTCCACCACGTCGTCGCCGAACGCCTCGCGGGCGATTGTCGAGTTCTCGAACAGCTGCGCCGCTTCGGCCAGGGTGGTCGGGAGCCGCTGTGCGCCACCGGTGTAGGCATTGCCCTCGGTGGGGTCCTCCAGTTCCAGGCCGGCGTCGATACCGTGCAGCCCGCCGGCGATCAGCGCCGCCACCGCCAGATACTGGTTGACATCACCGCCCGGGGCACGGCACTCCATCCGCATCCCGTGGCCGTGACCCACCACCCGCAGTGCACAGGTCCGGTTGTCGATCCCCCACGCAACCGCGGTCGGTGCGAAGCTGCCGTCGACAAATCGCTTGTAGGAGTTGATGTTCGGTGCATAGAACAGCGTCAGCTCACGCAGCGTGGCCAGCTGCCCCGCGACGAAGCTGCGGAACATCGACGACATGCCCAGTGGTTGGCTGTCATCGGCGAAGACAGCGCTACCGTCGGTCCCCCGGAACGACAAGTGGATATGGCAGCTGTTGCCTTCCCGCTCATCGAATTTCGCCATGAAGGTCAGGCTCTTGCCATGCTGGTCGGCGATCTCCTTGGCACCGTTCTTGTAGATCGTGTGATTGTCACAGGTGACCAAGGCCTGCGCGTAGCGGAAGCCGATCTCCTGCTGCCCGAGATTGCACTCGCCCTTGACCCCCTCGCAGTACAGTCCCGCACCCTCCATGCCGAGGCGAATGTCGCGCAGCAAGGGTTCCATCCGCGTGGAGGCCAGCATCGCGTAGTCGATGTTGTAGTCCGTCGCGGGCGTCAGATTGCGGTAGCCCGCTTTCCAGGCGTCCCGGTAGGTGTTGTCGAACACCATGAACTCCAGCTCGGTGGCGGCCACTGCGTCCAGGTTGCGGTCGGCGAGCCGGTCCAGCTGTGTGCGCAGGATGCTGCGCGGGGCCTGCACCACGGGCTTGCCGTCGGTCCAGGACAGGTCGGCCATCACCAGCGCCGAGCCGGGAAGCCACGGCACCAGGCGCAGGGTGGTGAAGTCCGGGGTCATCACCATGTCGCCGTAACCGGTTTCCCAACTGGAGATGGCGTATCCGTCGACGGTGTTGTTGTCGACGTCGACCGCCAGCAGATAGTTGCAGCATTCAGCACCATGGGCGGCGACGTCGTCGACGAAGAGCCGCGCTGAAATCCGCTTACCGGTCAGCCGGCCCTGCATATCGGTGAACGCGACGATCACCGTGTCGATGTCACCGGCGGCGACCAGTTCCTCCAGTTCCCTCTGGGACAGCAGACCCGTGTTCACGCCCATGCACACTCCCTTGTCCGATTCCGGTGAAAGTCAACCATTGCACGCCGCCCGCCGCCGAATTCACCCTGAACTTTTACCGAAATGTGGCAGCCAAAGGTAGGACACCAGACCAATAGCGTTCTATTGTGCCTACTCAGTGAGAGCCGGGTCACATCCTGGCCGAGTGCGCTCACGTTCGCCGCAACGTAAGGAGGGCAACGGTGCCCGAAGGCCACGAACAACTCACCGACGACGAGAAACACCTCGCAAAGCTGGGCTACGCCCAGGAGTTGCAACGGTCCTGGTCCGGTTTCTCGAATTTCGCGATTTCGTTCTCGATCATCTCCATCCTGGCCGGCTGCTTCACCTCTTTCGGCCTGGGCTGGAACAACGGCGGGCCCGCCGCCATCGCGTGGGGCTGGCCCATCGTGTCGGTCTTCATCCTGATGATCGGCTTGTGCATGTCCGAGCTGGTGTCGGCCTACCCCACCTCAGGAGGCATCTACTGGTGGGCCGCCAAACTCGGAGGCCCGAAAGCCGGCTTCTACACCGGCTGGCTGAACCTGATCGGTTTGATCGCCATCCTGGCCTCGGTCGCCTACGGCAGTGCCACATTCCTCGACCTCACCCTGGGCACCTTCAGCGAAGGCTGGCTGGCCGGCTACAGCCTGACCCGGACATTCGTCTTGTTCGTCGTGATCCTCGCCGTCGTGGCGACCATCAACATCTTCTCGTCGCACCTACTGGCGGTGATCAACAACATCTCGGTGTGGTGGCATGTGGCAGGTGCGGCGGCGGTCATCCTCATCCTGTTCCTGGTGCCCGAGCAGCACGCCAGCTTCTCGGACGTGTTCACCCAGACCATCAACAACTCCGGGATCTTCGGAGGCGAGAAGAACCTCGGCTGGGTGCTGTTCGTCCTGCCCATCGCCGCGATCCTGACGCAGTACACGATCACCGGATACGACGCCTCGGCGCACCTGTCGGAAGAGACACACAGCGCCGCCGATGCGGCAGCCAAAGGCATCTGGCGCTCGATCTTCTACTCCGCCATCGGCGGATGGATCCTGCTGCTGGCGTTCCTGTTCGCCGTCCAGGATGCCGACGAGGTGTCCGCCGGCGGCGGTGCCGTGGTGACGATCTTCACCCAGGCGATGGATTCGCAGTGGGTGGGCATCGTGTTGTTGATCTCCACCGCCGGCCAGCTGTTCTGCACCACCGCCTGCCAGACCAGCGCCTCGCGCATGCTGTTCGCCTTCAGCCGCGACCGGGCCGTCCCCGGACATCAACTGTGGTCGAAGATCAGCGCCAAGCGGGTCCCGGCCAATGCCGTGATCGTCACCGCCGTACTGGCGGCCGTCATCACCCTGCCCGCCCTGGTCGAGGTCGACATCAACGGCGCACCGGTTCCGGTGGCGTTCTTCGCGGTGGTGTCGATCGGCGTCGTCGGCCTGTACCTGTGCTTCGCGGTGCCGATCTATCTGCGTTGGCGGATGGGTGACGCGTTCGAGGTGGGGCATTGGAATCTGCGTGGGCACCACAAGTGGCTGGCCCCGATCGCGTTGGTCGAGATCGTCATCACCTCGATCATCGCGATGTTCCCGACGTCGCTGGGCGGCATGCCGTGGGACCCGAGCTTCGAGTGGAAGTTCGTCAACTACACACCGCTGTTGGTCGGCGGGGTGTTGATCCTGCTGTTCATGTACTGGCACGTGTCGGTGAAACACTGGTTCACCGGACCCATCAAGCAGGTCGACACCTCGGGAGGAACGCTCGAAGGCGTCTCCTGACCGGCCCGGCCCGAGCCGCCCCCCGTGTCTGTGATGGGGGTCTCGCCCGGGTTTGGCCGTCTTTCCGCTGGGTAAATCCTTTCGTCGCCGGGCGCCGACGCGCGGCAGACGCAGCGGAAGCCGACAGAGTAGGGTCGAACACGTGTGTGGAGCCACCGGCGAGGTACGCCTCGACGGAAAAACCCCAGATATCAGTGCCGTCGCCGCGATGGCCGAGGTCATGGTCCCCCGCGGGCCAGACTCGGCAGGAGTGTGGTCGCAAGGCAGGGTCGCGCTCGGGCACCGTCGCCTGAAGATCATCGACCTCTCCGAAGCCGGCGCCCAGCCGATGGTGGATTCCGAACTCGGGTTGTCGGTCGCCTGGAACGGGTGCATCTACAACTACGAAGAGCTGCGCGACGAGCTCGCCGGCCACGGCTACCGCTTCTTCTCCCACAGCGACACCGAGGTCCTGCTCAAGGGTTACCACCACTGGGGTGACCGGTTCGTCGACCACCTGAAGGGCATGTTCGCCTTCGCCATCGTCGAGCGCAACAGTGGCCGGGTGCTGCTGGGACGCGACCGCCTCGGCATCAAACCCCTCTACATCACCGAAGACGCCCACCGAATCCGGTTCGCCTCGTCGTTGCCCGCCCTGCTGGCCGGTGGCGGGGTCGACACCCGCATCGATCCGGTGGCGCTGAACCACTACCTGAGCTTCCACTCCGTCGTGCCGCCGCCGCTGACCATCCTGCGCGGCGTCCGCAAACTGCCGCCGGCCTCACTGCTGGCCATCGAGCCCGACGGCCGCCGGGTCGCGACCACCTATTGGACGCCGGATTTCTCGCGCCGCGAAGACCGTGCGGACTGGACCGAAAACGATTGGGAAGACGCCGTTCTGGAGTCGCTGCGGCTTGCCGTCAAGCGTCGCCTGGTGGCTGACGTCCCAGTGGGCTGCCTGCTCTCGGGCGGTGTCGACTCGAGCCTGATCGTCGGGCTGCTCGCCGAGGCCGGCCAGCACGGCCTCAAGACGTTCTCCATCGGTTTCGAGTCGGTCAACGGTGTGGCCGGCGACGAATTCAAGTACTCCGACATCGTCGCGAAGCGGTTCGGTACCGACCATCACCAGATCCGGATCGACACCGCCCGCATGCTGCCCGCGCTCAACGACACCATCGGAGCGATGAGCGAGCCGATGGTGAGCCACGACTGCGTGGCCTTCTTCCTGCTGAGCCAGGAGGTCTCCAAGCACGTCAAGGTGGTGCAGTCGGGCCAGGGCGCCGACGAGGTGTTCGCCGGCTACCACTGGTATCCCCCGATGGGCGAACCCGCCGCGGCCTCCCTGGACGGCTCGGTGGCCGCCTACCGTTCGGCGTTCTTCGACCGCGACACCGCCGGCGTCGGCGCTTTGATCACGGCCGCGTACGCCGCCGAGGGCGACCCGAGCGGTCAGTTCGTCACCGAGCACTTCGGCGCCCCGGGCGCCGCCACCGGTGTGGACCGCGCGCTGCGGTTGGACACCACCGTCATGCTCGTCGACGATCCGGTCAAGCGGGTTGACAACATGACGATGGCGTGGGGCCTGGAGGGCCGGGTGCCGTTCCTGGACCACGAACTGGTGGAGCTGGCCGCCACGTGCCCGCCCGAGCTCAAGACCGCCCATGAGGGCAAGGGTGTACTGAAACAGGCTGCGCGCAAGGTGATTCCGTCCGAGGTGATAGACCGGCCCAAGGGTTATTTCCCGGTGCCGGCCCTGACCCACCTCGAGGGCCCCTACCTCGAGATGGTGCGTGATGCACTGTTCGCCCCCGCCGCCAAGGAACGGGATCTGTTCCGTCCTGACGCGGTGGACCGATTGCTGGCCGACCCCAACGGCAGGCTGACCCCGTTGCGCGGCAACGAACTCTGGCAGATTGCACTCTTGGAGCTGTGGCTGCAGAAGCACGGGATCTCGGGACCGGCGGCGTGAGCGCGACGATGAGTCAGCCCGAGTCCGACCCCACCGAAGCGATCACCCTCGGCCTGCACGACGCCTCGCCCCAGCATCTCGTCGACGCCATGGCCAACAATGTGGAACTCGAACTTGGTTGGGGCAGACTCATTTTCGGCCAGACGTTCGCCGATCCCGCCGAACTGGCCGAGGCGCTGCGCCGCGAAGGCCCCGGCCGCCGCGACATCTGCATCTACGCTCGCGAGTCCCACGTGCTGGTGGCGATGGCACCACACGAACTCTTCATCGACCCGAGCCACACCTACCGACTCCGGTTCACCGGAGACACACTGGAGTCGGCGCGGCCGCCGGTTGCGATCACCGTGCGACCGCTGCGCAGCGTCGCTGACGCCGACGCGATGAACCGGGTCTACGTGCGCTGCGGCATGGTTCCCGCTCCCACCGAGCTCATCTGGGACAACCATCAGCACGCCGGCGCCGTCGAATACCTGGTCGCGGTGCGCGATGACGACGACACCGTGATCGGTACCGTCACCGGCGTCGACCACGAACTGCTGTTCTCTGACCCCGAACAGGGTTCGAGCTTGTGGACGTTGGCTGTCGACCCGGCCGCCAACGTGCCCGGTGTCGGGGAAACGCTCACCCGCGCGCTGGCCGCGATCTTCGCCGAGCGAGGTCGCGCGTACATGGATCTGTCTGTGGCGCATGACAACAACGCCGCGATCGGGTTGTACGAAAAGCTCGGTTTCCAGCGAGTCCCGGTGCTGGCGATCAAGCGTAAGAACGCGATCAACGAACCGTTGTTCACGCCCGCGCCGGAGACGGTCGATGACCTCAATCCCTATGCCCGGATCATCGCCGACGAGGCGATGCGGCGCGGGATCCACGTGGAGGTGCTCGACGCCGAAACCGGCGAGGTGCGGCTGTCGCATGGCGGGCGCAGTGTCATCACCCGAGAATCCTTGTCGGAGTACACCTCTGCGGTGGCCATGAGCCGCTGCGATGACAAGCGGCTGACCCGGCGCATCGTCAGCGAGGCGGGTGTCGTGGTTCCGCGTGGCCGGCTGGCCACCTTCGACTCCGGTGATCACGAGTTCTTCGCCGAGGTGGGCGACGTCGTGGTCAAACCCACCCGGGGTGAGCAGGGCAAAGGGATCACGGTGGGGATCTCCAGCGACGAGGAACTCGACAGCGCCCTGGCCCGGGCGCGTGAACAACACCCCGAGGTCCTGATCGAACAGCGCGCTCCCGGCGACGACCTGCGACTGGTGGTCATCGACGGCAAGGTGGTGGCCGCCGCGCTGCGCAAGCCCGCGGAGATCATTGGGACCGGTAAGCACACCGTCGGTGAACTCATCGAGGCCCAGAGCCGTAGGCGCGCCGCGGCCACCGGAGGCGAATCGGTGATCCCCATCGACGAGGTCACCAAGTCCACGGTTGCCGAGGCCGGCTGGTCGTTTGATGACGTGCTGCCGGAGGGCACCCGTCTGCGGGTGCGCAACACCGCCAACCTGCATCAGGGCGGCACCATTCACGATGTCACCGCCGAGGTGAACCCGGAACTGTGCCGGGTGGCGGTCGTCGCGGCCGCGGCCATCGGCATCCCGGTCACCGGTATCGACCTGCTGGTGCCCGATGTGACCGGCGAGGAATATGTTTTCGTCGAGGCCAACGAGCGCCCCGGGCTGGCCAACCACGAACCCCAGCCCACCGCGGCGGCGTTCATCGACTTCTTGTTCCCGGGTCAGCCGGGACTGCCCCAGGCCTGGACGCCGGAGCACGCACCGGAGTGAGCGCTTGCGCGAACGACGCGTGCGTGCCAGTCAGACCCAGCACGCACCGGAGTGAGCGCTTGCGCGAACGACGC
>NZ_JBDGJH010000002.1:174144-525395 GCF_057656995.1 Mycobacterium sp. Soil_C_30 | reverse complement strand
AACCACGCGTGCGTGCCAGTCAGACCCAGCACGCACCGGCAGTGAGCGCTTGCGCGAACGACGCGTGCGTGCCAGTCAGACCCAGCACGCACCGGCAGTGAGCGCTTGCGCGAACGACGCGTGCGTGCCAGTCAGACCCGGCACGCACCGGAGTGAGCGCTTGCGCTACCAGGTACTACTGCGGAGCACGATCTCGGCAGCCAACTGGGCGGTCCCCTCGTGGGCATTGCGCCGGGTGATCATGTCGACCATCCGGAAGTCGCCATAGACGAACCGCTGGCTCGCGCGGGCATTCGCCCGTGCCGCCGACGAACTCACCAGCACGGTGGTGTTCACCTCCACCGCGGGGCAGTCCGGGTCGCGGACCGTCCCGGTTTTGTCCGGCACCCGCGGGTGCCCGCGATCGATGACGATCAGCGCGGTGAAGCGGTCCAGGCGCGATGCGGCCAGTTCCCAGGCCAAGTCGGCCCCGGCCCGGTCGCCGACCAGCACCGCCCAGCGCACCCCGATGACGTCGAGCACTCCGAGGACCGACTTCGCCGACAATCGGGTGTCGGCCCCCACCACCACCGTCCGCAGGTTGGCAGTGTGGAGGCGGGCGCACACCCCGTCATAGGCGGCGGTGGCCAGGTCGGCGGCCGCCAGCAGGACCACCACCGGGCCTTTCTGCGGTCCGGAGATGTCAACGGGGATGGCGAAGCCCTCGACGGTCGGGATCATCGTCGCGGGCATTGCGCCACGCTACAGGGCAACACGCCGGCGGGGCGTAGTTTCGCCGGCTTTGAGATTCCTCTCAGAGCGAATCAGGCCGCGGCGATGCGCTCGGACTGCTTCTTCACCACGTCCAGAAACGTCTGTGGCAGAGACGCTTTGACGCTGATGTCGGGATTGGGGGTCGGCATGCTCAATCCGAACATGGCCATCGGGCCGACGTTGGCGAACGCCATGAACATGCTGCTCTCGGTACCGCCGAGATCCATCGTCTGCTGGTACACCAAGCTGCCGTCATCGGATGGCAGCTTCTCCGTGGTCATCGGAATGCCGGCCGAGCTGGGGTCGAAGAACGTCTGGAACTCGGCGCATCTCTCCGCGGTCTGGGCCAGCGCGTCGAGATCCAGATGCCAGGAGAGGACGGTCATGACGATCCGCGCCCCGTCGTAGGTTGCGCTGTACTGCACAGCGCTGCCCGGCCCGCGTTGAGCCGATTTCGCGATGACATTGGTCAGGCCGTCGGAGCAGCCGGCCGGCTTGGACAGCATGGCCGGCGGTCCGCCTGCCCCGTCCGGCCGGCCGGGTTCGAAGGTGATCCGGTCGTAGCGCACGCCCTCGGGGAAGTCCGGGGCGGTCAACACCACCTTCTCCAGGGTGGCCCCGGGCCATGTGGGGGTGCCTGCGACCACGGTGCTGCAGGACGACACCAGGACCATCACCAGGGTGAGACAGGCGAGGACGGCGCTGTTGCGGCGGGTCACCGCTTCAGGCTACCGGCGCCATGGCGGGCAGCCCGGCTGCTCACCAGGTCAGGGCGCCAGCGTCAGGATGTCGGCGCCGTCGTCGGTGACCACCAGGGTGTGCTCGAACTGTGCGGTCCAGCGTTTGTCCTTGGTGGCGACCGTCCAACCGTCGCTCCAGATCTCGTAGTCCAGCGAGCCCAGGTTGATCATCGGTTCGATGGTGAAGGTCATGCCCGGTTCCAGGACGGTCTCGACGGCGGGCTGGTCATAATGCAGCACCACCAGTCCGTTGTGGAAGGTCTCGCCGATGCCGTGGCCGGTGAAATCGCGAACCACGTTGTAGCCGAAGCGGTTTGCATACGACTCGATGACGCGCCCGACCGCCGACAGTTGCCGTCCCGGCTTGACCGCCCTGATGGCGCGCATGGTCGCCTCATGGGTGCGTTCGACGAGCAGCCGGTGCTCCTCGGACACGTCGCCGGCCAGGAAGGTGGCGTTGGTGTCACCGTGCACACCGTCGATGTAGGCCGTCACATCGATGTTGACGATGTCGCCATCCTCGATGACGGTGGAGTCCGGGATGCCGTGGCAGATGATCTCGTTCAGCGATGTGCAGCACGACTTCGGGAAACCCTTGTAGCCCAGGGTCGACGGGTATGCGCCGTGGTCGATCATGTACTCGTGCGCCACCCGGTCCAGGTGATCGGTGGTCACACCGGGAGCCACGGCCTTACCCGCTTCGGCAAGAGCCGCCGCGGCGATCCGTCCGGCCACCCGCATCTTCTCGATCACCTCGGGTGTCTGCACCCACGGTTCGCTGCCCTCTTTGGCCGTCGGCTTCCAGGCGTACTCGGGGCGCGGGATCGATTTGGGCACCGGCAGCGTCGGGGAAACCTCACCGGAACGAAGAGCAGTGCGTACAGCCATGAGGTCAGGGTAGCGGGGAGAACGTTCATCTCGTAAGAAGAGAATGCTGATACCGTGCGGGAGTGCACATGCTTGATCAAATGGGCTTCCGCGACATCGAGGTCGGTACCGATCGCCTGGTTCTCGAGGTCGACAACCGCCCGGATCTGGCCAACCGCCGCGGCGCACTCCAGGGAGGCCTGGTCGCGACGATGATCGACATCGCGGCGGGCAGGCTGGCCGGTGATCTGGTGGGTGACCATCAGGACGTCACCACCGCCGACATGACAGTGCACTTCCTGGCCCCGGTGGTGCAGGGGCCGGCCCGTGCGGTGGCCACCGTGGTGCGGGCCGGGAAGAGAATCATCGTGACCGCAGTCGACGTCACCGACGCCGGCCGCGACCGGTTGGCCGCGCGAGCCACGCTGAGTTTTGCGGTGCTGGACCGGCGCGACACCTAGCCGTTACGCCGTCGCCAGCCTTTGCGTGGGCCGCGGATGTCCACCCCGCCGCACACCACCTTGCCGGTGAGGATCACATGCGGATTGCCTTCGGCGGGTGCGTCTTTGCGGTGGTCGTGGGCGCTGCCGACGATCACCTCGACGTCGTCGATGGAGGCGCTGGCTCCGTCGGGCAGCCGCAGATCCAGCCCGCCCATACGCAGGTCGAGTTCGATGACGACGATCGGGCCGCCGAACCGCGCCCGGGTCAGGTCCAGGTCCACCGACCCCATCCGCCGTACCAGCGCCAGCCGAGTGGGCACGGTCCATTCGCCGTGGCGTTTCAGCGAGCCCAGGACGCCGCGCAGTTCCACGCGGTCGGCGACGGAGGTGACGATGGCACCGGGGCCCGGGAGGTCACCGACCAGGACGTCGAGTTCGGACTGCAGACGGGCCGCCGAGACCTGCGCGGAGCGCTCCTCGAACTCCCCGATGTCGATCAGCCCGAGGGCCACCGCATTGTGCAGCCGGCGCAGCGTTCCGTTGCGGTCCGCGTCGGAGACACGCATCGCGGTGGTGTGTTCGTCGATTCCAGTCATGGCCGACTCCAACGGTACCGCTCAGGTCAGGTAGTCGCCCGGGAGACTGTCGAGCATCTGCCGGGTCATCCGCACCGCGTACTCCGAACTCCCGCCGCCGACGATCAGCGACGCGAAGGCCATGTCGCCGCGGTAACCGGCAAACCACGAATGCGAACCGCCGGCGAACTCGGCCTCACCGGTCTTTCCGTAGATCATCCCGGCGTCGGCCAGATCCTTGGCGGTGCCGTTGGTGATCACCAGCCGCATCATCGACCGCAGCCCGTCGAGCAGTTCGGGGCTGATCGGCCTGGCCTCGCCCGTGACCTTGGTTTCGTGCCCGACGATCAGGTGCGGCACCGGCGTCTTACCGGAGGCGACGGTGGCCGCGACGAGCGCCATCCCGAATGGGCTCGCCAACACCTTGCCCTGGCCGAAGCCGTCCTCGATGCGCTCGGTGAGGTTCACCGTCGGGGGTACAGAGCCGGTGAAGGTGGTCAGGCCCTCGATCTCGTAGTCCTGCCCCAGCCCGTACTGAGCCGCCGCCACCGTCAACCCGTCACGCGGCATGCGGCTGGCCAACTCGGCGAAGGTGGTGTTGCAGGAGCTGGCGAACGCCCGCGACAGTGGCACCACACCGAGGTCGAAACCGCCGTAGTTGGGCACGATGCGGTGCCCGATCTCGGCAGTGCCCGGGCAGCCCAGCAGCGTATTGGGTGAGGCCATATCGCGGTCCATCGCCGCACCCGCGGTGACGATCTTGAACGTCGATCCCGGCGGATACTGACCCGTGGCGGCGACCGGTCCGTCAGCGTCGGCGGCGGCGTTCTGGGCCACCGCGAGGATCTCCCCCGTCGACGGCTTGAGCACCACCAGCATGGCCTTCATCCCCTGGCCGTTGACGGCGTTCTGCGCGGCGTCCTGCACCGCCCGGTCCAGGGTGATGGAGATCGACGGGGCGGGTGACGGCGCCACCTCGTTGAAGATGTCGACGTCGACACCGTTCTGGTTGACGCTGACCACCCGCCAGCCGGCATCGCCGTCGAGTTCGTCGACGACGGCCTTCTTGACCTCGTTGATGATTGCGGGAGCGAAGCTCGGGTCCGTCGGCAGCAGGTCCGCCTGCGGAGTGATCACGACGCCCGGCAGCTGGCCGATGGCCGGGGCCACCCGGTCGTTGTCGGCCTTGTTCAGCGTGCCGAGGCTCAGCGCCCCGGCGGTCGAGCTGGCCTCCTCGGCGAGGCGCTGGGGATCCAGGGTGTTGTTGAACGGGCGCAGAGCGTCGGTGACCAGTCGTGCGGTGTTCATCAGGTCGCGGCCGGCCTTGGCGGCGTCGAGCTGATAGTGGTACAGGTTGCCGGGCACCAGGACGTCGGAGCCGCCGAGCTCGTTGACCGAGGCTCGCCGCGGCGGGTCGGACCTCAGCTGCAGCGACTGGTTCTCCCCGAGCTTGGGGTGCAAACCGGTTGCCGCCCAACGCACTTCCCACTGTCCCTCGTCGCGCACCATGTTTAGCTGGCCGTCATAGGTCCAGATACGGCCCTTGGGTAGGTGCCACGTGTACCGGTAGTTCACGCTACCGATGTCCTCGGTGTACTTGGCCCCGGTTATCTGGGCGTCGAGGTGTTGGGCTTGCAGCCCGCCCCACGCGTCGTTGAGGGCAGCGCGGGCTTCGTCGGGCTTGTCGGTGAACTGCGAGGCGCCGGTGGTGTCGCCGGTGGCCAGCGCGGCGAAGAAGCGTTCGGCCGCGGGGGTGGGTCCGTCCGGGCGCGGCGTGCACGCGGTGAGCCCGATGCCGAGCGTCGCGACGGCCAACGTTGCCGTTACGCGTGTTACTAGTGATCCATTTGTGACCATTGAGGCTGATGTTAGGGCGGGGATGCACCGCCGCCGGGGAGGCACACCGGTGGTGTCGCGAGGTTTCGTCGAGGCTGCTTGCACGCCCGGGAATCACGCCCGAACACCGGCGTCAGCGCAGTATCAAACCCGAGTCAGTCGAGCAGCACGGTGGCGAACGTGCCCACCTCGGTGAAACCCACACGCGCATAGGCAGCGCGGGCCACGGTGTTGTAGTTGTTCACATACAGGCTGGCCACCCGGCCACCTGCCACCACCGCCGCCGCCAACGCTGCGGTACCCGCCGCACCCAAGCCCTGGCCCCGCCGCTCGGGATGCACCCAGACACCCTGGATCTGGCCGACGCTCGGCGACTGCGAGCCCACCTCGGCCTTGAACACCACCTCACCGTGCTCGAAACGGGCCCAGGCCCGGCCGGCGGCGATCAGCCCGGCCACCCGGCGCCGATACCCGCGGCCGCCATCACCGATTCGGGGGTCGATGCCCACCTCGCCGATGAACATGTCGATGGCCGCGACCAGGTAAGCGTCCAGCTCATCGATGCGCACCCGTCGCACCAGAGGATCGATCGGCGACGACGGCGCGGCGGCCAGCGCCAGCAGCGGTTGCTCATCGCGGACGTCGCGGGCTGGGCCCCAAGCACTTTCGAGGCGCTGCCACATCGGCATCACCAACTCGGCGCGACCCACCAGAGACGAGCAGCGGCGGGCACTGCTCATCGCTTTGTCGGCGAACGCGTGCAGGTCGGCTGCCGAACCGCGCAGCGGGATCAGGTTGGCACCGGCGTAACAGAGGGACTCCTCGGCCCGTCGCCGCGTCCACAACTCACCGCCGATGGCGCCCGCGTCGATACCGTGGTCGGCGACCCGGGCCGCGACCATGCAGGAGCCCACCGGGTCGTCGTCGAACACCCGGTTGACGGCCGCGGCGTCGCGCACCACAGACACCCGCCGCTCGTCGACCAGACGAAACAGAGGTGGAGCCGACATGAGGACTCTTTCTCAAGACAGCGGCCCCCGGATAGCCGCCAACCGCCTCTAGCTTACGGTCACCACCGGCGGACCGGTGGTAGTTAGCTCATCACCGCGTTCCTCGGCGATTCGCAGTGCCTCTTCGATCAGCGTCTCGACGATCTGCGCCTCGGGCACGGTCTTGATGACCTCACCCCGGACGAAGATCTGCCCCTTGCCATTTCCGGAAGCCACGCCAAGATCGGCCTCACGGGCCTCGCCGGGGCCGTTCACCACACAGCCCATGACGGCGACGCGCAGCGGGACGTTCATGCCCTCCAGTCCGGCGGTCACCTCGTTGGCCAGGGTGTAGACGTCGACCTGGGCGCGCCCGCAGGACGGGCACGACACGATCTCCAGGCCGCGCGGACGCAGGTTCAGCGATTCCAGGATCTGGTTGCCGACCTTGATCTCCTCGACCGGCGGCGCGGACAGCGAGACGCGGATGGTGTCGCCGATGCCTTTACTCAGCAGCGCACCGAACGCGACGGCGGACTTGATGGTGCCTTGGAAGGCCGGGCCGGCCTCGGTGACGCCGAGGTGCAGCGGGTAATCGCACTGCGCGGCCAGTTGCTCGTAGGCGGCCACCATGATCACCGGATCGTTGTGCTTGACGCTGATCTTGATATCGCCGAAGCCGTGCTCCTCGAACAGCGAGGCTTCCCACAACGCGGACTCGACGAGCGCTTCCGGGGTGGCCTTGCCGTACTTCTTCAGCAGCCGCGGATCCAGGGAGCCGGCGTTGACACCGATCCGGATCGGGATGCCCGCGTCCCCGGCGGCCTTGGCCACCTCCTTGACCCGGCCGTCGAACTCCTTGATGTTGCCGGGGTTGACCCGCACCGCCGCACACCCCGCATCGATGGCGGCGAAGATGTACTTGGGCTGGAAGTGGATGTCGGCGATCACCGGGATGTTCGCCTTCTTGGCGATCACCGGCAACGCATCCGCATCTTCCTGACGCGGGCAGGCCACGCGCACGATGTCGCAGCCGGAGGCGGTGAGTTCGGCGATCTGCTGCAGCGTGGAATTGATGTCGTGGGTTTTGGTGGTGCACATCGACTGCACGGCGATCGGATGATCACTGCCGATGCCGACGTCGCCCACCATCAACTGACGCGTCTTGCGCCGCGGGGCAAGCGTGGGCGCTGGGGCTGCCGGCATACCCAAGCCGATGGAGGTCATCAACTCTTCCTTTTCTCAGTACGACCGACTACTGGAACAGCCTGATCGGGTTGACCAGATCTGCGGTCACGGTCAGCAGCATGTAGCCGACCACCACCACCAAGACTACGTACGTGGCGGGCATCAGCTTGAGGTAGTTGACGGGGGCGGCGGCCACCTTGCCGCGCGCCGTGCGCAACATGTTGCGGATCTTCTCGTACACCGCGATCGCGATGTGCCCGCCGTCGAACGGCAGCAGCGGAACCAGGTTCACCGCGCCCAGCACGAAGTTCAGCTGCGCCAGGAAGAACCAGAACGCCACCCACAGGCCCGCGTCCACGGTGTCGCCGCCGATGATCGAGGCCCCGACCACGCTGATCGGGGTCTCGGGGTCACGCTCGCCGCCGCCGATGGCATCCACCAGCGCACCCACCTTGGTCGGGATCTGGGCCAGCGACTTGCCCAGTTCGACGGCGAGGTCCCCGGTGAACGCGAACGTAGCCGGTACCGCCGAGAGCGGGTTGTAGTGGGTGGGGCCGAACTGCGCGGCGCTGACACCGATGGCGCCGACCTCGATGGTCTGCTCAGCGCCGTCAGTGCCGGTGATGCGCTGGGTCTGCGTGACGTCGACGACGGTGCTGAAACTCTGCCCGTCGCGTTCCACCACGAAGGTGGTGGGCGCCTTGAGGTCGCGGACCGCGGTCACCATCTCGTCGAAGTTGGCGACCGGGGTGTCACCCACCTTGACGATGGTGTCGCCGGCCTGGATGCCGGCCTGCGCGGCCGGACCGGTACCCGTGCACTCCCCCAGTTGGCCGCGTGTGACTTCGGGTGCCACACAAGCGGTTTGGCCGACGATCGCGGTGGTGGGCGGGTGCAGGTTGGGCAGACCCCAGATGACGGCGATGGCATAGATCAGCACCAGGCCGATGATGAAATTCATACCGGGCCCGGCGAACAGCACCGCGACCCGTTTCCACGTCTTCTGCTTGTACATCGCGTACCGGCGGTCTTCGGGTGACAGTTCCTCGACCGAGGTCATACCGGCGATATCGCAGAAGCCGCCCAGGGGTATCGCTTTGATGCCGTACTCGGTCTCACCGAGGCGGTTGGGCCGCCACGTCGACCACAGCGTGGGCCCGAAACCCACGAAATAGCGACGCACCTTCATTCCGGTGGCGCGCGCCACCCACATGTGTCCGCATTCGTGCAGCGCCACTGACACCAGGATGGCCAGTGCGAACAGCACGATGCCTAACGCAAACATCATTCTGTGGTGAGGACCTTCCGTGAGACGCGCTCCATCTGGGCTTGAGCGGCTTGCCGTGCCCAGCGTTGCGCGTCGAGTACATCGTCCACGGTAGCCGGTTCGGCTGCCCATTGATCCGCGGCGTGCAGCACGTCACTCACCGTTCGCACGATCGACGGAAACGAGATGCGACCGGCGAGGAACGCCTCGGCGGCTTCTTCGTTGGCGGCGTTGTACACCGCCGTCATGCAACCGCCGACGGTGCCGGCGTGCCGGGCCAGGTCCACCGCGGGGAACACGGCGTTGTCCACCGGCTCGAACTCCCAGGTGGAAGCGGTGGTCCAGTCGCAGGCCGACGCGGCGCCGGGGACACGGGCGGGCCAGCCCAGCGCCAGCGCGATCGGCAGTTTCATGTCCGGCGGGCTGGCCTGAGCCAGCGTGGACCCGTCGCAGAAGGTGACCATCGAGTGCACGATCGACTGCGGATGCACCACCACTTCGATCCGGTCGTACGGGATACCGAACAGCAGGTGCGTTTCGATCAACTCCAGACCCTTGTTCACCAGCGAGGCCGAGTTCAAGGTGTTCATCGGGCCCATCGACCAGGTGGGGTGGGCCCCGGCCTGTTCGGGTGTGACGGCCTCCAGGGCCTCGGCGCGCCAACCACGGAACGGCCCGCCGGAGGCGGTCAGCACCAGGCTGGCGACTTCGTCGGCGGTGCCACCACGCAGGCATTGCGCCAGCGCGGAGTGTTCGGAGTCCACCGGCACGATCTGGCCGGGGGCGGCCGCCTTGAGCACCAGCGGGCCACCGGCGATCAGCGATTCCTTGTTGGCCAGCGCCAACCGGGCGCCGCTGTGCAGGGCAGCCAGGGTCGGCTTGAGACCCAGGGCGCCGACCAGTGCGTTGAGCACCACGTCGGCCTCGGTGTTCTCGACGATGTGAGTGGCCGCGTCCGGTCCGCGGTACGCCGCCTCGACGACCGAGTCCGGGTCTGCGACCGCGACGTTACTCACTCCGGTCTGCTGCGCCTGCTGCGCCAGCAGGTCCGGGTTGCCGCCGCCGGCTGCCAGGCCGACGACCTCGAATCGGTCCGGGTTGGCAGCGATGACCTCGAGCGCCTGGGTTCCGATGGACCCGGTGCTGCCGAGGATCAGAACCCGCAGGCGGTTGGTTACCACCGCACTATTGTGCCGCGCCGGTGCAAACCGGCGTTCCTGCCTCGACGGAACGGCACAAAATATGACACAAGCGTGACAAACAGCCTCTGACGGCCGTCCGGGGCCCTCGGCGATCCGAATCGTGGGTACAGGAGCCGCACGGGATCCTGCCCGTTTGTCCACAGAAGAAGACAAGGAAGTCGCCGATCATGCTTACGATTCAGCACCGGATCTTCGCCGCCGGTTTCGCCGCCGCCACCGCCCTCGTCATGACAGCGTGTTCCAGCGAACAGGCCGAGAGCAACGTCTCCTCGGCCACCAGCGCAGCATCGTCGGCCGCCGAGGCGGCAACGGGTGAGTCCAGCACCTCGGCTGCCCCCACCAGTGCGATGGCCGATCCTGCCGCCAACCTGGTGGGCGCCGGCTGCGCAGCATATGCCGAGCAGGTGCCCGAGGGACCGGGATCGGTTTCGGGTATGGCCCAGGACCCTGTGACCGTGGCGGCGTCCAACAACCCGATGCTCAAGACGCTGACGCAGGCGCTCTCCGGTCAGCTGAACCCGGGCGTCAATCTGGTCGACACCCTCAACGGAGGCGAGTTCACCGTGTTCGCACCGACCGATGACGCGTTCGCCAAGATCGACGCCGCCACGCTCGAGCAGCTCAAGACCGATTCGGATCTGCTGACGTCGATCCTCACTTATCACGTGGTGCCCGGGCAGGCCGCCCCCGACCAGGTGGTCGGCGAGCACGTCACCGTGCAGGGTGCGCCGGTGACGGTCACCGGCGAAGGCGACGAACTCAAGGTCAACGACGCGGGACTGGTTTGCGGAGGTGTGCAAACCGCCAACGCGACCGTCTACATGATTGATACTGTGTTGATGCCGCCAGCAGCCTGACGGCCCGAGACCGGCAAGGCAGCCCGAACCCCCGACCGGGCTGCCTTGCCTTTCTCTACATGCACTCGAAAATGGTTCCGAGACAGCCGGTCCGACACTTCGTCGGGCCCTATAGCCGGTATCTCCCCGTGCATCCTGCCCGTGCTGCCGGTTATCTTCTTCAGCTGCGCCAGCGGACCATCGCAACCACCCGAGCCGACGGCATGCGGCCCCTATCTGGGAAGCACTTGCCCTGCGGCGCTGCAGAATTCGTGCCTTTCGAGCTCCCGCCCCAGACCTATCCGGACGTGGGCAAGGTGGTGAACAACGGCGGCCCATGGGCACTGGGTTGTGAAAGCGCGACGGTGCTGAGCCGAGAATGACTCATTGCGTTGGACTTTCACGCCAGAGACTTTGTTTACGCTTCACACCCATCCGGCTGTGAAGCTGCTGCGAATCACATGTGTCAGAGCACTCTGATTTTCAACGAAGCAGCCGAAGGAGTCGACGTTCGATGAAGACACAGATGAAGACCGCCACCGGAATTGCCGCCGCGATACTGGGATTCGCGGTCACCGCCGCGCCCGCCGCAGTGGCCGAACCCATGGGTCCCGTCGGCCCGGGCTGTGCGGCCTACGCAGAGCAGAACCCGACCGGTCCGGGTTCGGTGACCGGCATGGCGCAGGATCCGGTGACCGTCGCCGCGTCCAACAACCCCATGCTCACCACATTGACCGCGGCCGTCTCAGGTCAGCTCAATCCGCAGGTGAACCTGGTGGACACCCTCAACGGTGGCGAGTTCACGGTGTTCGCCCCGACCGATGACGCGTTCGCCAAGATCGATCCCGCGACCATCGAGACCCTCAAGACCGACGCACCCCTGCTGACGAACATCCTCACCTACCACGTGGTTCCGGGCCGGGTCAGCCCTGATCAGGTCGCAGGAACCCACGTCACCGTGCAGGGCGCGCCAGTCACCGTCGCCGGCCCGGCCGATCAGTTGACGGTCAACGACGCCTCGGTGCTGTGCGGTGGAGTGCAGACCGCCAACGCGACCGTTTACCTTGTCGACACCGTGCTGATGCCACCGGCCGCCTAATCGGTCAAAGCGTCCGACCGTCGACCAACCAGGTCCGCCCCGACGACGGCCGAGGCCGCATCGGAAACCCAAAAAACCGATGGCCGCGGCCATCTCGTCGGGGCGGGCCGGGTTTGCCCGCCCCGTACACCGGGATGCCGCCCCTGCCCCACACTCACACATGGGCTCCGGGTGCATCCGCACGGAACACCGGCCAACACAGGTCGGTCACCCACTGCGCGGAGTCCGTTGTGTCCCAGAAGAACCGGTGGTAGTACTCCCGCAGGGGCCCGTCCACACTGATCTCGTGCTGCCGCGCGTACTGACCGAGCTCGCTGTACGCCAGATCGACGTCGCCGTGCGGACCGGCATACCGGGTGACCACCAGCTCGGCCTGCGGCACCACCGTCGCTTGCACCCGCCCCTCTCCACGATCGCCACCGCTGGCGTCTCGGGCACGGTCCGCCGCTCGACGTGGGCGGCGGTCGGTTCCAGGATCGCGCGCGGCGATTCGACGGCGCGGCGGGTGGCCGCGAGCTCGGCTTCCAGCCGTCGCAGGTGCTCGCCGATCAGGACGTTGCGTTCACCGGGCGCCGCCGACAGCACGGAACGCACATCGGCGATCGGCATGTCCAGGTCGCGTAGCCGGCGGATCACCTGTGTGGTGGGGACCTGATCGTGCGTGTAATACCGGTAGCCGGTGGCCGGGTCGACGTACGCCGGCGCTACCAGCCCGACGTCGTGATAGTGCCGCAGTGTCTGCACACTCAGCTGGGTCATTCGGGAAAAATCCCCGATGGACAGCATCTCGGTCATGGGTTCATCGTCAGGTCTCCCCCAACCGGAGTGGCAACCGTCACGGCGGCGGGAAGTGCTGCACCCAGTGCCGGGCGATGTCCACCCGCCGGGTGATCCACACCTTGTCGTGCGCCTGGACGTGATCCAGGAACCGCTCCAGCGAGGCGATCCGCGCGGGCCGGCCCACCAACCTGCAGTGCAGCCCCACCGACAGCATCTTGGGTGCGCCCGCGGCGCCTTCGGCGTACAGCACGTCGAACGCGTCGCGCAGGTAGGCGAAGAACTCGTCACCGGAGGGAAATCCGCTGGTGGAGACGAACTTCATGTCGTTGGTGTCCAAGGTGTACGGCACCACGAGGTGAGCGCGCCCATCGACCTGCGTCCAGTAAGGGAGGTCGTCGGCGTAGGAGTCGGAGTCATACAGGAAACCGCCGTGTTCGACGACCAGCCGCCGGGTCTGGGGAGAGTCTCGCCCGGTGTACCAGCCCAGCGGTGCTGCCCCGGTGAGTTCGGTGAACAACGCCACGGCTTCGGCCAGGTGCTCCCGTTCCAACTTCTCGTCGGCCAGCTGGTAACTCAGCCAGCGCAGTCCGTGACAGGCGATCTCGTCGCCGCGTTCCAGGAAGGCAGCCACGGCCTCCGGGTTGCGCGCCAAGGCCATCGACACCCCGAATATCGTCAACGGCAGCTTGCGCCTGTCGAAGGTGCGCAGGATACGCCACAACCCGGCGCGTGAGCCGTACTCGTAGAGCGACTCCAGGCTCATGTGCCGATTCGGAAACGACTGTGCACCAATGACTTCCGAGAGGAACGTTTCAGACCCCGGGTCGCCGTGGAGGACGTTGTTCTCGGCGCCCTCCTCGTAGTTGAGGACGAACTGCACGGCGATGTTGGCTCCGCCGGGCCAGTGCGGATGGGGCGGGTTGGCTCCGTACCCCACCATGTCGCGGGGGTAGTCGTGCAGGGTCATGGCCGCCATTGTGTCAGCGTCACAGAGCCGTCATCGACTGAGAGTTTTCCCTTCCTGGAAATCGGGCAGCATCTCAGGCATGACACGGCTGTTGTGGTTCCGGCGCGATCTCCGTCTGGGCGATCTCCCTGCGCTGCTCGACGCGGGCGCCGAGGACGCGGAGGTGCTGGCCTGTTACGTCCTGGATCCCCGGTTGACGGCCTCGTCGGGGCCTCGACGCGAGCAGTTCCTCTACGACTCACTGCGGGAACTGCGCGACGCCCTCGACGGCCGGCTGCTGGTCATCCGCGGCCGTCCCGACACCGAGATCCCGGCGTTGGCCAAGGCCGTCGAAGCCACGTGGGTCCACGTCTCGGCGGAGTTCACGCCATTTGGCCGGGCCCGTGACGAGGCGGTGGCCAAAGCCCTCGGCGACATCCCGCTGGAGGCCTCGGGTTCGCCCTACCTGGTGTCCCCGGGGCGGCTCACCAAAGACGACGGCTCGACCTACAAGGTGTTCACCCCGTACTTCCGCAGGTGGCGCGAAAGCGGCTGGCGCGCCCCGGCGAAGACCGGTCCGGCGTCTGCACGCTGGATCAACCCGGCCGACGTGTCCGGGGTCGGTGAGCACCTCGAGATCCCGGACCCCGGCACCGAGTTGCCCTACCCCGCCGGGGAGAAAGCCGCCAGACGCAGGTGGAAGCGCTTCGTCGACGACGGCCTGACCGGGTACGCCGACCAGCGCAACCGCCCCGACCTGGACGCCACCAGCCGCATGTCGGCCTATCTGCACTTCGGCAACATCCATCCCCGCACGCTGGCCGCCGACCTCACCAGCAAGGCCGAGGGGCCCGCCGCGTATCTGCGCGAACTGGCCTTCCGCGACTTCTACGCCACGGTGCTCGCGGAATGGCCGCGCAGCGTCTGGTGGAACTTCAACTCCGACTTCGACGCCATCGAGGTCGACCAGGACGATGAGGCGCAGGCGCATTTCGCTGCGTGGAAGGACGGCCGGACCGGCTTCCCCATCGTCGACGCCGGCATGCGGCAGCTACGCGAATCCGGGTTCATGCACAACCGGGTCCGGATGATCACCGCGTCCTTTCTGGTCAAAGATCTGCACCTGCCGTGGCAGTGGGGGGCCAAGTGGTTCCTGGAGCAGCTGCTCGACGGCGATATGGCCAGCAACCAGCACGGCTGGCAGTGGGCGGCCGGTAGTGGCACCGACGCCGCGCCGTACTTCCGGGTGTTCAATCCCGATACCCAGGGCAAGAAGTTCGATCCCGACGAGGTGTACGTGCGGCGCTGGGTGCCCGAGTACGGCACCGACGACTACCCGCAACCGATCGTCGACCACAGCGCTGAGCGCGCTGAAGCGCTGCGCCGGTACAACGCGCTCGGCTGAATCGGCGTGTGCCAGAATGACCGGAGGAATTCCGGCCCCGATCGTGAGGAGCTCAGCAGTGGTCAGCACCGAGGTGCAGCGCTACGACGACGTCGATACTGCCGATGTGCCGTCCGCCCACTGGGGTTGGAGCACGATCAAGCACAGCACCTGGCACTTGGCCGGGCTGTTCATCATCTTCTTCCTGCTGATGATGCTGCACGGCAATCACCAGGGCCACGTCGAGGACTATTTCCTGATCGGATTCGCCGTCATCTCGACGATCTTCCTGGTCCGCGACTGGTGGGGCCGCCGCCGCGGCTGGCTGCGCTAGACGTACTTTCGGCCGCGAACCGGAGAGCCGCTACACGAGTGTGGACTTGATTCACGCCTCTACGTCGTGAGCGTGCCTCAAGTCCACAGTCACCGCGGTGTCTAGCCTTCGGCCGCCAGCTGGCCACACGCGGCGGCAATCTCCCGGCCCCGCGTATCTCGCACCGTGCACGACACGCCCTTGGCGCGCACCCGTCTCACGAACTCCCGCTCCACCGGTTTGGGGCTGGCGTCCCATTCGCTGCCCGGGGTGGGGTTCAGCGGGATCAAGTTGACGTGCACCAGCGGCCCGAACGCGGCATGCAGCTTCTTGCCCAGAAGGTCGGCACGCCACGGCTGATCGTTGACGTCGCGGATCAACGCGTATTCGACCGACACCCGACGGCCGGTCCGGTCGGCGTAATACCGTGCCGCGTCCAGCACTTCGTCGATCTTCCACCGGTTGTTCACCGGCACCAGGGTGTCGCGCAGCTCGTCGTCGGGCGTGTGCAACGACAGCGCCAGCGTCACGCCCAGCTTCTCGTCGGCGAGCTTGCGAATCGCCGGCGCCAGACCGACCGTCGACACCGTGACCGACCGCGCCGAGATGCCGAAACCGTGGGGCGCCGGCTCGATGATGCGGCGCACCGTGGCCACCACCCGGTTGTAATTGGCCAGCGGCTCACCCATGCCCATGAACACCACATTGGACAGCCGACCGTCGAACTCGTCGCGCACCGCGGCCGCCGCGGAACGCACCTGCTCGACGATCTCGCCGGTGGACAGGTTGCGCATCAACCCGCCTTGGCCGGTGGCGCAGAACGGGCAGGCCATCCCGCAGCCGGCCTGCGACGAGATGCACACCGTGTTGCGGTCCGGATAGCGCATCAGCACCGACTCGAACGTGGTGCCGTCGACCGCACGCCACAAAGTCTTGCGGGTCTCGCCGGCGTCACACTGGATCTGCTTGGCGACCGTGAGCAGTTGGGGAAACAGCGCTTCGGCGATCTGCGAACGCACCCCGGCGG
The DNA here is from genome assembly GCF_057656995.1 of Mycobacterium sp. Soil_C_30. NCBI lineage: Bacteria > Bacillati > Actinomycetota > Actinomycetes > Mycobacteriales > Mycobacteriaceae > Mycobacterium > Mycobacterium sp. Soil_C_30. The sequence continues at coordinate 509,150 of NZ_JBDGJH010000002.1, read as the reverse complement.
GCAGATCGGTCATCTGCTCAGGGTCGGCGATCAACCGGCCGAAGTATTGCGACGCCAGCTGCTTACCCCGGAAGGCGGGCAGCCCCAGTTCGGCGACGGCGGCAGCGCGGGCCGCCGAGTCCAGATCGGCAAAATGCCGCGGGGGCAGTGCCCGCCGCGGCGCATCGAATACCAACGGAAGATTCATGATCGCAGTCCAGTATGCCGCCAACGGCGCCCTGAACCCGAATCACGCCAGGACGGCCAGCACGATCCAGGTGGCGGCGGCGGACGGAAGGATCGAATCGATGCGGTCCATGATGCCGCCGTGGCCCGGCAGCAAGGTGCCCATGTCCTTGATGCCGAGGTCCCGCTTGACCTGGGATTCGACCAGGTCACCGAGGGTGCCGGTGATCACCAGGAAGATACCGAGCGGGATTCCCACCCAGGCCGGCTGCTCGAGCAGGTAGGTCACCGCCAGCACCGACGCGGTGACGCCGGCCACCATGGAGCCGGCGAAGCCCTCCCAGGATTTCTTGGGGCTGATGGCCGGCACCATCGGGTGTTTACCGAACAGCACGCCGGCCACATAACCGCCGATGTCGGAGAACACCACTGCCAGAAGCATGCAGAGGACCCGGGCCCACCCGTCCTCGGGATAGATGAGCAGCACTCCGAAGGCACCGCACAGCGGAATCCAGGCGGCCAGGAACACCGTCACCGCGACGTCGCGCAGGTAGTTCAGCGGCGCAGTGGTGAGCCCCTGCGCCAGCAATCGCCAGATGAGGCAGACCAGCACCGTGCCGCCGAATCCCCCCAGCGCCCCGGCGGCGCCGAACGGCCACGTCAGCCAGATAGTGGCCTGACCGCCCACCAGCAACGGCACCACCGGGATGACGAAACCGCCCTCCCGGAGCCTGCGAACCACCTCGTGGGTGGCGACCGCGATGGCGACGGCCACGACGCCGATCCACACGTAGGGGGCAAACAGCAGGATCGCGATGAGCCCGAAGCCCAGGACGCAACCGACCGCGATGGCCGCCGGCAGATTACGTCCGGCGCGCGAGGCCTTGGGGGCGGGCTCGCTGCCAGTGTCGGTATTAGCCACGGGGGTGCTCACTGGAAGTCAGACTTCCAGCAACTCACCTTCTTTGTGCTTGACCAATTCGTCGATCTGGCTGACGTACTGCTGGGTGCTCTTGTCGAGGTCCTTCTCCGCGCGGGTGACCTCGTCCTCGCCGGCCTCGCCGTCCTTCTTGATGCGGCTCAGCTCATCCATGGTCTTGCGGCGGATGTTGCGCACCGAGACCTTGGCGTCCTCGCCCTTGGACTTGGCCTGCTTGACGAGTTCGCGACGACGCTCCTCGGTGAGCTGCGGGATGGCGACCCGGATGACGTTGCCGTCGTTGCCGGGGTTGACGCCGAGGTCGGAGTTGCGGATCGCATCCTCGATGGCACGCAGCTGATTGGCCTCGTACGGCTTGATGACCACCAGACGCGGCTCGGGCACATTGATGCTCGACAGTTGCGTGATGGGCGTCATCGATCCGTAATACTCGATGTTGATGCGGGAGAACATGCCCGGATTCGCGCGGCCGGTTCGGATGGACGCCAAGTCATCACGCGCGACCGTCACGGCCTTTTCCATCTTCTCCTCGGCATCGAAGAGCGCCTCGTCGATCACGGTTTCGTCTCCCGTCGCTTCGTTCGCCTCGTCAGTCGCCCCCTACGCATGCGTCAAGTGGTGACCAGTGTCCCGATCTTCTCACCTGCGACGGCCCGGGCGATATTTCCGTCGGTCAACAGGTTGAAAACCAAGATCGGCATGCCATTGTCCATGCACAAGCTGAACGCGGTGGCATCGGCCACCTTGAGTCCCTGGTCGATCACTTCGCGGTGCGTGACCGCGGTGAGCAGCGTGGCGTCCGGGTTGGTCCGTGGGTCGTCGGTGTAGACCCCGTCCACCGCCTTGGCCATCAGGACCACCTCGGCGCCGATCTCGAGTGCCCGTTGCGCGGCCGTGGTGTCGGTGGAGAAATACGGCAGGCCCATGCCCGCGCCGAAGATCACCACACGCCCCTTCTCGAGGTGTCTGCGGGCCCGCAAGGGAATGTAGGGCTCGGCCACCTGGCCCATGGTGATCGCCGTCTGCACCCGGGTGTCGATGCCTTCCTTCTGCAGGAAGTCCTGCAGCGCAAGGCTGTTCATCACCGTGCCGAGCATGCCCATGTAGTCCGAGCGGGTGCGCTCCATCCCCCGTTGCTGCAGTTGCGCACCGCGAAAGAAATTGCCGCCCCCGATGACCACCGCGACCTGTACGCCTTCGCGAACCACTTCGGCGATCTGCCGGGCCACCAACGCGACCACATCGGGATCGAGCCCCACCTGCCCGCCACCGAACATCTCACCGCCCAGCTTGAGCAGCACCCGCGCGTACTTCGGCCGGGGTATCGCGGTTGTCGTCATCAGCCTCCCCCATCGGATTTCGAGAAATCTCAGACATGCAATCGCCATCCGGGCCAGTGCCTGGACGGCTGGTCCTATCCTGCCTCATCGTCTCGCGCCCGACTGCACAGCGGGGCATACCCGCCCGGGCGCGCCTCGACCCTGCGGCCCCGGCCGGGACAGCACCTCGCAGAACCTCCACCACGGCGGATCGCCGACGTGGTGCAGGCCACGCTCGCAGACCCCTCATCGACTATGTTTCATCTGATCAAGTGAACAGATGGGCGAGAAGGGTGGCGATGACCGACCACAAGCGAACACGCAGCTGTCTCCGGCTCACCGCCCTGTCCACACTCGTGTTGGCGGGCTGCGCCGCACCGTCGTCCTCGGAGTCCCCGGATCAGATCGTTCTCGCCGAGGCCCAGGAACTCGGCAGCTACAGCCCGTTCGTCAGCTATGGCGAACTGGGCGTCTCCCCCATCTACGAGGGCCTGCTGCGACCGCAGGCCGACTCCGACGCCGAGATTCCCGACCTGGTGCCCGCCCTGGCCGCAGCGCCCCCGGAATCGATCGCCCCCGGACGCTGGCGCCTGCAGCTGCGCCAGGGAGTCACGTTCTCCGACGGCACCCCGTTCGACTCCGCCGACGTGGTGGCCACCTACGCCGCCCTCAAGGATCCCGTCGTCGCCGCCGAGATCGCGACCAACGTGGCTCCGCTCACCGCCGTCACCGCAGCCGGCCCGCATGCCGTGACCATCGACGTCGACACCGAAACCGACCCGTCCCCGTATCTGCTGACCGGCATCGTGCCGTCGGAGAAGGTGGAGCAGGCCCCCGCGGCGGACTGGGCCCTCAACACCGCACCGGTGGGCACCGGCCCGTATCGATTGGACAGCCTGCGACCCGACCAGGCGGTGATGGTGGCACGCGAGGACTACTGGGGCGGGAAGCCACAGGTGACCCGCATCGTCTACACCCACACCCCCGACGACAACACCCGCGCGCAGCGCATCACCACCGGCGAGGTGGACGGCGTGAATCTGCCGCCCAAGCTCATCAAGTCGGTGAACAGTGACGATGTGTCCACTGTCGCGGTGAAATCGGCTGACTGGCGCGGGGTTTCGTTTCCCGCCGGTCTCCCGTTCACCGCCGACCCACAAGCCCGGCTCGCGATGAACCTCGGTGTCGACCGCACCGCCGTCATCCGCGACGTGCTCGACGGCCACGGCCGGCCTGCCGACACCCCCATCGGCGACGTCTACGGCGGTGCCTACAACCCGGATGCCACTTTCCCTTTCGATGCGACACAGGCCGGCGCGATACTCGACCGCGCCGGCTGGCGCCCCGGACCCGACGGGATCCGTGAAAAGGACGGCGCGCGAGCCGAGTTCGAGCTGCTGTACAACGCCTCGGACACGCTGCGCCGCGACCTGTCCGTCGCATTCGCCGCCGCCATGAAACCGCTTGGCGTCCAGGTCAACCCGCGGGGCAGCAGCTGGGATGAGATCGACACACTCTTCGACACCTCCGCGGTGTTGCTCGGTGGCGGTTCGACCCCGTACAGCATCGACTCCCAGGTCTACGACACCCTGCACACCCGGGTCGCGGATTCCTCGCCGTACTCGAACCCCGGAAACTTCACCGCACCCGGTCTCGACGAGTTGCTGGAGCGGGCCCGCCAATCCGCTTCCGGCGAGGGCAAAGACGCGCTCTACCGCGAGATCCAGGCCAGCTATGTCGCGCAGCCGTCGAATGTGTTCCTGGCGTTCCTGGATCACACCTACACCTATCGCGACCTCGGTTGGAATCAGACGGCGCCGATCCTCGAGCCACACTCCCACGGGGTGACCTGGGGGCCGTGGTGGCAGCTGAACGCCTGGACCCGATGAGCGCCACGCTGACCGCGGACTGGCGTCGCAATCGACTACGGCCCGCCGCCCGACTTCTCGGAATCCGTTCGTTGATCGCCATTCCGGTCACACTGGCGGTGTCGGTGGGCATGTTCGGCGTGGCCGCACTGTCCCCGTTCGACCCGCTGGCGGCCTACCTGGGCAACAACTACCAGTTCGCCACCCAGTCCCAGCGTGAGGCCGTGCGGGCGGCCTACGACCTGGACCAGCCGTGGTGGCAGGCCTGGTGGCACTGGCTCACCGCGGCGCTTGACGGGGATCTGGGCTGGTCGTCCACTCAGTCGCTGCCGGTGGGTACCGTACTGGCCGAACGGATGCCGTTCACCCTGGGCCTGTCGGGCACCGCACTGCTCCTCGGCGCACTGATCGCCCTGGTTCTGGGGTGTGTCGCCGGAATGCGGGGCGGACTCATCGACCGGCTGTGCAACGGCTTCGCGGTGACGTTCGCGGCGGTTCCGCCGTTTGTGGTGTCGCTGGCATTGGTGACCGTGTTCGCCGTCGGCTTGCGCTGGTTGCCCACCTCGGGCGCCAGACCGCCGGGTGGTGACTACACCGTCAGCGGCGTGCTGACGTATGCCGTGCTGCCGCTGACTGCGCTGGTGGTCTCGCAGATTCCGTGGCTGCTGCTGGCCACCAGGGCGGCGGTGCTCGAGGCGCGGGACTCCGACGCGGTGCGGGCCGCCCGCGCCCGCGGTGTGCACGGCTGGCCACTGTTGCGTGCCCACATCGCACCGGTCTCGGTGCTGCCGACATTGGCGCTGCTGGGCACCCGACTTCCTGAGCTCATCGCCGGGGCCGCGATCGTCGAGACCATCTTCGGCTGGCCCGGAGTGGCCGCCGTCCTGGTGGATTCGGCTGCCGCGCTGGACTTCTCACTGATGGCAGCGCTGACGGTCGGTGCGGCGCTGGCCGTCCTGCTCGGCTCGGCGCTGTCCGATGCCGCGGCAGTCGCCTTGGATCCCCGGATCGGACTGCGCGCATGAGCTCGTCGATCCTGCCCCGGCGGGCCGTCGTCGGTTGGCCGTGGATTCTGTTGGCGACCATCGCGCTGGCCGCGGTGGCGATCCCACTCGGCGCGGGAGAACAGCTGGCCGATTTCGGCCGGGCACTGCAGCCACCCAGCGCCGCCCACCCCGCCGGTACCGACCATTCCGGCTATGACCTGTTGGTCAGGACCGCGCAGGGGCTGCAGATCTCGCTGTTGATCGCGGCTACGTGTGCAGTGGTGGCGACCGTGCTGGGCGCCGCGATCGGCGTCGGTTCGGCGCTGGCGGGCGGGTGGGTCGACGCAGCGGTCATGCGTGTCGTCGACGGAGTGAACGCCCTCCCACATCTGGTGGTGGGCATCGTGATCGCGGCGATGTGGCGCGGTGAGCCGTTGGCCATCATCGCCTCGATCGGTCTCACCCACTGGCCGGCTGTCGCCCGGGTGGTGCGCGCCGAACTGCTCGCGGTCACCGACGCCGGTTGGGTGCAGACCTCCCGGTTGGCCGGGGCGTCACGCTGGTTCATCGCGCGGCACCACCTGGCACCGGCGGTGACGGGTCAGGCGGTGGTCGCGATGGTGATGCTGCTGCCGCACGCGGTCTGGCACGAGTCGACGCTGTCGTTCCTCGGCGTCGGGCTGTCCCCAGACCGCGCGAGCCTGGGCACTTTGTTGGGACAGGCGCGTGGTGACATCCTGGCCGGAGCGTGGTGGACGCTGGTGGTACCTGCCGGCGCGTTGATCCTGACCGCGTTGTCCTTCGCCGCGGCCGCCTCCGCGGTGCGCCGGCGCAGTGAACCACCCAGCGGGCAGGTGTGGTGATGACATACGCCGCGCAGCTTCGTTCGTTCACCGTGGACATCGCCACCCGCCACGGTCGGCACTCCCCCGTGGTGCGCACCCTCGATGAGGTGGACCTGACGGTCACCGCGGGCAGCCTCACCGCGCTGATCGGCGAGTCCGGATGTGGGAAATCCCTTGTCGCGGCAGCCCTGTGCGGTCTGCTGCCGCCGGGTTCGCAGGCGCGCGGTCACATCCTCATCGGCGACCGGGATTTCAGCGCCGCCGAGGAGCGGGATTGGCGGGCGGTCCGCGGCCACCACATCGGGCTCGTGCCGCAGTCGGCGGCGACGTCGTTCACCCCGGTGCGCACCGTGGGCTCACAACTCACCGAGGTGTGCCGCCGGCTCGACGCCGACCGCAATGCCGCTGAACTGCTCCTCGCGGCGCATCTACCCGTAGAGGCCGGAGCGCTGTACCCGCACGAGCTGTCCGGCGGCATGGCCCAGCGCGCCGCCATCGCCGCTGCCGTGGCGGGCCGTCCGGCGCTGTTGATCGCCGACGAACCGACCTCCGCGCTGGATCTCGGGCACGCCGCGGCAGTGTGGGAACTGCTCGGTGCGATCGCCGCTTCCGGTGCCGGCGTCTTGGTCATCACCCATGACCTGGCGTCGCTGCTCGACGCCGGCGTCTGTGACGATGTGGCGCTGATGCGCGACGGTACCGTCATGTGCCAGGCGCCGCTGGCCGAGATGGCCGACAGCGCAGACCCGTACATCGGTTCGTTCTTCGCCGGAGTGCGCTCATGAGTACAGCCCTGACGGCCGAGGACATCTCGGTTGCCTTCGCCGGCCGGCCGGTACTGCGCGCGGTCAACCTGACCGTCCGCGCCGGCGAGATCGTCGGCGTGACGGGGCCGTCGGGCTGCGGTAAGACGACGCTGCTGCGGGTGCTGGCGGGGCTGCGCCGGCCCGATACCGGCAGGGTGCGCTACGGCAAGAAAGCCGTCGCACCAACGGGTTCGGTCGGTATGCTGGCCCAGCACCCGCGGTTGGTGTGCAATCCACGGTGGACGTTGCGCGCCATCGTCGCCGAGCCGGCCCGGATCCGCGGCACGGTGGCCGACGTCGAACGCATCAGCGCCCGCGTCGGACTGCGCACCGCGCTGCTGGAGCGCCACCCGGCCCAGGTCAGCGACGGACAACTGCAGCGCGCCTGCATCGCACGAGCCCTGTTGGCGGCCCCGCGCTTCCTGTTGTGCGACGAGCCCACCGCGATGCTGGATCCGATCGCAGCCGGTGCTATCGCCGATCTCCTCGAGCAGATCGCCGCCGAGGGCACCGGAGTGGTTCTGGTGAGCCACAATCCGAGGCTCGTCGATGCCCTCGCCGGCGATGTGGTGCAGCTGGGTCAGGACTCCCGCGCGACCTCCGCCACCGGCAACCCTGCGTGATGGGACGCATGGCACGCCTTGGGTGGTGACGGCGGCAGGTCCAGCGCCGGATTGCCGTCGAAGAATCCGATCGGCTTGAGATGGAACCCGGTGTACGCACACGGCATCACCGGCCAGTCCTCCGGTCGCACGACGTGATGTGCGCCCAGGGTGTACCAGAGCACCACGTCACTGTCCTCGAGCGGCGCATCGTCGGCGACGAACTCCGGCAGCCCCTGGACGTCGGCCGATTGGTACATGTAGTCACCGGCGGCAAACTTCTCGGCCGGGTCGTACTTCGTCACCCAGAGGTTGTGCTGCAGGAACCTGGCCCGGTCGTAGATGTAGGAACCCTCCTGCACCATCACCGGTACGACATCCTTGGGCACCAGCTTGTAGGCCACCGGGATGCCGAGCTCGTTGCGCTTCGACGGGTTGGTCACCTTCCAGTATCGGCCGGTCGACCAGTTCCAGTCCCGTGCGCCGTCGGCCTCGGAGGCCACCAGCGTGTCCTGGGTGATCCACGCGTTTTTGTGCGGGTTGCGTGCCGGATCGGGCTCTGGGACCGAATCCACCTCGTACACACTGTTTCCCGCGCCGTCGATGCTCATGTCGAGCCGGAAGTTGAAGAAGTGCTGATGGTTCGGACCGTAGATGCCGGGCGCCACCATCTTGCCCCAGCGCGGCTGCTCGCCGGGCGCCATCTCGACGGACCCGGTGGTCAGCACACCCGACAACTTCACCTCGACCTCGATGGAAGCGTCGTTGTAGAAGTACCAGAAGAAGCCGTACTCGTAGTTACCGACGGTGCAGATCATCGAGATCACCAGCCGCCGCGACCGCCGCACCTCCACCTCTTCGGTCCGGAAATCCGTGTGCTTCCAGGAGATCCCGTAGTCCTCCTCGTGCATGCAGATCGCGTTCGGGATCGTCACCGCACTGCCGCTGGAGTCGTTGACCGTCCCGTCGAAGTAGTGGATCTCGCCCAGGCAGTCACAGCCCAGGGTCAGCGGGTTGGCCGAGAAGCCCATCCCCACCTCGCCCATGTCGAAGACGTTCTTGTTCCAGTGCGTCGGTGAACTGTCCCCGTAGGGCACCACCATTTCCGACAGCGACCCGCGGTACAGGATGGGCCGGGTCTGGCCACGATCGGTGTAGGACACCTCGTGGATGGTCAGGCCCTCCCGCGGATTGAACCCGATACGCAGTGACCATTTCTGCCACTGCACGTTCCAGCCGTCGACGGTGAAACTCGGCCCGTCGGGCTGGGTGATCTCGATCGGCTTGACGTCATCGCGGAACTGCGTGAACGCGGGGCGGTTGTCCGGATCGAACATGAACTGTTCGGAGTAGTTGCCGGCCTTGGGCGGTAGCGGCACCACGCCGTGGTCCTCGATGTCGAGCACCTTCATGGCATCCAGATCGAAGGTGACGATCAACCCCTCGACCGGCCTGGCGTAGCCGTGTTCGGACGGCGCGGCCCGCATGAATGTCAACGGCCGGCAGATCAGCGGTGAGTTGTCGTAGTGGTCCTGCGCCCCGTAGTAGCCGGCCGGCCACGGGTCGATCATCGCCAGGCTGAAGTCGGTGACGCCGCGCTTGCGCATGGCTTCCTGCCAGCGGGGGTCCTCCCGGACCTTCTCCTCCACACCGGTCATGTGCTCCACCAGATACGACGGGAAGCGGCCCGGGACCTCCTTCCACGCGTCGATGGTGCCCGCCACGACGTCGACGATCGCCTCGTAGATCATCTTGGCGTCGTACATCGTGACGAACGCCTGACGGGGCAGCGGGATCGCGGGATCGAACGTCAGCGCCGGCGTCTTCTCCGGCTCGGCCAACTGGATCATCACGAATTTCAGTGTGGGGGTGCCATATTCGGATTCGGTGATGATCCTGGCCGCCGCCTCGATTTCCGCGCCGGACAGGGGGTCCAGTGGATAGCGGACTGAATCACCGGTGCCCGGCGTGTTCAGTAGGGTGCTGTCCATGGTCATTTGGTAGTGCCTTCCGATTCTGTGAGGTCGAACACCGCGAGGTGCGCCAGCGAGTCTTCCTGGCTGGTCTTGTGCGCCGAACGCCGCCCGAAGATGTAGACGACGAGGCCGAGGGCGAACATGCCCAGGCTGATCCCGCCCACCCAGGTCATCCAGGTCGCGGTCGGAACATCGATCCACGGCGTGACGAACGAGTAGTAGATGCCGCCGATGGTGCCCAGGGAACCGACGATGACGACCGCCCACACGCCGGCCATACCGCCGGGGATGCGCCAGAACGTCTCGTTCTCATAGCGATCGGCGTACTTCTTGCGGGCCACGACCACCGGGATCAGGAAGAAGAACCCGGACAGCAGCCACACGGTGCTCAGTCCGCCCTGCAGGTAGATGGTCACGTTGGCCATGCTGCTCTGCGAGTACAGCCCGACCAGGATCAGCGACGAGATGACACCCTGGATCAGGATGGCGGTCACCGGGTTACGGGTGCGCGGATTGAGGTGGGTGAAGATGCGCGGAAGGTGCCGCTCCAGGCCGGAGACGAAGATCAACCGCGAGTAGGCCACCTGGTATGTCATCAACGCGACGATGATGATGAAGGCCAGCACGATGGCGCAGACTTCCATCAGGCCGGGGAAGCCGGCGACGTCGAGCATGCCGATGATCCCGGTCACCGGGTCGATCTCGTCGCTGGGCAGCGCCATCATGGTGCCGAGCGTGGTCAGCAGGTAGATGGCCACCAGAGCCGTTGAGCCCCAGAGGATCATCCGGGGTCCGCTGCGGCGCACCGACAGGAACTCCGCGCCCATGTTGTACGGGGTCTCCACACCCAGCAGGTACAGCAGCACCGTGCCGTAGAGGAAGCCGGCCACCGCGAAGTTGGGGATGGTGGCCTCGGCCCAGCTGAACGGCGTGGCCGAGCCGTTGTTCACGGCGAACAGCAGACCGCAGATGAAGATGGTGAGTGTCAGCACGCCGTAGACGACGAAGACGATGTTCATGATCTTCTGATTGGCGGCCAGTTTGGCCAGCGCCAGACCGATCACCGTCCACAGGATCACCAGCTGCAAGATGATGCTGGTGGTCAGGCCCAGTTCGGTGTGGAACGCCAGCAGCAGGAACTGCAGCACCACCGCGGGCGAAGACGCGGCGTTGAGGATCACCGGCACCCACGACAGGTAGCCGCCGATGAAGCCCCAGGTCTCGCCCATGGTGCGGTAGGCCCAGATGTACACCCCGCCCTGGCCGGGCCACAGGTTGCCCAGCTCCACCACGGCCATACCCGCGGGGATCAGAAAGGTCAGAATGCCCAGGACCCACATCGGGATCGCGGTCCATCCGCCTGCGGCCATCACCGACGATCCGGTGACCCAGCAGATGATGAAAACGTAAGCGGCGGTGAGCCCGAAGGTGCTCATCACCTTGGGCAGGATTTGTTCGGGGACGAGCTCGGTGGTCATGAGTTTGTCGCGGTCGGCCGGTGGCGCGGCCTCTGCTTGTGTCATCGAATCTCCGAAAGGGTTGGGAGCGAAGGGGGGACTAGTTGAGGATCTGTCCGTCTTTCATCCGGACGACACGGCTCGCTTCATCGGCCACCGTGGGATCGTGGGTGCTGGCGACCACGGTGACGCCCAGCGTCGAACACAGGTCGCGCAACATGCGCACCACCGTCTCCCCCGTTCGGTGGTCCAAATTGGCGGTGGGCTCGTCGGCCAGCACCAGCGTCGGATTGCTGATCAGCGACCGCGCGATGGCGGTGCGTTGTTGTTCCCCGCCCGACATCTTGGTCGGCTGATGGTTGATCCGGTGACTCAACCCCACCAGCTCGAGCAGTTCGGTGGCCCGCTTGCGCAGCGACTTGCGGTCATACGGCTCGAACATCAGGGGTAGCTCGACGTTCTCGACCGCCGACAGGAACGGGATCAGGTTGTAGCTCTGGAAGATGAACCCGATGGTGTCGTGCCGCAGTGCGGCGAACTGGCTCTCGGACAGTTTCGACGTGTCCTGGCCGGCGATCTTCACGGTGCCCTTGGTGGGACGGTCCAGGCCGCCGATGATGTTGAGCAACGTCGACTTACCGCTGCCGCTCGGCCCCATCAGGCAGACGAATTCGCCCGGCATCACCTTTAATTCGGCGGCCACCAACGCCTTGACCACCTCGTCGCCCAGCTTGTGCAGCTTCCAGACATCGTTGATCTCGATCACCGGTTTCTTCGCCGTCTCGGTGTCGACGATCGAAACAGTGGCCTCGGATTCCGCTGACTCGTCCAGTGCGGTCATGCGCTGACTAACCTCCTGCGCTCAGGGATCGGATGGGGGGACGCGAAGCCGCGTTCCAGGTGGGCACCATGCTGGTCGCGAGGGCGGCGACGATGCTGACCGCCACGGCGATCGCGGCACCGAACCCCAGACCGCCGTAGGAGATGCCCGTGGGCACGAAACCCGCCAGGGCCGCCACGATTCCGGTGACCACGGCCAGCACGGCGCCCAGCAGAGCCCCCAGGATCGCCGCCACCACCGGTTCGACCAGCAGCGCGGCGACCACGGGGCCGCGCGGGATCCCGTTGGCGCTGAGCACACCGAGCTCGCGGGTGCGGTGAGCGACCGTCCTGGTGGTGGCCACCGCGACCTCGACGACACCGACGAGCAAGACGGTGACCGCGATCAGGATCACCGCACGGTTGATCTCGTCGGCATGTCCCAAAGTGGCGGACTGGGCGCTGATACCGGCGGACATCCCGAACACCAGGACCACCAGATAGGCACCGGTGGCGGTGGTGACGATGGGCAGCACCATCTCGCGGATACGCCGGCGTGCCGACAGGTACCCGTAGGCCAGCCCCTTGCTGATCATCGAGCCTCCAGGAGATCAACGGGTTTCTGTTGCAGCAGCCGATGCACCGGGACCAATGCGCCGACTATCGCCATGGCGGGCAGGAACGCCGCGACCATGGCCGAGGCCTGCGCCCAGGCGGTGACGGTGGCGATCTCCGGGATCACCAGTGCCACAGCAGCTCCGGCCCCCAGCACGCCTACCAGATAGGCGGCGACGAAGACCACCGCGGATTCGACGAGGAAGAAGTAGAGGACCTCATCGGCGAGCCCGATACTGCTCATGATCCCGAACTCGCGTTTGCGTTCCTGGACCGCCGCCAGGAACGACGACACCGCGATGACAAAACCCAGGCCGAGGCCGACGATCGAAATGAGGCCGAGGGTTGAACTGGTGACCTTGCCGGAGAACAACGCCGAGAATTTCTGTTCGAAGGTCAGCGGACCGGAACCGCCCACGGTGTCATAGATCAGGCCCGAACCCGCCGGATCGGGTTGCACCGAGGGATCGGGGGTCGACGGCATCCCCACCTCGTCGGCGAAGGCCTGCGCCAGATCGCGGCGGCTCTCCTGGCCCGCCGGGGCCTCGACCGTCCACCACCCGTGATCGCCGACCACCGTCTGCGCCAGCTCCGCCGGCACCAGCATGGACTGCCCCGGTCCGGAGACGTCCACCGTCAGGTCCTGTCCACCCACCGTCACCAAGTCACCCGGTGAGACGCCGAGGCGCTGCGCCAGATCGGCACCGAGAACGGCTTGGCCCGAGCGGATTTCGTCGCGCCCCCGCAGTGACACCACGGACCCGTCGACGGTGGTCACACCGGAGAGTGTGCGCACTCCCCGCCAGCCGTCGGGGATGCTGATGGCCGGGGCCGGCCCGTCGGCGACCAACGCCTGGGCCTCCTGGTCGAAGTGCACGCCCGCAGCCGGAACCGCCCACAGCGCCGAGCCGTCCAGGACCTCGCTCACGGAGTCGGCCCCGGTGATGGCGAAGCTGGCCGCGATGGTCCGCACCACCACCACGCAGGCGATGGCCAACGCGATGCCCAGCACCGACAGGACGAACCGTTCGGGCCGGCGTCGGATGTTGGCGAACGCGAACCGCACCAGGCACATGAACGTGTTGCCGGGTGCGGTCGCGACCGCCGGTGCTCGTGAGGTTGTCGCTGTGGGCGCAATGGTCTCCACAGCAGGAATGCTGAGATCGCCCTGTTTCATTGACTGCCGCGCGGAATGTCCAACGCGTTAACTCGGGCGGGCCCGGGTTAAGTCGGTGTGTCAGGAAGACAACGGATTTCGTTGCCCACCGACACAGCAGTACACAGCAACCTCAGAGGTACGACCTTCAGAAACTGGCGTGCGGTGCGCCGATTCCGGGGTCGATCTGCACCGGACCCGACGCCGACGGCGCCACCGGGAAGTCGAAGATCGCCGTCGGGATGTAGACGGTGGCACACGAGTTGGGGATGTCGACGACGCCGGACAACCGTCCCTCGATGGGAGCCGACCCGAGCAACAGATAGGCCTGCTCAGGGCTGTAGCCGAATTTGGTCAGGTATTCGATTGCGTGCAGGCACGCCCGCTGATACGCCAGGTCGGAGTCGAGGTACCGCTGTTCGCCGTCCAGCGTCACCGAGGTTCCGGAGAAGGCGATCCACTCCGAGTACTGCGGATCGGTGTTGCCCGGCATGAAGATGGCGTTCTCCCGCACACCGTAGGTGTCCATGCCGCCCTTGATGAGGTCGACGTGCAGATCCAAGAAGCCGCCCATCTCGATGGCCCCGCAGAAGGTGATCTCCCCGTCGCCCTGCGAGAAGTGCAGATCACCGAAGGACAGATTGGCCCCGGGGACGAAGACCGGATAGAAGACCCGGCTACCTTTGGTGAGGTTCTTGATGTCCTGGTTGCCGCCGTTTTCCCGCGGCGGCGCGGTACGCGCGGCTTCGCCTGCCACTCTTGTGAATTCGTCTCCGCTCAAGGAGCCCAGGATGGCCTGCTCGGGCTCCGGCGGAAGTGCCAGGGGCGGTACCCGGTCCGGGTCGGTGGCGATCAGCGCCCCCTCGCGGGCGTTCCAGGTGGCCAGCAGCTCGGCGCTGGGCGCGGTACCCATCAGACCGGGATGGACGATGCCGGTGTATTTGACCCCGGGCACGTGCCGGGAGGTGGCACTCTGACCGGCGAAGTCCCAGATGGCCTTGTACGCGTCGGGGAACTGGTCGGTGAGGAACCCGCCGCCGTTGAGTTTGGCGAAGATTCCGGTGTAGCCCCAGCCCTGGCCGGCCAGCGGACCGGAATCCTCCTGCGGTATCGGCCCGACGTCGAGGATGTCGACGATCAGCAGGTCGCCCGGTTCGGCCCCTTCGATGGCGAACGGCCCCGACAGGCAGTGCACGCCTTTGAGGGGCGCATTCAGGATGTCTTCGGCGGAATCGTCGTTGCGGATGGCGCCGTCGAACCATTCGCGGCAGTGCGCGCGGAAGGTGTCGCCGGGTTTCACGGTCACGGCGGCCGGGATGTCCGGATGCCAGCGGTTGTGACCGACGATCGGTTGGTCGGTGAACTTCTTGGTTGAATCCAGCGGGAACAGCAACTCGGGCACGCGGACCTCCTCTATTCGTTCCGGGACACCTCCATGGAACCGGAGGATTAGGCTCGACGCCATGCCCACCTATTCGTTCCGGTGCGAGCAGGAGTGCCCCGACTTCACCGCGCAGTTCCCCATGACGGCGATTCCCGATCAGCAGCTCTGCCCGGAGTGCGGCACTTCCGCGCGCCGGCGCGTCGGAAGTCCTTCACTGGGCAACGCCAACAGTGCAGCGATGCGCTTACACGACGCCACGCGGGGCAGCGCCGACAATCCGGCGGTGGTGAAGAGCCTGCCGCCGGGTCCGCGACGCGCTGCGGTGACCACCAATCCCCTGCACCGTCGACTACCCCGACCGTGAGTCCTGTATCCGCGGAAACGGTTGCGCCTCTTCGAGTTCGAAGGCCAGCTCCAGCAGCGTCGTCTCCCCGCCGGCCGGGGCGGTGAACATCATGCCGACCGGCAGCCCGGCTGCCGACTGCGCCAGGGGCAGGGAGATCGCCGGGTCACCGGTGATGTTCTGCAAGGGAGTGAAGGCCACCCAGTCGGAGAGCCGGCCGATGATCTGCTCGTAGTCCGCGGTGGGGTCCAGATACCCGATCCGGGGCGGCTCGTCCGCCAGCGTGGGGGTGAGCAGGACGTCGTATTCGCGAGCCAAGGCGGACAGGTGCCTTCGGGTCCTGGCCAGCCGCAGCAGAGTCAGCGGCAGCCGGTGCAGATTGCCCGCGGCGTGGCGATCGAGCCCGAGGGTGAGGTTGTCCAGCTTGGTGCGGTCGAAGGAGCCGCCGAACCTGCGTTTGCCCCCGCGCACCAGGGCCATGGCCAGCAGTGCCCAGTAGAGCACGAAGTCGTCTTCGAACGAGGTCGGCACCGGCGGCGCGACGTCGAGGAGTTCGACCCGGTGGCCCAGCCCTTCGAGCAGCGTCGCCGTCTTGAGGGTCAGATCGCGGATCTCGGGACCGCATTCCCGGCGGATCGAGGAGGTGAACACCGCCACCCGCAACCGGGTGCGGCCCGGGCCCGTCACGTCCCCGATCGGTGGCAGCCTGGTGTTGCGCCACGTGCGCTCCACCTCGCGGTAGAAGGCCGCGGTGTCGCGCACGGTGCGGGTCACCACTCCGTTGGCGACGATCCGGATCGGCATCTGCCTCATGTCCTTGTCGAGCGGCAACCGTCCGCGGGTCGGCTTGAGCCCCACCAAGCCGTTGCAGGAGGCGGGGATCCGAATCGACCCACCGCCGTCGTTGGCGTGGGCGATCGGCACGACACCGGCGGCGACGAACGCCCCCGCCCCCGACGACGAGGCACCCGCGGTGTGCTCGGGATGCCAGGGGTTGCGCACCGGTCCCAGTCGCGGATGCTCGGCTGCGGCGCTGAACCCGAACTCCGACATCTGCGTCTTGCCCAACGGTATGAGACCCGTCGCCAGGTAGGCGCGGGAGAAGTCGCCGTGGGCGCTCTGGGCCCGGGGCAGCCACGCGTCGGTGCCTTCCATGGTCGGCATCCCCGCGACGGCGACATTGTCCTTGATGAATGTCGGTACGCCGTCGAAGAATCCGCCGTAGGGCGTCGGTGCGGCGGCGCGGGCACGGGCCTCCTCGAACGCCCGGAACGCCACGCCGTTGAGGTGGTCGTTGACGGCTTCGACGCGGGCGATGGCGGCCTCGACGGCTTCGGCGCGGCTGATCGCGCCACGCGCGATGGCCGCAACAGTGCCCACGGCATCGAGGTCGGCGAGGGCATCGTCGGTGAATGCGGAGATCCGGGTCACACTCCCGACGCTAGCAATACACGTGTCTAATAAGAAATGTCGGTACGGTGTCGTCGTGTCCCACAGCAAATGGACCCGGTGGCTGGCCGCGGCGCTGTGCGCCGGCGCCGTGACCGGGTGCAGCACGACGGTGGCCGGCGTACCGGTCAGCGAGGGCGTCGACGAGACCATTTACCGCGACGTGACGGTCAACGACCTGCCCCAGCTGCTGCTCAAACCCACCGAGTTCGACGACATCCTCGGGACCGGCAACATGGCGATCAGCGACACCTCCGAACGTGCGGTGGCCCTCGACCCCGGGCAGACCGTCACCGGTGACGCCGGCTGCCTGGGAGCCGCGTTCTCGGCGATGGCCGATGTGTACCGCGGCACCGGCTACGTCACCGCCCTGGGCCAGCGGGTCACCCAGCCGGACGACAGCGCCGACTACATCGCATTCCAGTTCGTCGCGCTCTACCCCGGCGTTCGCGGCGCCGAACGCTTCCGCCGCGAGTCCGAGACCACCTGGCAGGGCTGCGCGGGCAAGCCCGTCAGCCTCAAACAATCCGACACCGTCACCGACACGTGGACCATCGGCGACACGTCCACCTTCGGCGGCATCGTGTCGGTGGTCAACATGCAGGAGGGCGGCGACGGCTGGGCCTGCTCACGCTCTCTGGGTGCGCGGTCCAATGTGGTGGCCGATGTGGCGGCGTGCGGCGCGGACGTGACCGTCGAGAGCAGCGCCACGATCGTCGCCAAGATCCTCGGCAAGATTCCCGGCTGACAGGCCGGCGGGGCACCGGAAAAGGAGAAACCCCGCGCCTGACCGGGATCACCGGCCCCGAACGCGGGGTCTCTGTGTCTGAGCGGATTGGTGTGCCGCTCAAGCCTGTTCTGCTAGTTGCCGGTTACTGCTGGCCGACCTCGAACCGGACGAACCGGGTGACGGTCACGCCGGCCTCGTCGAGCAGCGCCTTGACCGACTTCTTGCTGTCGGACACCGACGGCTGATCCAGCAGCACGACGTCCTTGAAGAACCCGGTGAGCCGGCCTTCGACGATCTTGGGCAGCGCCTGCTCGGGCTTGCCTTCCGACTTGGCGGTCTCCTCGGCGATGCGACGCTCGTTGGCCACGATGTCCTCGGGCACCTCGTCACGCGTCAGGTACTTGGCCTTCAGCGCGGCGATCTGCAAAGCCACGGCGTGCGCCGCTTCCTTGCCCTTGGCAGCGTCGGAACCGGTGTACTCGACCAGCACGCCGACGGCCGGCGGCAGGTCAGCGGCCCGCTTGTGCAGGTAGGCCTCGACCGTGCCCTCGAAGAACACGGCACGACGCAGTTCGAGCTTCTCACCGATCTTGGCCGACAGGTCAGCGACGGCCTGCTCGACGGTGCTGTCGCCCAGCTTGGCGCCCTTGAGCGCGTCCACATCGGCGGCCTTGGCCTCGATAGCAGCCTCGAGAACCTGGTCGGCCAGAGCCTGGAACTCGGCGTTCTTGGCCACGAAGTCGGTCTCGGAGTTGAGCTCGATCAGCGCGCCGCCCTTGGCCGCCACCAGACCTTCGGCGGTGGCACGCTCTGCGCGCTTGCCGACGTCCTTGGCGCCCTTGATGCGGAGCAGCTCGACGGCCTTGTCGAAGTCGCCGTCGGACTCGACGAGCGCGTTCTTCGAGTCGAGCATTCCGGCGCCGGTCAGCTCCCGCAGGCGCTTGACGTCGGCAGCGGTGTAGTTAGCCATATGAGCCTTCCTTCGAAATTACGAAGCGTCGGGGGTGGTCTCAGCGGACGGAGCCTCGGCGCCGGCGCCGGTGGTGGCACTGGCGAGCAGCTCCTGCTCCCACTCGGCCAGCGGCTCGCCGGCAGCGGCTTCGGGCTTGCCGTCGCCGCTGTTGATGCCGGCGCGCGCCTGCAGACCCTCGGCGACCGCGGAGGCCACGACCTTGGTCAGCAGCGCAGCCGAGCGGATGGCGTCGTCGTTACCCGGGATCGGGTAGTCGACCAGGTCGGGATCGCAGTTGGTGTCCAGGATCGCGATGACCGGGATGTTCAGCTTGCGGGCCTCGCCGACGGCGATGTGCTCCTTGTTGGTGTCGACGACCCAGACGGCCGACGGCACCTTCTGCATATCGCGGATACCGCCGAGGCTGCGCTCCAGCTTGTTCTTCTCACGCGTGAGCATGAGGATTTCCTTCTTGGTGCGACCCTCGAAACCACCGGTCTGCTCCATCGCCTCGAGTTCCTTGAGGCGCTGGAGGCGCTTGTGCACGGTGGAGAAGTTGGTGAGCATGCCGCCGAGCCAGCGCTGGTTCACGTACGGCATGCCGACGCGGGTGGCCTCATCGGCGATGGACTCCTGCGCCTGCTTCTTGGTGCCGACGAACAGGACGGTGCCGCCGTGGGCGACGGTCTCCTTGACGAACTCGTACGCCTTGTCGATGTAGGTCAGCGTCTGCTGCAGGTCGATGATGTAGATGCCGTTGCGGTCGGTGAAGATGAACCGCTTCATCTTGGGATTCCAGCGACGGGTCTGATGCCCGAAGTGGGTGCCGCTGTCCAGCAGCTGTTTCATGGTCACGACGGCCATGGTTGTGCCCAGCTTTCATTGTCGGTTGTCGTTCGGCCTCGGGTGATGCCGAACCCTGGCGTCTGCGTGCATGCCGGACCCGTGGTGGACACGGGACCGCCCGGCATGCGGATGCAACCCTCAGAAGTTCGGGGCCGCGGCGCAGGCGCGCGAAGTCAACTCACTCGCGCGAGTTGCGGGTAGAAGTTTACACCCTGCTAACAGGTGCTTTGTCCACACAGCGGCGCCGATCCCCAGGTCCGCCGCGGGTGGCTGGCGGACGTCGACGGCAACGCGCTGAACTGCGGAGATGCGCGTTCTGCTGACTGTACTGGTGGTTCTGGCGACTTTGGGCGCCGGGACGGCCGGTGCGGATGCCACCCGGTTGCAGTGGCCGCTGCGGCCGGCCCCCGCCGTGCTGAGACCATTCGACGCACCGGCGCCGAACTGGAAACCCGGTCACCGCGGCGTCGATCTGGGCGGCGCCGACGGCCAGCCCGTGTATGCCGCAGCGCCGGCGGTCGTGGTCTTCGCCGGCGTCCTGGCCGGACGCCCGGTGGTGTCACTGCAGCACCCCGGTGGGCTGCGCACCACCTATGAACCCGTGCAGGCTACGGTGCGGGCCGGCCAGCCGGTTGACGTCACGACGGCGGTCGGGACGCTGACATCCGGCCACGCCGGCTGCGGTGCACCGGCGTGCCTGCACTGGGGCGCGATGTGGGGTCCGGCCGCACGCGCCGACTACGTGAACCCACTCGGGTTGTTGACCACCACACCCGTGCGCCTCAAGCCCCTGCCGCCTTAACGTCGAGATCATGACGGCACCGACGAGCGCCCACCGCACCCGACCGCCTCGATTCGGCGTCACGGCCGCGGCGCCGCGGGGTCCGGACTGGGCCCAGTTCGCCGCCGGAATCGAAGCCGCCGGATTCGATGTCGTGACACTGCCTGATCATCTGGTGCCGACGCTGGCGCCGTTCGCCGCTTGTGCTGCCGCCGCGACGGCCACCACCCGGCTGCACACCGGCACCCTGGTGCTCAACAACGATCTGCGGCATCCGGTCGACACCGCCCGGGAGGCCGCGACGCTGGCCGCGTTGTCCGGTGGCCGCTTCGAACTGGGCCTCGGCGCCGGCCACATGAAATCGGAGTACGACGCGGCCGGGCTGACCTTCGATCCGGGCGCCACCAGAGTCGCCCGGCTGATCGACGCGGTGGAGATCGTGTGTGCCCTGCTCGACGGCCGCACCGTTGATGTCGAGGGCGCGCACTACCGCGTCCGCGCTGACGCCGGCGCACTCGTCGCACCGCCGCCACACCATGTACCGCTTCTCGTCGGCGGGAACGGCACCGAGGTGTTGCGCCTGGCGGGCCGGTGCGCCGATATCGCCGGATTTGCCGGCTTCAGCCACAACCGCGACGCCACTCGAGTCCGGTTGACCCATTTCGATTCCGAGGGCCTGCTCGATCGCATCGCCGTGGTGCGCGAGGCCGCCGGTGACCGCTTCGAGAGCATCGAGCTCAACGTGCTGATCCAGGCGGTGGTGCACACCACCGATCAGCACGGCGCTGCCCAGGAGCTGGCCGCCGCCTTCGGCTCCGGGGTCACGGCGGACGAGGTGCTGGCGTCACCGTTCGTGCTGATCGGCACCCATGAGCAGATGGCCGAGGCACTGGCCGACCGGCAGCGCCGATTCGGAGTCAGCTACTGGACGGTGTTCGACACCTGGGGCGATCGACCGTCCGCGGTTCCCGATCTGACCGAGGTGATCACTTTGTTGCGCTGACCCGGTCCAGGAAACCGAGGATCGCCGCGACCACCGTGTCGGGCTGATCGCGTTGTACCCAATGCCCCGCTCCCGCAACCACTTTCAGCTCCGCATCCGGGATCAGCGCGGCCGCTGCTCTCGCACGTGCCACCGGAACACCGGAGTCGCGGTCGCCGTGCACGATCAGTGTCGGCGGTCGCACATCCGCGAGCCGGCTGCGGTAGTCGGTGGCGAGGCGGTTCCAGCGGATCTGTTCACGCTGCCACTGCGCGAACGCCTCGAAGCCGCACCCGGACCGCGCTGCCGTCATCACCTGGCCCATCAGCTCGGTTGTGCGCTGGGCAGGATCACGCACCAGCGACGACATGCTCCACGCCATGCCCGCTCGACTGGCGGCCAGGCCCCGCGTCATCGCGCCCAGGAGCCCGCCGCGCAGCAACGCCCAGGTGAGCACCTGCCGGGGCAACGACCACAAACCGTCGCTCAAGCGCGGCATGAGCCCGTAGCTGCCCAGCAGCATCACCCCGCGCACCGCCTCCGGCCGCGCCAGCGCGTGACCGACAGCCATGCCCCCGCCCAGCGACAAGCCGCCGATGACATGCGGTCCGGCCGTGGTGGCAGCCACGAATTCGCCGACGTAGTCGACCAACCGCTGTTGCGAGGCCGGCCACGGCGCCGGCGGGCTCAGGCCGTAGCCGGGATGGTCGGGAGCCAGTACTCGGTATCCCGCAGCGGCGAGCCTGGGCGCCAGCCCAGCCCACGACAGCACGGCGTTGTCGACGCCACCACCGTGCAGCAACACGACGGGCACATCGGAATCTCTTGAGGGGGGCCGCCATTCGATGTAGGACACCTGACCCCAGGACAACTCGACGGTCGATCTGCGCGCGTCGATATGCTGCCCCTTTTGTTTCGACCGATGGGGCGATCCTAACCGGCCCGGCAGACTGGCCGCATCGGCGAGTTGAGGAAACGCCCCCCGGCAGCCGCGGTCTCGCGAGTCCGTCGACGTGCTGCTGGAGGCTCCCTGAACCCATCGTGGACTCGAACCCGAGCGCGGCCAACTCGCATTCGCACCGGCCCCTGACGTGCGACGACGGGCCGTCAGGTTTCAGGCCCGGGGATGGGCTTGATCGTGCACCGCACGCAACCGCGCCACCGTGACATGGGTGTACAGCTGAGTGGTGGCCAGCGTGGAATGGCCCAGCAGTTCCTGCACGATGCGCAGATCGGCGCCGCCCTCCAGCAGATGCGTGGCCGCGCTGTGCCGCAGACCGTGCGGGCCCATGTCCGGAGCTCCGTCCACCGCCGAGACGGTCTGATGCACGACGGTGCGAGCTTGCCGGGCATCCAGTCGGCCCCCTCGGGCGCCAAGGAGCAGCGCCGGCCCGGAGTTCCGGTTCATCAACGCGGGTCTGCCGTCGGAAAGCCACACCCGCAGCGCATCTTCGGCGGGTTCACCGAACGGGGCGGTGCGTTGTTTGTCGCCCTTGCCGAGCACCCGCAGCAGCCGCCGGTCCAGATCCACGTCATCGACGTCCAAGCCACACAGCTCGCTGACCCGGATACCCGTCGCGTACAGCAGTTCGACGATCAGACGGTCCCGCAGGGCAAGCGGATCACCTTCCTGCGCACCGGTTTTGGCGGCAGCCATGGCGGCCAGCGCCTGGTCCTGACGCAGCACCGACGGCAGTGTCCGTCGAGCCTTGGGCACTTGCAGTCGCGCGGCAGGATCGGTCTCGAGCAGTCCGCGCCGGGCCGCCCAGGCGGTGAACGTCTTGACCGCCGAGGTACGCCGGGCCAGGGTGGTGCGCGCGGCCCCCGCGCCGGCCTGCGCGGCCAGCCAGGCCCGCAGCACCGGCAGGGACAGGTCTCTCAGGCCTGCGGTCGGCGCGCGTTCGGCGGCGAACTCGAACAGTGACCGCAGGTCGCCGAGATAGGCACGTTGGGTGTGCGGCGAGCGGCCACGTTCCAGCGCCAGGTACTCGGCGAACTCATCGAGCACCTGTTCGAAGTCGTCTTCTCCGCGCGGCACTCCCCTACCGTCGCAGACGCCGGCCCCCGAGCGGCTCAGGTCACCTGCGCGTGTCTATCCCTCGCCACCCTCGGCCTTGGCCAGTTCCTGCTTCCACTGCCGGAACGTCTCCTCGGTGCGGCCGCGGCGCCAGTATCCGGAAATCGATGCCCACTTGGCGTCCACACCACGTTCCTTACGGATGTACGGCCGCAGGTTGTGCATCACCGCCTGCGCCTCACCGTGAATGAAGACGTGCACCTGACCGGGGAGCCAGGGTGCGCTCTTGACGGCCTCGATCAACGGGGCGTGGTCGCCGGCATGGTCCTCGGGTACCAGGTCCGCGCGCCCACCCCGGTAGATCCAGTGCACCTGCACGCCTTCGGGCGCGGGCAGGGGCAGCTCGTCGTCGGGTCCGGCGACCTCGATGAACACCTGCCCCGTTGCGTCGGCGGGCAGTGCGTCCAGCGTCGAACTGATCGCCGGGATGGCGGATTCATCGCCGGCGAGCAGATGCCAGTCGGCGGCCGGGTCGGGCGAGTAGGCACCGCTCGGTCCCAGCAGATAAACGCGTTCAGCCGGCTGCACCCTGCCGGCCCACGCGCCGGCGATGCCGTGGTCGCCGTGGGTCACGAACTCGATGGCGATCTCGCGGGCCCGGGGGTCGGCGTAGCGCACGGTGTAGGTGCGCAGGGTCGGCTGGTCGTGCGCCGGGAGTTTCTTGAAGCTGTCCATGGTCAGCGGGGTGGGCAACGAGGCCATATCCACCGCGGAAGGGATGAACAGGATCTTCACGTAGGAGTCGGCGAACTCGCTCGGAGTGAAGGTGTCGAATCCATTGCCTCCCAGAACAACTCGCACCATATGGGGTCCCAGTTGCTCAGTTCGCACTACTTCGAACGCGTGTAGTGGTCGGCCCGCCACATCGCCTCCCATCGTCGTTTGCTTAGACCATCGACTATACGAGCCGGGCGAGGCGCAGCGGTTGGTCCCTCACAGCATGCGGCGCAGCTCACCATTGCGACGGAACACCGTGTGGCGCAACACCAGGGCGACGTGCACCCCGATGATTCCGAGAAACACCACCTGCGCGGTGATGTGCAACCAGAGCCAGTCCACGCTCACCGCCACCAGGAGCAGGCCCGACACGGGCACCAGAAACAGCGAGGTGAGCAGGAGCTTCTCGGCCGCCGACTCCACCGTCCGTTCCCGCGCCGAGAGGTAGGGCGCCCACGGGGGAAGCGGAGCGGTGGTCCGCCACAGCACCCGCGCCAGCCCCAGAGCCAGCAGCGTCACCCCCAGGAGTACGTGGGCTTCGGGCAGGGAGATTCCGTCGCGCACACCCGCGCCGCTGAGCAGGTCGGACACCGCCACACCCACATAGTCGTCCTCCCGCGCATCGAGTTGATCCTCCAGGCCGTCGATGTACGCGTCGAACGCATCCTCACTTGCCTCGCCACCACGCTCGGCTGCCTCCTCACCGCGGTCCTCGAGTTCGTCGATGCGCTCGTCCTCGCGATCGATGGCGGCGTCGTCGGCCTCCATGGTGAGGCCGACGCCGAACTGCGCGGCGACGGCGAGCACGGTGGCCCAGTGCAGCAGCTTGGTGACCGCGCCGTAGCCGTGCGGACCGTTGCGCAAACGCATGCTGGTTACTGTCCCGCGACGCTCACTGTTTTGTTGGCCGAACCCGATCCCGACTACCTTCAGCTAGACTGAAGCTTGTGCACACAGTGGTGGTGGTTGCGTTACCCGACACCGTGGCGTTCGATCTCACCGTGCCCGTCGAGGTGTTCGGGCGCGTGAGGCTGCAGTCGGGCGAGCCGGCCTATCGTGTGGTGGTGTGCGGGCTCGAACCCGAGGTGGGCGCGGGCCCGTTCCGCATCGTCACCGACCGCGGCCTCGATGCGCTGGACCAGGCCGACACCATCGTGGTGCCCGGCCGCAACAACGTGACCACCCCGCCGCCGCATCCGGTGGCGGGAGCGCTGCACGCCGCGTTCGCCCGTGGCACCCGAATCGTGTCGATCTGCTCCGGCGCCTTCACGCTGGCTGCCACCGGCCTGCTCGACGGTCGCCGGGCCACCACACACTGGGTCGGCACCGAGGCATTCCGGTCGATGTACCCGAAGGTGCTGCTCGACCCGGATGTGCTCTACGTCGACGAGGGGCAGATCTTGACCTCGGCCGGCGCATCGGCGGGCATCGACCTGTGCCTGTATGTGGTGTACCGCGACCACGGCGCGGCCGTCGCCGCGGAGGCGGCCCGCCTGTCGGTGGCTCCGTTGCACCGACGCGGCGGTCAGGCCCAGTTCATCGTCCAACCCGTCTCTCCTCCTGCGGGTTTCGGTCCCCGCCAGGATCTCGACGACGTGCTCGGCTGGATCGAGTCCCATGCCCATCGCGAGCTCACCCTGGACGAGATCGCCAGGCAGGCGGCCTTGAGTGTGCGCACACTCAATCGACGGTTCCAGGCCGCAACCGGCCGGACTCCGATGCAGTGGGTGACCAGTGTCCGCGTGCGTCATGCTCAACAACTGTTGGAGACAAGCGATCTGGGGGTGGAGTCGATCGGGCGCCGCGTCGGGTTCAGTTCAGCGGCGAACTTTCGGGAGCAGTTTCGGCGGCTCACCGGGGTTCCGCCACGGCGCTACCGCGAGTCGTTCCGCGGTCCGCTGGCGGGTTGACCCGGCTTCACCACATGAGCCCGCGGATCAACTCCACCGGTGGGATGTCCTCGAGCGCGATGAGCCCGTGCGGCGCGCGGCACACCCAGTCGATCGCGTTGACCACCCGTGCCGCCGTCGAAAGGCAGCCGGCATCGGTGAGGTCCATCGCCGGGTGAGACACATGGGTGTTGAGCACCACGCGCGGTTCGCCCTCGACGATCACCCGGTGTACACCCGGCTGGTTGTCGGGCGGATATTCCCAGTCGGGTGCCGAGGCGGCGGTGAGCCGGTTGATGTGTTCCATGGTGATCACGGCAACCCCGTCGCGGACACCCTCTACCGCGAACCGGACCGCCGCCATCTGCCCCGGTTCCACCGTCGTCATCGGGCACTCGATGCGCTGGTCGGCGAACCAACGCTGCGAACGCTCGCGAATCTCGTCGAGCTCGATACCCAGTTGGTCGGCGAGATTGCGTATCAGGCCTCCCCACATGGACGCGATGACGCCCGGCATCAACGCCAGCGGTGTCTCCTCGGATGTGGAACCGAAACCCATTGTGACGCCCGTGAACTCGTAGTCGTCATAATTGCCGTAGTCGAAGATCTCCTGCACAGTGACCGACCTGGCCCGGGTGACGAGGCTCAGCGCGCTGTGCACTTCGGTGTCGCCGGAGTAGCCCGGATCGATACCGTTGACGAACAACGACGTGTTGCCGGTCTTGCACGCTGCCACCAGAGGAGCACACAGCCAGTCGTCGGCGAAGCGGGGAGCCACCAGCCACACCATCGACGTGGCGACTACGTTGACACCGGCGGCCAGAAAAGCCGACATCTGTTCGATTGCGACCGTCGGACGGGTCTCCCCCTGGGCGGTGTACACCACGCAGTCGGGCCGCAGCGCGATCAGTGCGTCGATGTCATCAGTGGCCAGAATCCCCGTCGCCTCGTCGAGGCCGCACAGTTCGGCGGCGTCGCGACCGATCTTGTCCGTCGCTGCGGCGTGCACGCCGACCAGTTCGATATCGGGCCTTCCGATGATGGCCCGCAGGGAGTGGCGTCCCACATTGCCCGTCGAGAACTGGACCACTCGGCGCATCTGTCCCCCGATCGCGGCAGTGGATACCTCCGACCAGAGTCAAACACAGATCCCGGATCGTACGGGCGTTTCACCGAACAGCGGCACGGGTTATCGTCGCACCATGGCAGTGGTGGACCGACCTTCGGCGCGAGAAGCCAAGCGTCTGCAGACGCGCGAGCGGTTGATGGGAGCCGCCATCGCGGAGTTCAAACGGTCCGGCATGGCTGACGCCGACGTCCGCGCGATCGTGGCCGCCGCGGGAGTTGCCCACGGCACCTTCTTCTTTCACTTCCCCACCAAGGAGCATGTACTGCTGGAACTGGAGCGGCGCGAGGAGGAGCGCATCGCCAAACAGCTCCGGCGTTTCGTCGCGGCGGACAACACGCTGTCAGAGATCCTGGACGAGGCCGTCCGCCTGGTCGTCGGGCTGGAGCGCCGACTCGGGGCCGTGTTGTTCAAAGACTTCCTGGCCCTTCACTTCTCCCAGAAGCGGCCGCAGACCGAAGGCACCGGCGACCACCCGGTGGTGGTGGCCGTCGGACAGGAGATCGAACGTGCCCAGGCCACCGGTGAGGTCGATCCCGACGTCAACCCGTTGAACAGCGCGGTGTTCTTTCTGCTCGGGCTCTACGCGCTGTTGACCACCACGCACGGCTGGGCGTCCCAGACCGCGCTGCTCGACGACTACGTGGTCAGGACGATGCGCAGCATCGAAGCGCGCTGATTGGTTGACTTAAGTCAGTTCGGGTGCCACTCTCGAGGCCGGGTTCATCGGCATCGAGGGGACGTTCACATGCCTGCATCAAGCCTGCACCGAACCGGCATGGGCCTGGATGAGCACCTGGAGCAGTCGCAGACCGCTCAACGACAGGCTGACAAGTGGCTGATCTCCGGCAGTTTGCTGATCGGCACCGCCGCCCTGGGCGTCCTCGGACTTCCGCTGTTTCTGCGAGGGGTGTGGTTGTTACGCCGGGCCCAGCGCGACGGCCTGACCGTGCGGCCCATGCTGGTGACGTTGATCGGATATCTCGTCATCATCGACGCTGCGATCAACACGGTTGGGTGGGCGTTGGACCTGGTGGCGAACCACACCCTGCTGGCCCGCGTACTGCTCAACGGCTGGGGAAACATGTTCGACGCCGGGTATTTCTGGCATTACAACGAGCTCTGGCTCGGTGGTGCCGCCGGACCCGGGGAGAAGGCACTCGAGGTGGGGCTCATCCTCACGGTGTTCACCATGCGAATCGCCGCAGCGATCGGCTTCTTGCAGATGAAAAGGTGGGGCCACCAGTGGATGATCATCACCTGCTGGATGGGTGTGGTGATCTGGTGTACGTACGTGTTCAACATGACGATGTTTGCCGACGTTCGGTTCGCCGGCACCGTGCTGCCGGTTGTCGGTTGGTGGCTCTATGACATCTTCTACATCACACCGTTCCTGGCCATCCCCTACCTGCACTCGGTGAACCGGGAGATCTTCTCCGACTGAAGCGCTCTACTTATTGACTTGAGTCAGTGAGATTGTTAGAAAGAACGGGCCGGGCGCGGGGGTGGCGACATCAGTGACATCGCCTGGCAGACCGGGAGGTTCGAAGATGGACTGGATCTGGGAGATCCTGCGTTACGTCGCGGCCTGGGGCGGCACCGGGTTGATCATCTGGTTCTGGTACTGGATGTTCTCGAACCTGGGCACGTTCTGAGCCGTCGTGACCGAGGCCGCAGATACACGCGCACAGAGCCTTGAACGCACCTGCGCGGTCACCGCGGTGGCACTCAGCGGCGGCCGCCGGCGGGGCGTGCACCTGGTGACCGGGCGGCAGCGACATTTCGGTGTCAACGTCGCAGTCGATACCGTCCGGGTGCCCTACCCCCCGCCCGTCCCGGAGTGGACCCGCAGGTCACTGACATGCGGTGTGGCCCTGCAATGTTCACCGTCCAAAGAGCGGCTGACCCGGTACCGGCTCAACGAGCTGTCGGCCCGCGAGCTGCGCGCGTTGGCCCTTGTCGAGGCCGGCGTCGCCGCGGGATGGATCGCGGCGAACTGGCCCGGACTGCTGCCCGAGGTACGCCATCAGCTCCCCCATCTCGAGATCACGCCCGCAGACACCGAGGCCGCCGACATGCTCGCCACTGCCGTCGCGATGGCCCGCACCGACACGCCGCTGGAGGTGCCGCCACTGATCGGCTCGCTGCCCTTGGCCTTCACCGCGCCGCAGGCGCTCTCGGACAAGCTGCGCCGCACGTTCGGCAGGATGCCCTGGACTTCCACGCAAAAGCGCCTTCCCCGCGCGCATTCGGTACCCGTCGGCGGCGACGGCGGCGTGCGCAACCCCAACCTGCCGCCACCGAGCCGGCCAGAGGACAACGACCTCGACGTCACTCCCCAGCACCGCCCGGGCATCCCGTACCCGGAATGGAACACATGGACCGACAGTTTCCTCCCCGATCACGTGGCGGTGCTGGAACGAGCACATCGCAACCGGCACCGGCCACCCGGTGCGGTATCGGCAGAGCTGCGAAAGTGGTTCCAGCAGCCCACTCATCGTGTGATGCGGGGCGGACTGGAGGACGGTTCCGACCTCGACGTCGACCGCTACGTCAGTCACTACATGAACTCACTCACCGGGGAGGCCGGTCAACCCCGGTTCTTCCGTGCGGAGACGCGCAGCGACCGTGATGTCACGACGGCGCTGCTGCTCGACGGCAGCTCCTCGCTGGGCGTCCACGGCGGCCAGATCTTCTCACTGGAACTCGCGTGCGCCGACGCGTTGTCGCGCGCCATGACCGCGGCGCACGAGCGACACGGCATCTTCACCTTCACCGGCAACACCCGGCATCGCGTCGAAGTGAACTGCCTCAAAGACTTTCATGACCGCCGGTTCGTCCCACCCGGCAGCCTCGGCCTGGTCACCGGTGGGTACACCCGCCTCGGGGCGCCGCTGCGTCACCTGACCCACCGGCTGGCCGCCCAGCCCTCCCAACGCCGACTGCTCATCGTGCTGGGAGACGGGCTGATGTCCGACGAGGGCTACGAGGGTCGCTACGCCTGGGCCGACACCGCCCATGCCGTCGAAGAGGCCGCCGACGCCGGGGTGAGCGTGTACTACGTCGGTGTCGGACCCACCCGGGTAGATCCGCTGCCGGAGGTGTTCGGCCCGAGGCGTTCTCAGCGGATTCGCCGCGTCGAGGATCTGCCGCGGGTGCTCGCCCATGTCCACCGCGAGCTGGTCACCGCATGACCACAACGACCTATCTCGCCCACGGCACCGAGGTCGAGTTGTTCGAACGGGCCTTCCATCAACGACTTCCCGTGATGCTCACCGGCCCGACCGGCTGCGGGAAGACCCGCTTGGTGGAGCACATGGGCGCACTGCTGGGGCGGCCGGTGGTCACGATCAGCTGTCATGACGACCTCACGAGTTCGGATCTCGTCGGGCGGTTCCTGGTGACCGGTGGCGACGTGGTGTGGAACGATGGTCCGCTGACCCGGGCGGTCAAAGCCGGTGCCATCTGTTACCTGGACGAGGTGGTCGAGGCCCGGCAGGACTCCCTGGCCATCCTGCACTCACTGACCGATCACCGGCGCACCCTGTATCTGGACCGAGCCGCCGAAATAGTGTCCGCACCAAAAGATTTCATGCTGGTGTGTTCCTACAACCCGGCATACCGCAGCTCCCTGAAGGAGCTCAAACCGTCGTTTCGGCAACGGTTCGTCACCTTGGCGATGACCTACCTGCCGGCCGCGCGCGAAGCCGAGGTGCTCGTCACCGAGGCGGGCGTCGACCTGGCCGTCGCACACCGGCTGGTGCGCTGCGCCACCGCAATCCGAACTGCCGACGAGGTGTTCCACTTCGAGCCGCCGTCCACCCGGACGCTGGTCACCGCCGCGCAACTGATCGCGGCTGGGACGACCGAACCGGAAGCCGCCGAAGTCTGCATGCTCGCCCCACTCTCCGGCGACGGCGCCGTGACCGACGGACTGCGAGAGATCGCGGCGGCCGCCCTGGCAGCCCTCTAGGAAAGGAGTACCAGCCATGGACCAGAAGGAGAAGAAACGCAAGCGGGCGTTGATCGTCCTCCAGATCGTCATCTACGGCTACCTGCTTGCGATGTTCCTCATCCAGCTCTACATGTCCTTCACCCGCGGCTGGTGGGAGTTGTGAACCTCCCTGGGCTCAGCACCGGCGCCGGCAACAGCGGGCACGCGGTCGCCACCGCGGCCCTCGATGACCACCACGATGCATCGCGTGCCGCCCAGCGCCGCGCGGACAAGTGGATGATCGTCGGCGCCGCGCTGATGGGCATGTGGGCACCGGGCCTGATCGGCTTCCCCATCTTCATGCGAGGTGTGTGGTTGCAGCGCCAAGCGCTGCGCGCAGGTCTGTCGGTGCGTCCGATGATCGTCACCCTGATCGGCTACCTGGTGTTGATCGACGGGATGCTCAACAGTCTGGGCTGGGCACTGGATCTGGTGGCGAACCACACCCTGATCAACCGTGTGCTGATGGTGGGCTGGGGCAACATGTTCGACGCGGGGTACTTCTGGCATTACAACGAGGCGTGGGTGGGTGGCGCGGCCGCCCCCGGCGAAAAAGCCTACGTCGCCGGGCTGATCTTCACGGTCTTCGCCATGCGCGTCGCGGCAGCGATCGGCTTCCTGCAGATGCGCCGATGGGGTCACCAATGGATGATCGTCACCTGCTGGATGGGCGTGGTGATCTGGGCGGCGTACGTCTTCAACATGACGATGTTCGCCGACGTGCGCTACGCCGGTGTGGTGTTCCCGGTCATCGGGTGGTGGCTCTACGACATCTTCTACATCACCCCCTTCCTGGCAATCCCTTATCTGCACACGGTGAATCGCGAGATCTTCACCGACTGATCCGTTGAAGGAGCATCGCCATGACCACCTCATCACCCCTCAAAGACGCTGCGTCCGAAGCTCTTCCGCCGGGGACCACCCCGTACTACGCGCGGATGCACAAGTACATCAAACGAGCAGTCCTGGTGTGCCTCGTGGCATTGGTGATCGAGGGCGCGTTCACCCTGCCCTTCATGGCGGTGTGGTACGGCTACCCCACATTGAGCCTCACCGAGGTGTGCAGTGAGCTCCTCAAGGTCCGCTACTCCGATGACACCCTGGAGTGCAAACACCCCTACCCCCCGCTCGGACCGCCCGAGGGCGCCGAGGGCAAGGACACTGCTCAGGACATCTGGGGTATCCAGCCGGTGCCTCAGTACAACCGCATCGGCTTCCGCGAACTGGTCCGCATCCACGAGGAGCGCGAAGCGCGTCAGGCCGCCGAACAGCAGTCGAACACACCCTGAGTCACCCTGCCATCGTCGTTGATTTCGTGATCCGCCACCTCCCCTCGTGGCGTTCCAGTAGCCCGCCGAGCTCCAGCAGTGCGAGTTGACCGAGTACCTGCACCGCGGGCACACCGGCGGCGACCGCGATCTCCTCGGCTGACCGGGCACCCCGCCTGGGCAGCGCCTCGTACACCCGCTGCTGCAGCGGGTCGAGGCCGTCCAGTGCGGTGACCGGCCGTGCTGGTTCCTCGGCCAGCTCACCGATGCGACCCATCACCTCGACGATCTCCTGGGCGCGCGTCACCAGCACCGTCTCCCGGTGGTGACGAAGCAGTTCGTGACAGCCCGCCGACGCCGCTGAGGTCACCGGGCCGGGGACCGCGCACACCGTGCGCCCGAACGTCCGAGCCCACGCCGCAGTGTTGGCGGCACCGCTGCGCAGGCCGGCCTCCACGACAACCGTAGCGCCAGACAGCGCGGCCACCAGCCTGTTTCGCGTCAGGAAGCGATAGCGCGCCGGCCGCACGCCCGGTGGGTACTCGCTGAGCAGCAGGCCGCTGCCGGCGATGCGGTGCAGCAGCGCCGAGTGCCCCGCCGGGTACGGCACATCGATACCACCGGCGAGCACCGCGACCGTAACCCCCTCGCACGCCAACGCCGCCCGGTGCGCGGCGCCGTCGATACCGAACGCGCCACCGGAGATCACCGCGACGTCACTGTCGACGAGTCCGGCCACCAGATCGGCAGTCACCTGCTCGCCGTAGGTGGTGCACGCCCGCGTGCCGACCATGGCCACCGCACGGTCGGTACGATCCGCCAGGTGCTCCGGGCCGATGGCCCACAACACCAGCGGTGGGTGGTCCTCGGGCTTGCGTTTGCCGTCCGAACGATGCCCATCGAAGGCCAGCAGCGCCCACTCGGGCCACTGCTCGTCATCCGGGGTGATCAATCGGCCACCACGACGCTTCAGGATCTCCAGATCATCAGCGGCGCTGTCGATCTCATGCCTGGCCCGCACGTGGCCGAGCAGCCCGTCGTCCACCTGTCCGCGGCGCACTCGTTCCGCCGCCTCGACGGGGCCGACTTCGGTGACCAGGGCGGCCAACGGTGGGCACGGCGGCTCGGCCACCCGGGACAGATACGCCCAGGCCAGTAACGCGGTGCGGTCCTCGCTCATCGCGCAGCCCCCGGCTGGCGAAAGCTCAACGCCATTCCCACATCGGCCAGGTTCGGCATCGCTCGGCCGCCCAGATCGGCGAGGGTCCAGGCGACTCTCAAACAGCGATCGACGCCCCGGATGCTCAACAGGCCACGGTCCAGCGCCGAGGCCAGTGGCTCCATGACCGATTTCGACGGCCGGTAGCGCCCTCTGCGCAGCAGCACGCCGCTGACCTCGGCATTGGTTCGGATCCCGTGGGATCTCCAACGCGCGGTAGCCGCTGCCCTGGCCGCCGCGACCCGTTCCCGCACAACGGCGGTGGGTTCACTGTCTTCGACGTTGAAGGCCGTGGTGCGTACCGGTTGCAGTTCGACCCGAAGATCCACCCGGTCCATCAGTGGGCCGGACAGCTTGCCGAGGTAGCGCCGCTTGTTCGCGGGAGCACACAGGCAGTCCCGCGGATCCGCCGGCGCGCACGGGCACGGATTGGCGGCCAGGACAAGCTGGAACCGGGCCGGGTAGTGCGCCACACCGTCACGACGAGCCAGGCGAATTTCGCCGTCTTCCAGCGGGGTTCGCAATGCCTCCAGCACACTCACACCGATCTCGGCGCATTCGTCGAGGAACAGGACGCCGCGGTGAGCCCGGCTGATGGCCCCCGGGCGCGCCATCCCGGATCCCCCACCGACCAGCGACGCGACACTCGAGGTGTGGTGCGGCGCCACAAACGGCGGCCGGGTGATCAGCGGCGTCGACTCCGACAACACCCCAGCCACCGAATGAATGGCCGTCACCTCCAGCGACTCCGACTCGCTCAACGCCGGCAACAGCCCCGGAAGCCGTTGCGCCAGCATCGTCTTGCCCACCCCCGGCGGGCCGGTCAGCATCAGGTGATGCGCCCCGGCTGCGGCGACCTCCACCGCGAACCGCGCCTGCGTCTGCCCCACCACATCGGCCAGATCCGCCGCGGACTCCACCGCCGGCGCCGCCACCGGGACCCGGCCGGGCAGCTGACCGCCCTCCAGCCACGCGGTGAACTGCCTCAGGCTGCTGACTCCGTAGACCTCGATACCGTCCACCAGACTGGCCTCGGCCAGGTTGTCCACCGGCACCACCGCCGCCTTCCAGCCGTCCCGCTGCGCCGCCAACAGCGCCGGCAACACCCCGCGCACCGGACGCACCCGGCCATCGAGTGCCAATTCACCCAGCAGCACACACTTTTCGAGTCGGTGCCACGGCTTCCCACTCTCGGCCGACATCACCGCCGCAGCCAGCGCCACGTCGTACACCGATCCCATCTTCGGCAACGTGGCCGGCGACAACGCCAACGTCAACCGCGACATCGGCCAATTCCCACCACTGTTGGTGATCGCCGAACGCACCCGATCTCGCGATTCCTGCACCGCCGCATCCGGCAGCCCTACCAGGTGAACTCCCGGCAGGCCGGAGTTGATATCCGCCTCGATCTCCACCGTCTCACCGGCCAGCCCGCGCACCGCCATGGAGAACGCCCGCCCCAGCGCCATCACCCCACCCCGACCACATGGCTGAGTTCCGGCTGCGGTGACCGACCCACCCGAACCCCGATCACGTCGATACGCACACCCGCCCAGCGCCGGTCCTGGCCGGCCAGCCACAACGACGCCAACCGACGCAGCCGGCGCACCTTGGCCGCCGTCACCGCCTCGGCCACCCCGCCGAAACCGTCCCCCGAACGCGTCTTCACCTCGACGAACACCACCGTGTTCGACGACATGTCCGCAGCCACGATGTCCAGCTCGCCGTACCGGCAGCGCCAGTTCCGGCTCACCACCTGCAGACCGGCGGCCTGCAGGTGCTCCACCGCGAGCTGCTCACCGAAGGCACCCAGCTCGGTCCGGCTCAGAGAATTCCGAATAGTCATGCCCGCAGACTGCGACCGTCCGCCGACATCGTGCACCCGCACACTGCCGGATCCGCGCTCAGCGGCCCCAGTTATCCACAGTCAGAACACCATCCACAGGGCGGCACGAACATCCGGAGTCTGCCGGGGCTCCTCCGGTTCCACGAACCAACGGCCCCTGCGGCTCATTCACGCCCGGGTTTCGACGTCGACCCACCCCGGTGCCGGAGTTGTCGCCGCCTACTCCGGCAGCCGCAGCTCGGGCTTTTCGACCTCTTCGATGTTGACGTCCTTGAAGGTGATCACCCGAACCTGCTTGACGAAACGTGCCGGGCGGTACATGTCCCACACCCAGGCATCGGCCAGCCGCAACTCGAAGTACACCTCGCCGTCGGAGTTGCGTGGGATCAGTTCGACGCTGTTGGCCAGGTAGAACCGACGCTCGGTCTCCACGACGTAGCTGAACTGGCCGACGATGTCCTTGTATTCGCGGTACAGCGAGAGCTCCATCTCGGTCTCGTACTTCTCGAGATCCTCAGCGCTCATCGGTCCAGCTGTCCTTCATGTCGGTCAGTCCCCTCATCTTGT
Source organism: Mycobacterium sp. Soil_C_30 (assembly GCF_057656995.1). NCBI lineage: Bacteria > Bacillati > Actinomycetota > Actinomycetes > Mycobacteriales > Mycobacteriaceae > Mycobacterium > Mycobacterium sp. Soil_C_30. The sequence continues at coordinate 473,426 of NZ_JBDGJH010000002.1, read as the reverse complement.
CCTACCCGAAGTCGGTGCGCTGTTCCAGCACAGCGTCCACGTCGGCAAGCTCGGCCACCTGCATACCCGCCACCCGGCGCACGTTGATGAACGAGCGCCGGTGCTGCGCGCACGGCCCCAGTTCGGCGAGGGCGGTGCTGTGGGCGGCCGTGCTGTATCCCTTGTGCTCGGCGAAACCGTACCCCGGGTGCTCGGTGTCCATCTTCACCATCAGCCGATCCCGGCTCACCTTGGCCAGCACGCTGGCCGCGGCGATACACGCCGCCGCGGCATCACCGGAGATCACCGGCAGCGACGGCATCGGCAGGCCGGGCACGCGGAACCCATCGGACAGCACGTAACCGGGCCGCAGCGCCAGACCGGCGACGGCCCGGCGCATGCCTTCGATATTGGCGACATGCACTCCGCGCCGGTCCACCTCCGTCGACGGGATGAACACCACGTGATAGGCCAGGGCATAGCGCCTGATCAGCGGGAAAAGCCGCTCCCGCTCCTTTTCGTTCAGCTTCTTGGAATCGTCGAGACGCGCCAAGCTGGTCAACCGGTTGGGTCCCAGCACACAGGCTGCCACCACCAAGGGACCGGCACAGGCACCGCGGCCCACTTCGTCCACCCCGGCCACCGGTCCCAGGCCACCCCGATACAGCGCAGATTCCAGGGTGCGCAGACCCGCTGACTTGCGGATCACGGTGCGCGGCGGCCAGGCAGCAGGCACTCAGGCACCTTGACGGGACTCGGCCCCTAGTACGGGGGCGGCCGCCGTTTGGGGATCGAATGTCGTGACACCACCCCAGCGCGACGGCGGCCATGCGATGAACCGCGCCTTGCCGATGACGTTCTCCACCGGGATGGTGCCGTTCATCGGGTCACCCGTGCAGATCAGGCCCTTCTGGGCATCCACCGGTGAACTGGTGCAGTGTGCGCGGGAATCGGCCGAGTGGGTGCGGTTGTCGCCCATGACCCAGAGGCGGTTCTCCGGTACGGTCACCGGTCCGAACTCGTTACCCAAGCAGGGGTACACCGCCGGGTCGGCCATCATGGTGTTCGGGTCGAGGTAGGGCTCGTCGAGCGCTCGGCCGTCCACCGTCAGTCCGGTGTCGGCGCGGCACTCCACTGTCTGGCCGCCGACGGCGATGATGCGCTTCACCAGATCGTTTTCGTCCGGGGGGACGAAGCCGACGAAGGACAGCGCGTTCTGCACGGCGCGAATCGCCGGGTTGTCCGAGCGGATCGACTTGTATCCCACACTCCAGGACGGGGGTCCCTTGAAGACGATGACGTCGCCGGGTGCGGGATCGGTGAACCGATAACTCAGCTTGTCCACCATGATCCGGTCACCCACACAGCCGGGACAGCCATGCAGCGTCGGTTCCATGGACTCCGACGGGATCAGGTAGGGCCGCGCCACAAACGTCAGCATCACGTAATAGAGCACGAGAGCGATGGCAACCAGAATCGCACCTTCGCGCAGAGCGGAGTGCTTCTTCTTGGGCTTCTCGTCGTCGGCGGCGCGATCCACCTCATCGGCGAGATCGGTCTGTTCGTCAGTCCGATCGGGGTTGGCCGAGTCTTCGGTTTCGGTCACGGGATCAGCGTAGTCAGCGTCACCCGGGACCGGAGTATGCGGCGCTCAGGAGCGCGCAAGGTCAGCGCTTTTCCTTGATCTTGGCCTTCTTGCCACGGAGGTCGCGCAGGTAGTACAGCTTGGCGCGCCGGACGTCACCGCGGGTCAGCACCTCGACCTTGTCGATGTTGGGCGAGTGCACCGGGAAGGTGCGCTCGACGCCGACGCCGTAGCTCTCCTTGCGGACGGTGAAGGTCTCACGGATGCCACCGCCCTGACGACGGATGACGGCACCCTTGAAAACCTGGATGCGCTCCTTGGTGCCCTCGATGACCTTCACGTGCACGTTCACGGTGTCGCCGGGGCCGAAGGCCGGGATGTCGTCGCGCAGCGACGCCTGGTCGACGAAGTCCAGCGTGTTCATCGGTGACTCTTCCTTGCGGTCGCGGCCGCGGACAGCGCCCCGCACACTGTGCAAGACGGATCCTTGGCCGATGGGTCGGGCTTTCGGTCTATGTCGCTGCAGGCGATGCTTCGAGCCCGCGCAGACAACTTGTCAATTGTGCCAGACGCGGCGCACGCAATGAAATCGTGTCCTGAACGAGCCTCCTGCGAGGCGATGACGAGGCTGGCTATCCACGCCTGGGTGAGCCTATGCGATTACTCTGGTTTGACGGGCGGGCTTCAGTCATACAGGCCCCGGGGCGCCCACAACAGAACCTTCCGCATCGAGGAGAAGCATGCGTCGGCGGGCGTCACTACTGGTGAAGGGGACAACGGCCCTCATCAGTACAGCTCTGGTCGCCAGCTGTTCGGCCTGCGAGGCCAGGGTGTACGGCTCCCCCGGTCACGACAGCCCGGCCGGCCCGCAGATGTCGGTGGTGGCGCCGCAGGCTCCCGCCGAGGCGGCCGGCAGCCCGGCCGTCCAGTCCGCACCATCGTTCAACGGTCTACAGTCCCGCGCCGATCAGGCGGTGGCCGCAGCCTCCGAGGAAGGCGCCGATATCGGCGTCATGGTCCTCGACCGCGAGACGCGCGAGCAGGTGTCCGCGGGACGCACCTCCGGCTGGGCCACGGCGTCGGTGGTCAAACTGTTCATCGCCGACGATCTGCTGCTGCGCGAGCCGAACCTCTCACCCGAGGATCGCAAGTCACTCGATGTCATGCTGCGTTCGTCGGATGACAGCGCCGCCGAGGTCTTCTGGAATCGTGGTGGTGGCAGTGCGATCGTGAACCGCGTCACCGCCCGTTACGGCTTGGCCGACACCTCCCCGCCGGGCAACGGCCGGTGGTTCAACACCATCACCTCGGCGGCGGATCTGGTGCGGTACTACGACATGATGCTCGCCGGAAAGGGTGGTCTGCCCCCGGAACGGGCCAGCATCATCGTCAACAACCTCGCCGCCTCGACACCCACCGCACCCGACGGCACCCAGCCCGGCGGCATCTACCCTCAACGCTTCGGGATCCCCGAAGGGCTGCCCGCCGAACGGGTTGCGGTCAAACAGGGTTGGATGTGCTGCATCGGATCAGACTGGATGCATCTGTCCACCGGCATCCTGGGCCTCGACCGCCGCTACATCATGGTGATCTACGCCTTGCAGCCGGTGGGAGCCGAGGCGGCCCGGAAGACCATCACCCAGGCGGTTCGATCTATGTTCCCCGCCGGCAGCGTCTAGCTAGCCGAGCAGGTCCGGGCGCCGTTGTCGGGTGCGCTCCTCGGCGGCTTCGCGGCGCCACCGCGCCACCCTGGCGTGATCGCCGGACAGCAGCACTTCAGGCACATCGAGCCCACGCCAGCTCGGCGGGCGGGTGTAGCTGGGCCCTTCGAGGAGCCCGTCGGAATGTGAATCCTCTTGGTGCGACTTGGGATTGCCGATCACATCCGGTAGCAGCCGGATTACGGCTTCCAGCATCACCAGGGTCGCCACTTCCCCGCCGTTGAGCACGTAATCACCGATGGACACCTCTTCGACCCGCATCCGCCGGGCCGCATCGTCGGCGACGCGTTGGTCGATGCCCTCGTAGCGACCGCAGGCGAACACCAGATGCGATTCAGCGCTCCAGCGTGCCGCGGTCTCCTGCGTGAACAGCCGGCCCGCCGGCGTGGGAACCACGAGAAGCGTTTCCGGGGAACAGATCTCATCGAGTGCAGCACCCCAGATGGGGGCCTTCATCACCATGCCGGGGCCACCGCCGTAGGGCGAGTCGTCCACGGACTTGTGCACGTCGTGGGTCCAGCGCCGCAGGTCGTGGACCCCGAGTTCGATCCGGCCCGATTCGATGGCCTTCCCGGGCAGCGATTGCCGCAGCGGAGCCAGGTAGTCCGGGAAGATGGTGATGACGTCTATCCGCACGGCGCCTCAGGGAAGATCTTCGATGGCCAGCAGCCCGTCGGGCGGATCTATCTCGATCACGCCGTCGGTCAGCGACACCCTCGGCACGATCGCGGTGACGAAGGGGACCAGTATCTCGCGTCCCTCAGGGGTTTTCACCGACAGGAGTTCACCCGCGGCGGTGTGCAACACCTCGGCGACGGTGCCGACGCCGGCGCCGTCCACGGTGCGCACCGAAAGACCCTCGAGTTGATGGTCGTAATACTCGTCGGGTTCGCTGATGGGCGGCAGGTCGTCGGAGTCGACGAGGAACAGGGTGCCACGCAACGCGTCGGCGGCGTCGCGATCGGCGACGCCGGCCAACCGCACGAGCAGCCGCCCTCCGTGCTCACGCACGGAGTCGACGACGAAGTCCCGCTGCGCTCCCCCACGGGATGCCCTGCCGCGCAGGGTCTTTCCGCGCGCGAAGCGGCCGCCGGGATCATCGGTGCGCACTTCGACCACCACCTCACCGGTGATGCCGTGCGCCTTGACGATACGACCGACGACCAGCTCCACGAGCTTCTGCGCCCTACTGGTCGGTGTCCACCACGTCGACGCGGATCCCACGGCCTCCGATACCGGCGACCAGGGTGCGCAGCGCAGTGGCCGTGCGACCGCCGCGACCGATGACCTTGCCGAGATCGTCGGGATGCACGTGCACCTCGACGGTGCGGCCCCGGCGGTTGGTCACCATGTCGACGCGGACGTCATCAGGGTTGTCGACGATTCCGCGGACCAGGTGCTCCACGGCGTCGACGACGACAGCACTCATTCGGCGGCGGTCTCGGCGGTCTCGGCAGGCGCCTCGGCGGCAGCCTCGTCAGCCTTGGGCGCCTTCTTCTTCTTGGGCGTGATGGCCTCGCCGGACGGAGCGCCATCGGCCTGGGCCAGCGCTGCGTTGAACAGATCCAGCTTGCTGGGCTTGGGCTCTTTGAGCTTCAGCGTGCCCTCGGCACCCGGCAGACCCTTGAACTTCTGCCAGTCGCCGGTGATCTTCAGCAGGGCCAGCACCGGTTCGGTGGGCTGGGCGCCGACGCCGAGCCAGTACTGCGCGCGCTCGGAATCGATCTCGATCAGGCTCGGCTCTTCCTTCGGGTGGTAGCGGCCGATGACCTCGATGGAGCGACCGTCGCGGCGGGTGCGCGCGTCGGCGACGGTGATGCGGTACTGGGGATTGCGGATCTTGCCGAGACGGGTCAGCTTGATTTTCACAGCCATGGGGAAAGAACTCTCCTGTTGAGATGCCACGCTGCAATTCAGCGATCGGGGCAGGCTGCCCGGATCCGGTTTTGCCTCACGTGTGTGACCGCCGCACAGCCTGGGTCGTACGGCAGACAGCCGACCATTGTGCCAGAGTCGGCTCCCCCAACAGAAATCGTCGGCCGGAGGCTCTCGACCTACACCAGCTTGTCGAAACACTTGGTCTCGACGCGGCGGGTCAACCGCCATCCCTGGGGGGTGCGGATGAATTCGTCGTCGTACCAGAGGCCGCAGAACAGCACCTGCTTCTGGTCGCCACCGAGCACCATCGGGTTGAAGCAGATCACCCGGGAGGCCGCAGCGTCACCGGAGAAGGTGATCGACAGATTGCCCAGCATGTGGGAGTACGCCGGGAAGTTCGGCAGGACTTCCGCCAGCCACGCCTTGACCTCCGGATATCGGCCGTCGATACCGCCCATGGCGCGGTAGTCGATGTACGCGTCCTCGGTGAACACGTTGTCGAGGTCGTCGAATCGCCGGGTGTCGATCGCTGTCGAGTAGTCGACCAGCAGCTGCTGGATCTCCAGGCGGTCGGAGATCTCCTCGAGGCTGAGCATGCGCACAATTCAACACTCTCGGTAGCGAAAGTCGCCAGAGGAACGCACCCGATTCCCCGGCAATCCCAGTAAGGTCGCCCTAACTTAGGTCTACCTAACTGAAGGGTGTGAGTGTTGTCCGAGCAACCCGCGTTCTCTGTGACCGTCGGATACGGCTCCGAAACCGGCGGAGCCGAGCAGCTCGCCGGGCTGTTCACCGCCGCCGCCGAAGCGGTCGGGATCGCGGTCACCGCCGTCGAACTCAACGCCGTCGACGCGCGAGACCTGGCCACCGCGACCCACTTCATCGCCATCACGGCGACCTACGGCGAGGGCGAGTTCCCCTACAACGCCTCGCTGTTCTGGGAGATGCTCGAGTCGGACAGCGCACCGCGACTCGAGCAGCTGACCTTCGCCGTGCTGGGTCTCGGCGACAAGTACTACATCGACTTCGCCAACGCCGGGAAGCTGCTCGACGCGCGGCTCGTCGAGCTGGGAGCGACGCGGCTGATCACCCGGGTGGACTGCGATGTTGACTTCGATGACGACGCCGCAGCATGGACCACCGATGTCATCGCGCTCCTGTCGGCCGCGGCGGACGATTCGGGCGAGCCGATCAGCACCGACGCCGACGACCGCCGTGTCCACCCGTTGTGGAACCGCACCAACCCGTTCCCCGCCCAGCTCAGCGCCCGACGGCTGCTCACCGGAGACGGCTCCGACGACGAAGTGTGGCACTACGAAATCGACCTCGCCGACAGCGGAATGACCTACCAGGCCGGCGACTCGTTGGGAATCCATCCCGTCAACGACCCGGAACTGGTCGAGGCGCTCCTGGCGAAGCTGGGTCGCGACGCCGCCGACACCGTGCCCGGTCACGACCTGCCGCTGGGCACGCTGCTCGCCGAGCACTTCGAGATACGCACCCCGTCACGCGCCCTGCAGGCACTTGTCGCCGCCCGGACGCCGGACGCCGAGGCCGCCGCGGCGCTGGGCGGCGACGACCACACGGCACTGGACACCTGGCTCTTCGGTCGCGATCTGCTGGACCTCCTCGACCTCGCCGCATTGACCGCCGACGAGGTTCTCGCCACGCTGCGGCCGCTGCAGTACCGCGACTACTCGATCGCCTCGAGCCCACTCGCTCATCCCGACCGGGTGCATCTGACCGTGGCCACCGTGCGCTACCACCGCGGCGAGCGTCAACGCTCGGGCGTCGCCACAGGGCACCTGGCCGACCGCGCCCAGCAGGTGCGCATCCACCTGCAACCCAACAACAACTTCCGGTTGCCCGCCGCCGACGTGCCGATCATCATGGTCGGCCCCGGCACCGGGATCGCGCCGTTCCGGGCGTTCCTGCAGGAACGCGCCGCCACCCGCGCCACGGGAAGGTCGTGGCTGTTCTTCGGGCACCGCCGCCGGGCCAGCGACTTCCTGTATGAGCAGGAGCTGCAGGAGTACCTGGATTCAGCGGTGCTCGGCCGCTTGGACGTGGCGTTCAGCAGAGACTCCGACGCCGCGCGCTACGTCCAGCACCACATGCTGGCGCAGGCGGATGAGGTGTTCGCCTGGTTGCAGGACGGCGCACATCTCTACGTCTGCGGTGACGAGAAGCGCATGGCCAAAGACGTTCATCACACACTGCACGAGATCGTGGCGTCCGCCGGCGACATGGACGCCGACGCCGCCCACGCCTACGTCAACAACCTCACCAAAGAGCATCGCTACGGCAGGGATGTGTACTGACGCGGAGAATTCTGAGCCGGCCGCGATTCGGGTTAGGCTCCGTCTTCATGCGCAAGCTGTTGGTGAGTGTGTCGGTCACCCTGGGTCTGGCGTTGATCCTCGCCCTGGTGGCCTTCGCGCCGTCCGCGGACGCCGAGCCCGCGGGCGAGATCACCGCCGCTCAACCCGTCGGTTCGGTGCCCGTGCCCGGTGGACCGGCCCAGGCCTGGATCATCGCCGACATGGACACCGGGCAGGTGCTCGCCGGTCGCAACCAGAACAACACCTACGCCCCGGCGAGCACCATCAAGACGCTGCTGGCGCAGGTGATCCTCGACGAGGTGCCACTGGATGCGACGATCGTCGCCGAGGACGCCGACACCTTGGTCGAGTGCAACTGCGCCGGTGTACTGCCCGGCCACACCTACACCGCCCGCCAGCTCCTGGAGGGCCTGCTGCTGGTCTCCGGCAATGACGCGGCGAACACGTTGGCGCGCATGGTCGGTGGCAGCGGGGCCGCGGTGGCCAAGATGAACGCCAAAGCCTCGATGCTGGGCGCACACGGCACCAGCGCCGGCTCACCCTCGGGCATCGACGGCCCCGGTATCAACATCTGGTCCACCCCGCATGACCTGGCGGTGATCTTTCGCTCGGCGATGGCCAATCCGGTGTTCGCGCAGATCGTCGCGCAGCCCACGGCGGTGTTTCCGAGCAAGACCGGCGACCGGGTGCTGGTGAACCAGAACGAGCTGCTGCACCGGTATCCCGGAACCCTGGGCGGGAAAACCGGTTTCACCGATCTGGCACGAAAGACGTATGTGGCCGCCGCATCCCGTAATGGACGCCGCTTGGTGATCGCGATGATGTACGGGCTCGTCGTCGAGGGCGGCCCCACCTACTGGGATCAGGCCGGTGCCCTGCTGGATTGGGGCTTCGCGCAGAACAACGGCGCCAACATCGGCATCCTCTGAACCGGAAGTTGCTGATTCGCAACCGTTTCGAGATCACCACCGGGCGCAAAGTGGTTACGCTCGGCGGTCGTGCCCCTCAGTCCGCTCGCGGTGATTCTGAGCCTGTTGACCTTCACCGCGTCGGTGCTGGTCGCCAAACCGGCTGCCGCCGCCCCGGAGGTGGCGCCCGCGGGAGCGGTCACCGCCCCTGACGGTCCGGCGCAGGCCTGGATGGTCGCCGACATGGACACCGGCGCGATCCTGGCCGGCAAGAACCCGACCGCGGTCTCCGCGCCCGCCAGCACCATCAAGGTCTTGTTGGCGATGACCGTCCTGGACCATCTGAACCCGAACGCGGCGGTGCGGGCCGCACCCGTGCACACCCAGGTGGAATGTTCGTGCGTGGGCCTGGTGCCCGGTCAGGTGTACACCACCACGCAACTGCTCGCCGCCATCCTGATGGTGTCGGGTAACGACGCCGCCAATCTGCTCGGCGACATGCTGGGTGGCTACCGCCCCGCCATCATGCGGATGAATGCCAAAGCGAAATCGCTTGGTGCACAGAGCACCAGGGCGCTGTCACCGTCAGGACTCGACGGACCCGGCTGGGAATCGCTGACCACTCCACGCGATCTCGGTGTCATCTTCCGCGCCGCGCTGAGCTATCCCCTGCTGGCCCAGATCATGCGGGCGCCCTCGGCGCAGTTCCCCGATCGCACCGGCTACAAGACCATCCACAACCAGAACGAGCTGCTGGAACGCTACCCGGGAGCCCTGGGCGGCAAGACCGGTTTCACCAACCTGGCAGGCAAGACCTATGTGGGTGCCGCCCAACGAGGCGATCGGCGACTGGTGGTGGTGCAGATGAAGGGCAGCGGCGACCTGTACGGCCAGGCGATGGGCCTGCTGGACTGGGGTTTCAGCCAGCCTGGCTAGAACACCCGGCCGCGCAGGATCACCACGTCGGGCGCACTGAGTATGGTGGCGCTGCTGCGCGGATCTTCGGTGTAGCACACCAGATCTGCCGGGGCGCCGTGCTCCAGCCCGGGCCGGCCCAGCCAGTCCCGCGCCGTCCACGACGCCGCACCGAGCGCCTCGGTGGCCGTCATCCCGATGCCCTTGAGCGCCTCCACCTCATCGGCGATCCGGCCGTGAGCCACCATGCCGCCGGCATCGGTGCCGGCATAGATCGGGACGCCCGCCTCGCGAGCGGCAGCCACCCGCTCGCCACAGCTGGCGTAGAGATCGTTCATGTGCCGCGCGTAGGTCGGGTACTTGGCCGCCGCCGCAGCGATGTTCGGGAAATTCTCGATGTTGATCAGCGTCGGCACCAGCGCGGTGCCGTGCTCGAGCATCAGTTCGATGATGTCCTCGGTGACCCCGGTACCGTGCTCGATACAGTCGATCCCCGCGTTGATCAGCCCCGGTAGCGCGTCCTCACCGAACACGTGGGCGGTGACGCGGGCCCCTTCGGCGTGGGCGACGTCGATGGCGGCCTTGAGGATCTCGTCGGACCACAAGGGGGCCAGATCACCGACCCCGCGGTCGATCCAGTCGCCGACCAGTTTCACCCAGCCGTCGCCGAAGCGCGCCTGTGAGGCCACCACGTCCGGAAGTTGCGCTTCGTCCTCGATGTCGATCGGCAGACCGGGGATATAGCGCTTGGGTTTGGCGATGTGCTTGCCCGCGCGGATGATTCGCGGCAGGTCCTCGCGATCGTCGAGGGCGCGGGTGTCGATCGGTGAGCCCGCGTCGCGCAGCAGCAGTGCGCCGGCCTCGCGCTCGGTCTCGGCCTGCGAGATCGCCTCGTCATGCGTGGTGGGTCCACCGGGCCCCAGCCCGACATGGCAGTGGGCGTCGACCAATCCGGGGATGATCCAGCCCCCGTCGAAGATGGTCTCGGCACCGGAAACCGGTTCCGCGGAGAGCGTTCCGTCGACCACCCACCACTGCACCGGTTCGCCGTCGGGCAGCGACGTACCCCGCAGGTGCAGCCGCACGTTTACTTCTGTCCCGGGAACTTCAGCTTGGAGAGGTCGAAATCGGCCAGCCCGGGCGGCAGTTCGTCAAGGCCCTTGGGCATCGACGACAGATCGGGGAAGCCACCGGGCAGGCCGGCGCCGAGCGGGTTACGCGCCTTCGGCGGCGTCGGTCCCCTGCCCTTGCTCTTGCCCTTGCCCTTCTTGCCCTTGGCGCTCTTGCGATTGTTTCCCTTGCGGCCGAACGGCATTCCCATCTGGCCGGCCATCTGGGACATCATCTTGCGGGCTTCGAAGAAGCGGTCGACGAGTTGGTTGACCTCGGACACCGTGACACCGGAACCGTTGGCGATGCGCAGCCGGCGGGAGGCGTTGATGATCTTGGGATCGTCGCGCTCGGCCGGCGTCATGCCGCGGATGATGGCCTGCAGGCGGTCGAGCTGCTTGTCATCGACGGCGGCCAGGGCGTCCTTCATCTGCCCGGCGCCGGGCAGCATGCCCAGCAGGTTGCCGATCGGGCCCATCTTGCGGATCGCCAGCATCTGCTCGAGGAAGTCCTCCAGCGTCAGCTCACCGGAGCTGATCTTGGCGGCGGCGTCCTCGGCCTGCTGCGCGTCGAACACCTGCTCGGCCTGTTCGATGAGCGAGAGCACGTCGCCCATACCGAGGATCCGGCTGGCCATCCGGTCGGGGTGGAAGACGTCGAAGTCCTCCAGCTTCTCGCCGGTGGATGCGAACAGGATCGGTACCCCGGTGACTTCCCGCACCGACAGCGCGGCACCACCGCGGGCGTCACCGTCGAGTTTGGTCAGCACGACGCCGGTGAAGCCGACGCCGGAACCGAACGCCTCGGCGGTGGCCACGGCATCCTGGCCGATCATCGCGTCGAGCACGAACAGCGTCTCGTCGGGCCGCACGGCGTCGCGGATCCCCGCGGCCTGGGCCATCAGGACGTCGTCGATACCGAGCCGGCCCGCGGTGTCGACGATCACCACGTCGAAGTGCTTGGCCTTGGCCTCGGCCAGACCGGCCGCGGCGACGCTGACCGGGTCGCCGGGACCCGACCCCTCGGTTTCGGGAGCGCTGGGAGCGGTTCCCGGATGCGGGGCGAACACCTGCACGCCGGCCCGCTGGCCGACGATCTGGAGCTGGTTGACCGCGCCCGGGCGTTGTAGGTCGCAGGCCACCAGAAGCGGCGTGTGCCCTTGTCCGCGAAGCCATTTGGCGAGTTTGCCAGCCAGGGTGGTCTTACCGGCGCCCTGCAGGCCGGCCAGCATGATGACCGTCGGCGGGGTCTTGGCGAACCGCAGCTGGCGGGTCTCGCCGCCGAGGATGCCGATGAGCTCCTCGTTGACGATCTTGACGACCTGCTGGGCCGGATTCAGCGCACCGGAGACCTCCGCGCCCTTGGCGCGTTCCTTGATCCGGTTGATGAACGCACGGACGACGGGCAGTGAGACGTCGGCTTCGAGCAGCGCGAGCCGGATCTCCCGGGCCGTGGCGTCGATGTCGGCGTCGGTGAGCCGGCCCTTGCCGCGCAGGCCCGTGAGCGCACCGGTGAGCCGATCGGACAGGGATTCAAACACGGGCCAAGCCTACTTGGTACCCGCTCAACCGTTGGCGATGATCTCCCTGGCCACCTCGATCGCCCGGTCGATGGGCACCGCGAACCCGATGCCGATGTTGCCCGCTTCGGCTCCCCCGACGGTGGCGATCGCGGTGTTCATGCCGATCACCTGACCGGCCATGTTGGCCAGCGGTCCCCCCGAGTTACCCGGGTTGATGGACGCGTCGGTCTGCAGCAGCTGCTGTTCGGGCTGCGAACCCAGCCGTGCGGTCCGGTCGACAGCGCTGATGATGCCCGCGGTGACGGTGCTGGCCAGGCCCAGCGGCGCGCCGGCGGCGATCACCGGCTGCCCGATCGCCAGGCCGTTGCTCACCCCAAGCGCTGCCGGCGGTGGCGGATCGCCGGCCATCTCCAGCACCGCAACATCCATCTGCGGGTCCGTGCCGACCACCCGGGCCGCGCCGCGACGGCCGTCGGACAGCCGCACCAGCACTCGCTGGTACCCCTCGACCACGTGACTGTTGGTCATGATGCGGCCCTGGTCGTCGATGGCGAATCCCGAGCCGCGGCTGTTACCCGCTGCCACCTGCACCACGCTGGGCAGCAGCGCCTGGGCGGCGACCTGGGCGTCCGGCGCGGGCCCCCCGGGGGCCGCGACGGGTGCGCTCTGCCGGATCTGCGGGCCGGTGTTCATCTCGGCGGCCGCCCAGAGCCCGGCACCGGCGCCGGCGCTGCCGCCCGCCAGCAGACAGGCGGTGACGAGCAGCGCGGTGCCGGTTTTCGACCGGCGAGGCGCCGCCGGTGCCGCAAGGGGTGACGGCACCGGCGGCGCGGTTCGGGGAGCCCCGTCCTGGATCCGTGTCGGGACAGCAGGGATGGTCGGGACCGTCGGGGCTGCGGGCCGTGGCGGAGGTTCGGGGGCACTGCCGGGGGCCAGGAACGCCGGCCCGGCCGGGCGCCTGCCGAGATCGAATTCAGACATGTGTACTCCTCATCAGACGAGTCGGGAGAACCAGCGCATCGACAGGCCCGCGGCCACGATGCCGAGAGCAAGAGCGATCGCCGCCACGAACGGTGTGACCTCTCGCCATTCGGTGCGCCAGCCGATGGAGGAGCCGATATCGCGGTAGACGTCCTGCAGTTCGTCGCTGCTTGCGGCCGAGTACGCGATACCGCCGGTCGCCTCGGACAGCTCGGCCAGGGTCTGCGAGTCCACCGGCACCGGGATGGCGTAGCCGCCTTGCGACAGACCACCGTCCAGAACACCGTCCTCGGTTCCGTAGGCGATCGTCGAGACGGGCACGCCGGCGGCCACCGCCGCCAGCGCCGCGTCGTCGGTACCCCGGCCGCTGGTGTTGCTGCCATCTGAGAGCAGCACGATGTGCGCGGGCAACCGCTCCTGGCCCTCTTCCGGTTCCTGCTCGGGATCGGCGGCGACCGCCCGGATCTGATCCAGCGAGGTGAACACCCCCTCGCCGATCGCGGTCCTGGACTGGGTGCCCAGCATCTGCAGGCTGGCTCGGGCCGCGTCGTGATCGGTGTCCGGGGCGTGCACCACCGACGTGGCACCGGCGAAGGTCACCACACCCACGTTGAAGGTGTCGGGCAGCTGCTCGATGAAGTCGCCGGCCGCGGCCACCGCAGCGGTCAACCGGTCCGGGCTGACATCGCGGGCTTGCATGGACTCCGAGGTATCCAGCGCCACGATGATCGTGGCCCGCTCGTACGGCACCCGCACCGGCATCTCCGGCCGGGCGACGGCCAGGCCGCACAACGCGAGAGCGGCCAGCAGGAAAGCCGCGGGCAGATGCCTGCGCCACTGCGGTCGATCGGGGATCACCCTGTCCAGCAACGGAAGTGCCGCATACCGCACCGCGTAGCGCTGCCGTCGGCGCAATGTCACCACGTAGGTGAGCGCCAACAGCGCAACCGGCACCAGCATCAGGAGGCCGATCGGAAACAGGAACGTCATCGCGCCCGCCCCCTCGGCGCGCGCCTGCGGACCGTGCGTTGGCGCTCCCGCAGGAATCTGGCTAGGTCGCGGATCCAGTCACTGCCCGTGCTGGCCCGCAGATGATCGGCACCGGCTGCACGGATCGCGGAGCCGACGGCGTCGCGGTGAGCCGCGGCCGCATCCCGGTACTGCCTGCGCAGCCGCCGGTCGGAGGTCCAGACCTGGCGTTGCCGACCGGATTCGGGGTCCACCAGCGTCACCGCGCCGATATCGGGCAATTCCATCTCCCGCGGATCGACGATCTCGACAACGATCACGTCATGGCGGCTGGACAGCCGCCGCAGCGGGCCCTGCCAGTCGAACGGACCGTCGTTCGCCCCGTCGGGGTCCATGAAATCCGAGACCACCACCCGCAGCCCAGGCCCGCCCCGGCGCGACCCGAGCGAACTCACCGCTTCGGCCAGCCGGGGGGCGCCGGCGCCGGTGCGCACAGCTGAAGACACCAGCGTCTGCGCGGCGCGCGAGGCCGCCAGCTTGGCCTGGTCCGGCCGGTGCCAGCGCAGGCCGTCGGCGCCGAAAGTGGCCACGCCCATCGTGTTTCCAGGAGCATCGGTGAGCAGCCCCAGGGCCCAGACGATCCGGGCGGCCAGATCGGTCTTCTCGTCGCTGACCGTCCCGAAGGCCATGCTGGGGCTGGTGTCGACCAGCACCCAGGTGTCCAGACGGTTGTCGGCACGCGGTCGCCAGACATGGGGCTCCCCGGCACGGGCGGTGATGTTCCAGTCGATGCGCCGCACGTCGTCACCGGGCTGATAGCGGGCCACCTCTTCGCGTTCGGAGCCAACCCCGAGGCGCATCCCCTCGTGGTCACCGGCCAGCAGGCTGTCCACCCGGCGGCGCAACCCGAGATCCAGCGCCTGCCAGGGGTGGGCGGTCACGACGCCACCTCGGCGAGATCCTGGCTGTTCGGGGCGATCACCGGCGGAGCCACGCAGTCCAGCAGCGCGGCGATCACCGCGCGCGGATCCACCCCGTCGGCCACCGCGTCGAAGGTCAGCACCATCCGGTGCGCCAGCACGTCGGCCGCGATGTCGGCGACGTCACCCGGCAGCACGTAATCGCGTCCGCGCAGCACCGCCAGCGCACGGCTGGCCGACAGCAATCCGAGCGATCCGCGGGGGCCGATACCGTACTCCAGGACACCGCCGATGGAGTCCGCGCCGTAGTCGGCGGGCCGGCGGGTGGCCATCACCAGCCGGACGATGTAGTGGGCGACGGCATGGTGGACGAAGACCTCCTCGGTGGCGCGCTGCAGCCGCAGTACATCGGCCGGGGTCATCAACCGGCGCGCCCGCGGCGGTGTCGATCCCATGCGGGCCAGGATGGCCAGTTCCTCGAGCTCATTGGGGTGCGTCAGGTCGATCTTGAGCAGGAACCGGTCGCGCTGGGCTTCGGGCAGGTGGTACACGCCGTCTGTCTCGATCGGGTTCTGGGTGGCCAGCACCAGGAAGGGTTCGGGCAGCGCGAACGTGCGCCCGCCGATGCTGACCTGGCCTTCGGCCATCGCCTCCAACAGCGCTGACTGCACCTTGGCCGGCGCCCGGTTGATCTCGTCGGCCAGCACCAGATTGGCGAAGATGGGGCCCAGCTCGATGTCGAAGGTTTCCGTCGACGGCCGCCACACCCGGGTGCCCACTATGTCGGCGGGCATCAGATCCGGGGTGAACTGCAACCGGTGAAACGTCCCGCCGACCACGGTCGCCACGGTCCGCACCGCCAGCGTCTTGGCCAGTCCCGGAACACCTTCCAGCAGGATGTGCCCGCCGGCGAGCAGCCCCACCAGCAGCCGCTCCAGCATCGAATCCTGACCCACCACAACGTGTTTCATCTCGAACAGGGCACGCTCGATGAGTGCCCCGATGGCGGGTGCCGACACGGCACCCGGGTCGTCGACGTCATTGCTCATGCCGACACTTCATCAACAGAGGGCGAAAACCCCCGAAAACCTCAGCGAAAGCGGACCGAAAGTGAAGTGGTCGACCTGCGGCGGCGCCGCTACGCTCGGCGCATATGCGGGTACTGATCGTCGAAGACGAAGAGGGGTTGGTCAGCGCTCTCCGCATCGGCCTGCAGCGGGAAGGTTATGCGGTGGACACCGCGCTCACCGAGGCGGAGGCCACCGAGCGGCTGGCAGTCAACTCCTACGACGTGGCGCTCGTCGACGTGAACCTGCCCGACGGTGACGGCCTTGACCTGGCACGACGGTTGCGTGGGGGCGAGATCGAGTCACCGGCCGGCCGGGACATCCGGATCGTCATGCTCACCGCGCTCGGCACCCTGCCCGACCGGGTGCGCGGTCTCGACGCCGGCGCCGACGACTACATCGTCAAGCCGTTTGCACTGGCCGAACTGACCGCACGGCTGCGGGCCGTGCTGCGCCGGGAGGTGTCCGGGGACTCTTCGGTGCTGCGGCTGGGCGACATCACCGTGGACACCGCGCGCCAGATCGTGCGCCGGGGCGGGCGCGAGGTCGATCTGACCCTCAAGGAGTTCTCGGTGCTGCGGTACCTGATGACGCGCCCGGATCACGTGGTCTCCGCCGAGCAGATCCTCGAACACGTCTGGGATGAGAATGCCGACCCATTCACCCAGACGGTGCGGGTCACCGTCGGCACCTTGCGGCGCAAGCTCACCCTTGGCAGCGAACAGCAGGTGCTGCACACGCTGGTCGGGCGCGGTTACCGGCTGCGCACCCCTGCACAGACCGCGTGATGCGCACCATCCGCGTGCGGTTGGCGCTGACGACCTCGCTGTGGTTGTCGGTCATCTCCGCGGTGATCTTGGCCGGGGTCTACTTCGCTCTGTCGAAGACCATCGACGCCGCCCCGCTGGACCCGGTGACGGTGAAGAAGTTCGACCGCAAATCCGACGGGACCATGGTGTACCGGGTGGGCGAGAGCTTCCAGGCCGCCGACCTGGAGAGCGTGCAGCGGGCGGTGAACTACTCGACGCTGGAGACGCTGCGCAATTATTCACTGCTGGCTCTGGGCGCGATCTTCCTGATCAGCCTGGTGGTCGGGTGGTTCGTCGCCGGCCGGCTGCTGCGGCCTGTCGGCGAGATCACCGCCACCGCGAATCGCCTGTCGGCCAGCGATCTTTCGCAACGCATCAACGCCAAAGGCCCCAAAGACGAACTGCGTACCCTGGCCGACACCATCGACGGGATGTTGGACCGACTCGACGAGGCGTTCCGCACCGAACGCGCGCTGGTCGAGGACGTCTCGCATGAACTGCGCAACCCGGTGGCGGTGGTGCAGGCCAACGTCGAGGCGGTGCTGGCCGACGAGCACGCCACCGCCGAGGAGCGGGCCCACGCGCTGGCGGTGATCTCCCGGGCGACCAGCCGGATGTCGCGACTGCTGGAGGATCTGCTGGCCACGGCGCGGCGGCGGTCCGGTTCGTTCGCCGATCAGAAGGTGGACCTGCAGAGCTTCTGCAGCGATGTGGTCGACGAGCACCGCCTGCTGGCCGGCGAACGGCCACTGCAGGTGATCACCCGCCTGTCCCCCGGTCCGGTGGTGTACGCCGATCCGGAATCACTGGCCCGCGCCCTGGCCAACCTGCTGTCGAATGCGATCAGGTTGGCGCCCAGGGACTCTGAGTTGACCATCGCCAGCGGCAGCACCGGTGGGTGGGCGTGGGTGGCGGTGCGCGATCAAGGGCCCGGTATCGCCGAAGCCGACCAGCAGCGGGTGTTCGACCGGTTCCGGCAGGGGCACACGGCCACAGAAAAAAGAGGGGGCCGGGGTTCGGGCCTGGGGTTGGCCATTGCCCGCCAGATCGTCGAAAGCCATGAGGGCAAGCTGGCGTTGTTCAGCACCCTGGGAGTCGGCAGCACCTTCGTGATCTGGCTGCCGGACCGAGCGATCGCCGACCGGCCCGAGCGCACCGCCCAACCACTGTCGGCGTGCCCGCTCTGACTGCTCGATCTTCAACCCCGGGCCACACGGGAGTAGCGTGGCCCGTGCACCAGCGGGCTGTGTCTGCCACCGTCGAAGGAGCTGGTCATGCAGCGTCGCGATATCGAGTTCAACGCCGAAGGTGTCACCTTGCGCGGCTGGTTCTATCCCGGTCGGGATACCGGGAGTTCGCGCCCCACAGTCGTTATGGCTCACGGCTTCTCCGCGGTCAAGGAGCAGTATCTGGACCGCTACGCCGACGTGTTCGCCACCGCCGGTCTCAACGCGCTGGTGTTCGACAATCGTAACTTCGGCGCCAGTGACGGTACCCCGCGCCAGGAGATCGACCCGTGGCAGCAGGTACGCGATTACCGCCACGCCATCACCTACGCGACCACCCTCCCCGAGGTCGACGTCGGCCGCATCGGTGTGTGGGGCAGCAGCTACTCCGGCGGGCACGTCCTGGTGGTGGCCGCCCTGGATCGCCGCGTCAAAGCGGTTGTGAGCCAAGGCTCTCTGGTCGACGGGCGCCAGAACTTCCGCCGTCTGGTGCGCGCGGACTTCGTCGCGGGTTTCCGAGCGCAGTTCGACGCCGACCGCCTTGCCCGCTTCACCGGCGAACCACCGGTCATGGTGCCCGTCGTCGACGCGGATCCGCTCGCCCCATCGGCACTCCCCACCCCGGACTCCTATGAGTGGTTCACCGAGAGCAGTCGCGCCCTGGCGCCCTCCTGGAGGAACGAGGTGACATTGCGCAGTGTGGAAATGCTCAATGAATACGTGCCCGCCGACTTCATCGCCCACATCGCCCCGACCGCGCTGTTGCTCGTAGTCGCCGCTGACGACCGGCTCACCCCCACCGATCTGACGATCGCTGCCTACGAACGCGCCCGCGAACCCAAACGTATCGCGATCCTGCCCGGCGGCCATTTCGACATCTACACCCGAGGATTCCAGCGGTCCAGCACGCTGGCCTTGGAGTGGTTCCTCGAACACCTCGCCGCAGTTCAGTGAGCCGAAGCGATCTTTCTAGCTGGCTTCCTCCACCGGCTTGGGCTTGGCCGGCGGCGGCGCGGGCAGCACCGCCAACAACTCCTCTTTCAACCGCTCGCGCTGTGCGCCGTCCTCATCCGGGGTGGGCAACAGGATGCAGAACGCGTCGACCACCGACGATCCCAGCGTCGTCACCTTGGCCCAGGCGATGTCCACGCCGGCACGTTCGAACACCGCGGTGAGCGTGGTCAACAGCCCGGCGCGGTCGGTGGTGCGGATCTCGACCAGCAGTTCGTTGGACTGCCCCGCGCGCCCGTCGTGCCACAACACCCGCGGCGGCGCGGCAGGCGCGTTCACCGGAACCGCGGCGCGCACCTCACCGGCACGTCCGCCGGCGGCAGCCAGGTCGAGATCCTTCTGGGCCAGGTTGGCCACCACATCGAGATCCCCGTCGATTGCCAAGATGAACTGCTGACGCAGAAGCTCGGCGGCCGGCGGGGAGCCGAAGTGCGGGGACACGACAAAAGTGTTGATCGCCGAGCCCTGGTGACTGTTCACCGACGCCGAATGCACCCGCAAGGAGTTCAGCGCCAGCACGCCGGCAGCTTTCGACAGCACGCCACGCCGGTCCGGCGCGATCATGGTCACGTTGTACGTGTGGGCGGCCTCACCGGCCGTCAGATCCACGTGGACACCGACCTCCGTGGCCAGTTCGAGGTACCGCGGGTCCACCGGGTCGGCTTGGGGCAGAGGATCTCCGGCCATCACCAGCCGGCAGCGCCGCACCAGATCGCCGATCAGAGAGGCCTTCCAGTCGCCCCAGACGCCGGGACCGGTGGCCAGCGAGTCGGCTTCGGCCAGTGCGTGCAGCAGCTCGAGCAGCACGGTGTCTCCGCCGAGTGCGGTGACCACCGCGCTGATGGTGTCCGGGTTCTGCAGGTCCTTGCGGGTGGCGGTCTCGGCCAACAGCAGGTGATAACGCACGATCGCCGACAGCGTTTCCACATCGGAGGGCCACAGTCCGAGCCGGGTGCCGATCTGTGTGGCGAGTTCGGCGCCGATGATGCTGTGGTCGCCACCGCGACCCTTTCCGATGTCGTGCACCAGCGCACCGAGGACCAACAGGTCGGGGCGCGACACCCGGGTGGTGAACACGCTTGCGCGCGAGACGGTTTCCACCAGGTGCCGGTCGACGGTCCAGATGTGGACGACATCGCGCGGCGGCAGGTCCCGAACCGCGCCCCATTCCGGGAAGAGCCTGCCCCACAGTCCGGTGCGATCGAGGGCCTCCACGGTGGCTACCGCGGCGGGGCCCGCGGCCAGCAGCACCAGCAGATCCTTGAGCGCCTGCCGCGGCCATGGAGTGCGCAGTTCCGGCGCGGAATCGGCAAGACGGGACAAGGTGGACACCGACATCGGCAGTCCCGTCGTCGCCGACGCGGCGGCCACCCGCAGAATCAGCCCAGGGTCTTTCTCGGGACGGGCGTCCCTGGCCAGGATCACCTCACCGTTGAACTCGATGACGCCCTCGTCCAGGGGCCGCCGCACCGGCCGACGCAGTGCCGCAAAACCCCTGCGAGGCAGCGCATTTCCGGCTGTCCGCAGCCCGGCGTCGACGTAGTAGCTGACCGTTCGGGCGGCGTCGGAGAGCATCCGGGCCAGATCGAACCGGTCGCCGATGCGCAGCGCCGCACCGATCTCGTCGGCGTGCTGAGCCAACAGCTGGTCGCGACCGCGCCGCGATGCGCGGTGCAGTTCGGTCCGGACATTCAGCAGCGCCAGGTGCGCCCCGCCGAGTGACCCCGTGGGCGAGGCCAGCGAATGGCTCGGATACACGTCGGCGAGTTGGGCGATCGCCAACGCGTTGAGGAGCTGGACATCGCGCAGCCCGCCGCGTCCGCACTTGAGGTCCGGTTCCGCGCGGTGCGCGATCTGACCGCTGCGCTGCCATCGGGCCTGAGTGTGCTCGACGAGTTCCTCGAAGCGGGAAGCGATCCCGGTGCGCCACTGTCTGCGTGCGCCGCCGATCAGCAATGCCGACAGCGCGGAATCTCCGGCGATGTGCCGCGCTTCGAGCATCGCCAGCCCCGCAGAGATGTCCTCGGTGGCCACCTTCAACGCCTCGGGTACCGTACGCACGCTGTGATCGAGCCGAATATTGGCGTCCCACAACGGGTACCAGAGATGCTCGGCGACCGCGGAGACCACCTCAGCGGGCATATTGTCGTGCACCAGGGTCAGATCGAGATCCGAATAGGGCACCATTTCACCGCGGCCCAGCCCGCCGGTAGCCACGATGGCGAACCCGCTGGTCGGGGTGATCCCGATCTCGGTGGCCTTGGTGGTGAGCCAGAATTCGTGCAGATCCAGCAGCGCGTCACGCAGGGCCGGCGAATCCAGTTGCCGCGTCCCACCGTCCAGCAACTGCTGGACCGCCTTGGCGAGGTCATGCGCCGGGCGGGGTGGCTCGTTGAGAGATTGTTCGTCGAACGAGCCCGCCGCCGGGGCTCCCTTGCGGGAGTCACCGGCGGCGGGATCTGGTTTCTGCTTCATTTCGTCCTCATGTGTTTCCGTTACCGACCAACGCTCACTCGGCGCACGGCCTGGAGAGGACGTTCAGAAGTTGTTGCGACTCAAAGGGCGTCGGCCCCGCGCTCGCCGGTGCGGACGCGGACCACGGTGTCGACCGGGCTGACCCACACCTTGCCGTCACCGATCTTTCCGGTACGCGCGGCCTGCACGATGACGTCGACCACCTTGTCCACGGCGGAATCATCGACGACCACCTCCACACGAACCTTGGGCACGAAGTCGACGGAATACTCGGCGCCGCGGTAGACCTCGGTGTGTCCCTTCTGGCGGCCGTAGCCCTGCACCTCGCTGACGGTCATCCCGAGGATACCCGTCTGCTCCAGGCCCGTCTTAACGTCTTCGAGTGTGAACGGTTTGACGATCGCAGTGATCAGCTTCATTTGGTCGATCCTTCCAGAGTCACTGTGAATGCCACTGTCCATGGTCCCCGATCACACGAGTTCATAAGCAGTTTCCGCATGCTCGGTCTCGTCGATGCCGGTGTCCTCGTCCTCTTCGCTGACCCGCCAACCCAGCGGCTTGACGATGAAGGCGATGATGGCGGTGAGGACGGCGGTGAAGATCAACGCCACCAGAGCGATCACGATCTGCACGACCAACTGCTGGATGCCGCCGCCGTAGAACAGGCCGGTTTCGGTGGCCAGCAGGCCGATTCCGACGGTGCCCCACAGGCCGGCGACCAGGTGGACACCCACCACGTCGAGCGAATCGTCGTATCCGAACTTGTACTTCAGGCCGATGGCCAGCGCCGAGAGGATGCCGGCGACGGCGCCCAGGATCAGCGAGCCGATCGGGGACAGCGAACCGCAGGCGGGGGTGATGGCCACCAGGCCGGCGACGATGCCCGATGCGGCACCGACGCTCGTGGCGTGGCCGTCGCGGATGCGCTCCACCAGGAGCCACGACAGCATCGCGGCGGCGGTGGCGGCGGTGGTGTTCACCCAGACCAGGCCGGCGAGCATGTCTGCCGCGCCCTCGGAACCGACGTTGAAGCCGAACCAGCCGAACCACAGGATGGCCGCACCGAGCATGACGAACGGGATGTTGTGGGGACGGAAGGCGGTCTTGCCGAAGCCGCGGCGCTTACCGAGCAGGACGGCCAGAACCAAGGCGGCCATACCGGCGTTGATGTGCACCACGGTGCCACCGGCGAAGTCGATCGGCGACACATTCGCCGCGCCTTCGTCGTCGACACCGAAAATCATTGCCGCGATGCCACCTTCAGCACCGGAGAGCAGGCCGCCGCCCCAGACCATGTGGGCCAGCGGGAAGTACACCAGGGTCACCCAGATGCCGCCGAACACCAGCCAGGTGCCGAACTTCATGCGCTCGGCCACCGCGCCGCTGATCAGTGCCACGGTGATGACGGCGAAGGTCAACTGGAATGCCACCCAGACGATGGCGGGCACGGTACCGAAACCACCCAGCACATAGGTGCTCACACCGTCGACCTCGCGGGTCTCCAGCAGCTGCGTGAGGCCGAATAGCGAGAACGGGTTGTCGAAGATGCCGAGGATGTCGCTCTCGCCGGTGTGCCCGGAAGCGAAGGACATCGAGTATCCCCACAGCACGTAGATGACGCTGACCACGCCGAGCGAACCGAAGGACATCATCATCATGTTGAGGACGGACTTCTGCCGTGAGAGGCCGCCGTAGAAGAACGCCAGGCCCGGGGTCATGAACAGAACCAGGGCAGCGGATGTGAGTACCCAGGCGGTGTCGCCGGCGCTCAGTCCTTCCGGCCCGAAGGGCAGAAAGGCATCGTCGGGTAAGGCTAAGACCACTTTGTGTGAACCTCCTTGAAATACGCCGATCGGATCGGCCTCGCAGAGAAGGTTCTTTTGCCGTGGTTTCATCGGTGATTCTGTTGTGTTTCACCCAAGTGAACGCACAGCCGTTAAGCGTTACGCTCGTGTTTCACCCTTGACGGACAGCGAAATTGACGCGCGCATGGCAGACTGTAAAGCTCTTTCGGTCGGGCTAAAGGGACGCAGGCGGTCAGCCCAGCAGAGCGTCGACGAACGCCCCCGGCTCGAACGGCGCCAGATCGTCGGGCCCTTCACCGAGACCGACGAGTTTCACGGGAACACCGAGTTCCTGCTGCACCCGGAAGACGATGCCACCCTTGGCCGTGCCGTCGAGTTTGGTCAGCACCACCCCGGTGATCTCCACCACGTCAGCGAACACCCGGGCCTGCGCCAGGCCGTTCTGCCCGATGGTGGCGTCGAGAACCAGCAACACTTCGTCCACGGCGGCGCGCTTACCGACCACGCGCTTCACCTTGCCGAGCTCGTCCATCAGGCCGACCTTGTTGTGCAGGCGGCCGGCGGTGTCGATGACGACGACGTCGGCACCGCCCTCGATGCCCTTGTCGACGGCATCGAAGGCCACCGAGGCGGGATCGGCGCCTTCGGGTCCGCGGACCACCTCGGCGCCCACCCGCGACGCCCAGGTCTGCAGCTGATCGGCCGCCGCCGCACGGAACGTGTCCGCGGCGCCGAGCACCACCCGGCGGCCGTCGGCCACCAGCACCCGCGCCAGCTTCCCGACGGTGGTGGTCTTCCCTGTGCCGTTGACGCCGACGACCAAAAGCACGGACGGCGCATCGGCGTGGGGCAGTGCCCTGATCGACCGGTCGAATTCGGGGTGCAACTCAGCCATCAGAGCCTCCCGCAGCACCCGGCGGGCATCGGCATCCGTACGCACGCCGGCCGACGCCAGCTTCGACCGCAAGGTCTGCATCACCGACGCCGCGACAACGGGCCCGAGGTCGGCGATCAACAGGGTGTCTTCGACTTCTTCCCAGGAGTCCTCATCGAGGTCGCCTCCGCCGAGCAGGCCCAGCACACTGCGTCCGAGCGCGTTCTGGGATTTGGACAGCCGGCCGCGCAACCGGTCCAACCGCCCTTCGACGGGCGCGATGGTGTCCAGCACCGGAGCTGGTTCCGGCTCGGGCTCCGGCAAGGGCGCGGGTGCCGGCGCAGGCTCCGGCTCGGGGGTGGGCTCGGGCTCGGGCAGCGGTTGCGGCTCGGGCAGCGGCGCGGGCTTCGGGGCCGGCGCGGGTTCCGGTGGCGCCACGGTCCCCGGTTCGGGAAGCTGTACATCGGCAATCGATCGTTTGGGGGCATCCCGCGGGATCGTGGCATCGTCACCGACGGCGGGCAGGCCATCGGTGTCGATCCGCTCGGGCGGTCGAACCTTCTCAGGAGCCGGTGGCGCGGACTGGCTGAAGGTGATGCCCGATGTCGCGGTGTACCCACCGGAACGATCGACCGGTTTCGTGGTGTCCGGTGGCGGTGTCAGACTTATGCGCCGCTGTCGGTAGCGCACCAACCCGACAACCAGCGCAGTGACGAGCAGAACGGCGACAACCGCAATTGCGATCCAGAGACCTTCAGACACCCGGTCATTCTCCCAAAACGGGTATGTGGTGACGATGGCGCCCGAGGGGTCACCCACCCGCAAGCTTCGACACATCGACGTGTGCCTCACCCAGGCCGTCGAGTACACCGACGTCACGACCGGTTTCGAGGCCTACCGGCTGCCCTACAACGCGCTGACGCAGACCAGCCTGTCGGACGTGGACGCCGGCGTCGAGTTCCTCGGCGCGACGTTGCGCTCCCCCATCCTGATCGGGGCGATGACCGGCGGCGCCGAACTGTCCGGGGTGATCAACCGCAACCTCGCCGCGGCCGCTCAGCAACTGGGCCTGGCGATGATGCTGGGTTCACAGCGCATCATGCTCGACGACGAGGCCGCCGCGTCCAGTTTCGAAGTCCGTGACGTGGCTCCGGACGTCCTGCTGGTCGGCAACATCGGGCTGGCGCAGCTGAGCCCGTCCGCGCTGCCCTACCTGGACAAGGCGCTGGCCCGCGTGGGAGCCGACGCGCTCGCGGTGCACACCAACCCACTGCAGGAAGCTGTGCAGGACGGCGGTGACACCGATTTCACCGGCACACTGAGCCGGCTGACCGATCTGACGCACTCGCTGGACTATCCGGTTCTGGTGAAAGAAGTCGGGCACGGTCTCGGCGCCGTGGCCGCCCGTCAGCTGCGCAGCAGCCGCATCGCGGCCGTCGACGTCGCCGGCGCAGGCGGTACCTCGTGGGCCCGGGTGGAGCAACTGGTCCGCTACGGCGAAGTCCGCCACCCCGCGCTGGCGGAATGGGGCGTGCCGACCGCGGTGGCGCTGCGTGAGGTGCTGCGTGAACTTCCCGGTGTCCCGGTCATCGCGTCCGGCGGCATCCGGACCGGCATGGACGCCGCCAAAGCGCTGGCGCTGGGCGCCACCGCAGTGGCGATCGCGCGGCCGCTGCTGACCCCCGCCGTGCAGTCCGCCGACGCAGTGGTCGACTGGCTGGGCAGCTTCATCGACGAGCTGCGCATCTGCCTGCACGGCTGCGGTGCGGCCGACCTCACCGAGCTGCGGGCTCTGGGGCTCGCACCCCGCTAATCCGGGCTCGCCTCGCTCCTGCCCGCTTTGACCAGCTCCTGACCCCGCATCCGCTGCGAGATCACCTGCGTGATGCCGTCGCCCTGCATGGTGACGCCGTACAGCGCGTCGGCGATCTCCATGGTCGGCTTCTGGTGGGTGATGACGATCAGCTGCGATTTCTCCCGGAGCTGTTCGAACAGCCCGAGCAACCGGCGCAGGTTCACGTCATCGAGGGCGGCCTCCACCTCGTCCATCACGTAGAACGGTGACGGCCTGGCCCGGAAGATCGCCACCAGCATCGCCACCGCTGTCAACGACTTCTCGCCGCCGGAGAGCAGCGAAAGGCGTTTGACCTTCTTGCCCGGCGGGCGGGCCTCCACCTCGACGCCGGTGGTCAGCATGTCGCCGGGGTCGGTCAGCAGCAGACGACCCTCTCCGCCCGGGAACAGCGACGCGAACACCTGCTCGAACTCACGCTCCACATCGGCGTAGGCCTCGGTGAACACCTGC
Organism: Mycobacterium sp. Soil_C_30; assembly: GCF_057656995.1. NCBI lineage: Bacteria > Bacillati > Actinomycetota > Actinomycetes > Mycobacteriales > Mycobacteriaceae > Mycobacterium > Mycobacterium sp. Soil_C_30. Next base: position 447,024 of record NZ_JBDGJH010000002.1, on the reverse strand, counting down.
AGGATGCGGGCGTCGACATCCTCGACCACATCAAGAAGGTCCTTGCGCGCCGCCTTGACGTCTTCGAGCTGCGTGGACAGGAAGTTGTACCGCTCCTCGAGGGCGGCGAACTCCTCGAGCGCCAGCGGGTTGACCCGGCCCAGTTCGCGGAGTTCCTTCTCGGCGCGCTTGGCGCGGCGCTCCTGGGTGTCGCGGTCATAGGGCATGGGTGCCGGGGCGGTCACCTGTTCGCCGCGCTCGCGGGCCTGCTCGTATTCAGCCATCTCGAGTTCGGAGGGCGGCAGCCCGATGTGGGGACCGTATTCGGCGACCAAATCGCCTGGCGCCATGCCGAATTGCTCGAGCACCGTCTGCTCGAGCTGCTCGATCCGCAGCGCCGCCTGGGCCTTGGCCACCTCGTCGCGGTGCAGCGAATCGGTCAGGGCGGCGATCCGGTTCTTCAGGGCGTCCACCTCTTCACGCGCGGCGGCCATGGCCGTGGCGCGCTGCTGACGTTCGGCGGCCAGCTGATCACGGGTACGCGATGCCACGGTCACCACCCCGGCCAGGCGCTCGGCGAGGATGCGACCGGAATCACCGACCGCCGAGGCGATGGTTGCGGCATGCTCACGCGCCTCGCGGGCCCGCGCTGCCCTGGCCCGCGCCTCACGCTCGCCCGCGGCGGCACGGCGCAGTGAATCAGCCCGTCCGCGAACGGCGTTCGCGCGTTCCTCAGCCGTGCGCACGGCCAGTCGGGCCTCCACTTCTGCGGCGCGCACGGTGTCCACGACGGCGGTCAGGCGTTCCCGGTCGACGGGCTCGTCGGCCTCGACGGACGGCACGTCTTCGGCGTTGTGCAGCCGCTCCTCCAGCTCCGTGAGTTCGGCAACCGTCTGAGCCCGGCTGCTCTCCAGTTCGTCACGCTGCTGAATCTGCCTGCGCCAGTCATTGTCTGCGTTGCGGGCCTCCACGCCGAGCCGGCCCAACTGCTCGTAGATCTGCGAGATGGCGGCATCGGATTCGTTCAGCGCCGCCAAGGCGTGTTCGGCGGCGTCGTGCCGCGCCGCCTGCTCGGCGGTCGCCCCCGCCAACGCTGCCGCCAGTTCCTCGACTTGTGTTTCAGCAGCGGCCAATTCGGCACGCGACTTCTCGATCTCGGAGGTGATCTCGAGGGTGCTCGGTTTGCGGTCCGAACCCCCGGCGACCCAGCCCGGACCCACCAGGTCTCCGTCGACGGTCACCGCGCGCAACTCGGAGCGGCGCGACACCACATCGAGGGCACCGCTCAGGTCGTCGACCACCACGATGCCGGTCAACAAAGCGGTGAGGGCACCGCGCAACCGGTCCGGCAGGTCCACCAGATCCAGCGCCCAGCGCGCACCGTCGGGCAGTTGGCCGTCGACCCGCGTGACGTTCTCGGGCCAGTCCCCCAGTACGATCGCCGCGCGGCCGCCGTCGGCCTCCTTCAGTGCCGCGACGGCCGAGGCCGCCGCCTCGAAGTCGTCGGCGGCCAGCGCGTCGGCTGCGGCGCCGAGCACCGTGGCCAGCGCCACCTCGTAGCCGGCGTGCACCTTCATCAGTTTCGCCACTGAGCCGAAAAGGCCGGCATCAGAACGGTTCTCGGTCAGCCAGGCGGCGCCGTCCCGGCGTTCCAACCCGACGGCCAGCGCGTCGATCCGAGCACGCAGCGAAGCAACCTGACGTTCAGCGCTGCGTTCGGCGGCCTGCAGTTCGGCAACCCGCTCATCGGCCAGGCGCACCGCCGCGACCGTGCGGTCGTGGTGGTCGTCAAGGCCCACTTCGCTCTGATCGAGTTCACCGACGCGACCCTGCACCGTTTCGAACTCGGCCTGGGCCCGTTCGGCCCGCTGCCCCGCGTCCTCGATCCCCTCTGAGAGCCGGGCGATGCGCTCGTCGGTGGACTCGACGCGAGCCCGCATGGTCTCGACCTGACCGGCCAGCCTGGCCAGCCCCTCCCGGCGGTCGGCTTCGGCGCGGACGGCGGCGAGGTGGGCACGTTCGGCGTCGGCGGCCTCGCGTTCGGCCTCACCGAGTTCCTCACGCGCTGCCTCCAGCCGGGCCCGGGTTTCGGCCAGCTCCGCCAACAGCTGCTGTTCGAGCTCGGCCACCTCATCGGCTTCCGCGTCGAGCTCATCGGGATCGCGACCGCCGGTGTGCACCGGTTCGGCTTCCAGCAGCTGGGTGCGTTCGGTGGCGATGCGCACGGTGGCGCCGACCCGTTCGGCAAGTGCGGAGAGCCGGAACCACATCTGCTGGGCCCGTTCGGCCCGGTCGGTCAGGGTGCCGACGGCGGTCTCGTGCTCGGTGAGCTCATCGGTGGCGACCGCCAGACGCTCGGAGGCCTCCTCGTGCTCCTTGCGCAGAGTGGCCTCGGTACCACCCACACCTTCGAACTCGATCTGGCGTTTCACCAGGTCGTCGGCGGCCAGCCGCAGCCGGGCGTCGCGCAGGTCGGCCTGGATGGTCTGGGCGCGGCGGGCCATCTCGGCCTGGCGGCCCAGCGGCTTGAGCTGGCGGCGCAACTCGGTGGTCAGGTCGGTGAGCCGGGCCAGGTTGGCGGCCATCGCGTCGAGCTTGCGGACCGCCTTCTCTTTGCGTTTGCGGTGCTTGAGCACGCCGGCGGCCTCTTCGATGAAGGCCCGCCGGTCCTCGGGGCGCGACTCCAGGATCTGCGATAACCGGCCCTGGCCGACGATGACGTGCATCTCCCGGCCGATGCCGGAGTCCGACAGCAGTTCCTGGACGTCCATCAGCCGGCAGCTGGTGCCGTTGATCTCGTACTCCCCGGCGCCGTCGCGGAACATCCGGCGGGTGATCGACACCTCGGAGTATTCGATGGGCAGCGCATTGTCGGAGTTGTCGATGGTCAGTGTGACCTCGGCGCGCCCGAGCGGTGCCCGGGTGGAGGTGCCGGCGAAGATGACGTCTTCCATCTTGCCGCCGCGCAGCGTCTTGGCACCCTGTTCGCCCATCACCCAGGTCAGGGCATCGACGACGTTCGACTTGCCGGAACCGTTGGGGCCGACGACGCAGGTGATGCCAGGTTCCAGACGCAGAGTCGTGGGCGACGCGAAGGACTTGAAGCCCTTCAACGTCAGACTCTTGAGGTGCATGGCGTGCCAGAGTACCGCTAGTCGGTCGACGAGCCGGCGAGGCACGAGCCGGGGAGAGAGGGCCGACTACGCAACATTCAGTCGGTCGACGAGCCGGCGAGGCACGAGCCGGGGAGAGAGGGCCGACTACGCAACATTCAGTCGGTCGACGAGCCGGCGAGGCACGAGCCGGGGAGAGAGGGCCGGACTGACAAAGAGGAACTAACGCTCGCTGAATCCCCGGATCTGTTCCCCGGGTGCCGACCAATCGGCGATCACCTTGTCCACCCGCCCCGGTGTGGTGTCCCCACGCAACAGCTCGAGCAAACGCTCACCCGCCTCCCGCGGGCCCTGCGCCACCACCAGCACACGGCCGTCGGGCTGGTTACTGGCGTAGCCGGTGAGCCCCAGTTCGAGGGCTCGCGAACGGGTCCACCACCGAAAGCCCACCCCCTGCACGTTGCCGTGCACCCAGGCCGTCAGCCGGGCTACGTCCTCAGTCACGGTCGTTTGTCGGCAATCTCGAAGGTGACTTCGGTACCGGACTTGAGCGTGCGTCCCACGGTGCACACCTGATCGATGGCGCGGTTGACGACGGTGCGCACCCGTTCCGCTTCGGCCTGCGAGAGTCCGGACAGGTCGATCTCGAGGACCTCCTGCAACAGCGGGTAACGCTCCTGCTCGCGGTCCGGCGGGCCCGACACCTTGACGGTGGCCTGGTAGTCGTCACCGAGGCGGCGGGCCAGCGGCACGTCGCTGGCCATCCCACTGCACGCGGCCAGCGCAATCTTCAGCAGCTCCCCCGGGGTGAAGACACCCTCGACGTCCTCGGAGCCCACCAGCACTTCCGCGCCACGGGAGCTCTTCCCGGTGTAGCGGCGGGTCCCGGTGCGTTCCACCCAAAGTTCCGTCATGGTGCCTCTTCCCTATTCGGCGCGAGCGCGCGCTCTTGTACGCAACACGCCGAGCTCTGGTGTACAGACACGCGCGCTGGCGGGTTGTTGAACGTATCAACCACGCGGGCGTGGCTGGCATTTCGGGCAGTAGAACGAGGAGCGGTTCATGAACTTCTCGCGGCGCATCACCGCGCCGCAGCGCCGGCACGGTTTCCCCTCGCGACCGTAGGCGTCCAGCGAGCGGTCGAAGTACCCGGACTCGCCGTTGACATTGACGTACAGCGAGTCGAATGAGGTGCCGCCCTGACCGAGTGCGTCGCGCATGACATCGCCGGCGTGGTCGAGGATGCGGGCCAGCGTCGGCTTGGTCAGCGTCTCGGCGATCCGCACCCCGTTGACCTTCGCCCGCCACAGCGCCTCGTCGGCGTAGATGTTGCCGATGCCCGAGACCACCGTCTGGTCCAGGAGCTGACGCTTGATCTCAGAGTGCTTGCCGCGCAACACCTTCACTACCGCATCGCGGTCGAATGCGGGGTCCAGCGGGTCACGGGCGATGTGCGCCACGGGTTCGGGGACTTCGGTGCCGTCCACGGTCACCAGTTCGGTCAGCATCCACCCGCCGAAGGTTCGCTGGTCCACGAAGCTCAGCGCGGTGCCGTCGTCGAGCAGTGTGGCGATGCGCAGGTGTTCGGTGCGAGCGACTTCGCCCAGCAACATCTGACCGCTCATTCCCAGATGCACCACCAGCGCCTCGCCGCTGCCGAGGGTCAGCCACAGGTATTTGCCCCGCCTGCCGGTGCCGGTGATCTCGTTGTCCAGCAGCCGCGCCGTGAGGTCCGCCGGGCCGGCCTCGTGTCGCCGCACCGCCCGCGGGTGGTGCACCCGCACCGCGGAGATGGTGCGCCCGGCAACGTGATTCTGCAGGCCCCGTCGGACGACTTCGACCTCGGGAAGTTCAGGCATCGAGCGTTCTCACGCCTCGTCGTCGTCGAGTTCGACCAGCGCCTGCCAGGCCTGGGCCGCGGCCTTCTGCTCGGCTTCTTTCTTGGACCGGCCCACGCCGGTGCCGTATTCCATGTCCTTGACGATCACCGTGGCGGTGAACTGTTTGTCATGGTCGGGACCGGTGGAGGTCACCGCATAGGTCGGCGAACCCAAACCCTTTGCCGCACAGAGCTCTTGCAGGCTGGTCTTCCAGTCCAGCCCGGCGCCCAGAGTCGGTGCCGTGTCGAGCAGCTGGCCGAACAGCCGCAGGATGACCTTGCGCGCGGTGTCGATGCCGTGCTGCAGGTACACCGCACCGAGCAGCGATTCCATGCCGTCGGCCAGGATGCTCGACTTGTCGGCGCCGCCGGTGTTCATCTCGCCGCGCCCCAGCAACAGGTAGGAACCCAGTCCGTCCGGGGTCAGCCCGCGGGCCACACCGGCGAGGGCCTGGGTGTTGACCACGCTGGCCCGCAATTTGGCCAGGTCACCTTCGGTGAGATTGGGATGGCGATGGAACAGCTCGTCGGTCACGGTGAGGCCCAGAACCGCATCGCCGAGGAATTCCAGACGTTCGTTGGTGGGCAGGCCGCCGTGCTCGTAGGCATAGCTGCGGTGAGTCAGCGCCAGGGTGAGCAACTCGGCACCGACATCCACTCCGAGCGCGTCGATGAGGGGCTGGCGATCGTCCTGCGCAGTCATTCCCTGGATTCTCCCGAGGCCTCATCGGGCAGCAACGCCGCCAGCTTCGCCCAGCGCGGGTCGATGACGTCGTGGTGATGTCCGGGCTCGGCGGTGGCGAGCGGTACCCCGCAGGTCTGGCACAGGCCGGGGCAGTCCGGGCTGCAGACCGGCGAGAGCGGTAGCTGCAGCACCACGGCGTCCACGATCGACTGTTCGAGGTCGATGGTGTCGTCGACGACGTGGCCCACTTCGTCTTCCTCCGTCGTCGCCTCGGTGGTGCTGTCCGGATAGGCGAAGAGCTCGGTCAGATCGATCGTCACCGTTCCGGAGATCGGGGACAGGCAACGGGCGCACTCACCTGCGGTGGGGGCGGTGACGCTGCCGGTCACCAGCACCCCTTCGGAGACCGACTGGAGCTCGAGATCCAATTCCAGCGGTGCGCCCGGTTCGATCGCGATGAGGTCGAGGCCGATGCGCGACGGGCTCAGGACGGTCTGGGAGATCTGCATCATCGAGCCGGGCCGACGGCCCAGCCGCGAGATGTCGAAGGTCAGGGGTGTGTGGCGATGCGCTGCCGCGCTGTTGGACGCCGCTTTCTTGAACACCGACATGACGGTAATTCTACGGCGCACCGACTGGCGGCCACGCCAGCTCAGCGTTGCACGTAGTCGTGGGTGCCCGCGGCGGTACGCAACTGGTGCCGGCCCCGGCCGACCGAGCGCAGCGTTCCGTTGAGGTAGTCCTCGAACTCGGCGAGTTTGCTGTCGACGTAGATGTCGCATTCTCCGCGCAGGCGGTCGGCCTCGGCGTGGGCGGCGTCGATCAGGCGTGCGGACTCAGCCTGTGCGGACTGCACCACCTCGGTCTGCGACACCAGACGCTGCTGCTCCTTGATGCCCTCCTGCACGGCCTTCTCATAGGAGATGTTGCCGCTCTCGACCAGCCGGTCCGCTTCGGCCTTGGCGCGGCCCACCGCGGTCTCGTAATCGCGTTTGGCGTTGGCGGCCAACCGATTTGCCTCTTCGCGGGCCTCACCGACCATGCGCTCGCAGTGCTGGCGCGCCTCGGCCACCATCCGGTCGGCTTGCGACTTGGCGTCGGCGAGCAACCGGTCGGCCTCGCCTCGGGCATGCCCGAGGGTGGAGTCGGCCTCCGCAGTCGCCGAGGACACCAGGCCGTCGGCGTGCTGCTTGGCGTCGCGCAGCATCGTGTCGCGTGCGTCGAGCACGTCCTGAGCGTCATCGAGTTCGCCGGGAATGGCGTCTTTGATGTCGTCGATCAGTTCGAGCACGTCACCGCGCGGGACAACACAGCCGGCGGTCATGGGCACGCCGCGCGCCTCTTCGACGATGGCACCCAACTCATCGAGCGCTTCAAATACTCGGTACACGGCGCACCCTCCAGGCCTCGTTGTTGTTACAAGTGTGCCTGGTGTTGCGCCTGTGACTGTGGTGGCGACACCGGTGTGTCGCCACTTTGATGGACAAACCCGGCATACCCGGCCTCATTATGTCAGCCGCGCAGCTTGGCCTGCAGTCGTGCGTTCACCGGTTCCGGCAGCAGATCGGTGACGTCGCCACCCAACGAGGCCACCTCTTTGGCCAAGGACGACGACACGAACGAGTACTGCGGCGTGGTGGCGACAAAAAACGTGTCCACCCCGGCGACGTGCCGGTTCATCTGCGCCATCTGCAATTCGTACTCGAAGTCGGTACCGGTGCGCAGTCCCTTGACGATGGCGGTCAGCCCGCGCGCCTTCACAAAATCCACGACGAGCCCCTGCCCGGACTCGGCCCGCAGGTTCGGCAGATGTGTCGTCGACTCCTCGATCAGCGCGATTCGCTCCTCGAGGGTGAACATGCCTTTTTTGTTGGGATTCACCAGGACCGCGACGACCACCTCATCGAACTGCGCTGCGGCGCGTTCGAAGACGTCGATGTGTCCGAGAGTGACGGGGTCGAAGGAACCTGGGCACACGGCGCCGCTCATGGCACCCGACGCTAGCAGGGCTAATGTCCGTCGACCCGTTCGGCCATCTCCACTCTGGTGTCGCCGTAGCTGCGCGACCGCCACGCCAGCCAGCCGCGGGGCCAGCCGATCGGCTCGCTGCCTGTCGGCCGTTCCACCACCGCAACTGTTCCCGTTGTCGCCCAACCGTTTTCATCGAGCGAGGCCACCAGTACCTCCAGGTCGGCGGTGCGCACGTCATACGGCGGATCCGCGAACACCACGTCGACGGGCGCCCCCGCTCCCCCGGCGACCACCGAGTCGACGTGTCCTCGGCGCACCGCGGCGCCGGGGAAGCCGAGGGCCGTGATGTTCTGCGTTATCACCGCTGCGGCCCGCTGATCGCTCTCGACGAACAACGCCGAGCCGGCTCCGCGCGACAACGCCTCCAACCCCAGGGCCCCCGAGCCGGCGTAGAGATCAAGCACTGCCAGCCCGGTGAAATCCAGCCGCGCGACAAGCACATTGAACAACGACTCGCGCACCCGGTCAGTGGTCGGCCGGGTACCTCGGGGCGGCACGAGCAGCCGCCTGCCCCCGGCGGTTCCGGCGATGATGCGGGTCAGCTGACGACCACCAGGAGGTCACCGCCTTCGACTTGGGCGGTGGTCGAGACGGCGACGCGTTCGACGGTGCCGGCCTTGGGTGCGGTGATCCCGGCTTCCATCTTCATGGCTTCGATGGTGGCGATGGTCTGCCCGGCCTCGATGGCGTCCCCGGCGGCCACGGTGACGGTGACGACACCGGCGAACGGCGCGGCCACGTGGTCGGGGTTGCCGCGATCGGCCTTCTCCGCGGTGGGCACCTCGGAGGCGATGTTGCGATCCCGCACCACGACCGGGCGCAGCTGGCCGTTCATGATGCACATGACCGTCCGCATACCGCGTTCGTCGGCATCGGAGATGGCCTCCAGCCCGATCAGCAGCTCCACACCCTTCTCCAGCTGCACCCGGTGCTCGTCACCGTGGCGCAGGCCGTAGAAGAACTGGTTGGCACTGAGCTGGCTGGTGTCGCCGAACTGTTCGCGGTGCGCCTCGAACTCCTTGGTGGGGCCGGGGAACAACAACCGGTTCAGCGTGGCTTGGCGCTTGCCGCCGGGCTGGGCCAGCACCGCCTCGTCCTCGAGTGACAGCGCGGTTTCCGGCTTGGCCGGGCCGCGGCCGGCAAGGGCCTTGGTGCGCAACGGTTCCGGCCACCCACCCGCGGGATCGCCGAGTTCACCGCGCAGGAACCCGATCACGCTGTCGGGAATGTCATAGCGGGCGGGATCGGCGGCGAACTCCTCGGCCGAAATACCCGCACCCACCAACGCCAAAGCCAGATCCCCGACCACCTTCGAGCTCGGGGTGACCTTCACCAGCCGGCCCAGGATCCGGTCGGCAGCCGCGTAATTGGCCTCGATCTCCTCGAAGCGGTCCCCGAAGCCCAGCGCGATGGCCTGCTGCCGCAGGTTCGACAGCTGCCCACCGGGAATCTCGTGGGTGTACACCCGGCCCGTGGGCGCCGGAAGACCGGACTCGAAGGGCGCGTAGACCTTGCGCAACGCCTCCCAGTACGGCTCCAACTCACACACCGCACCCAGATCGAGTCCGGTGTCGCGGTCGGTGTGCGCCGCGGCCGCCACGATCGAGCTCAACGCGGGCTGGCTGGTGGTGCCCGCCAGCGGCGCCGCCGCCCCGTCCACCGCGTCGGCGCCGGCCTGCCAGGCCGCCAGATAGGTGGCCAACTGCCCGCCCGGGGTGTCGTGGGTGTGTACGTGCACCGGCAGGTCGAAGTTGCTCTTGAGCGCGGAGACCAAGGTGGCCGCCGCCGGGGGACGCAACAGTCCGGCCATGTCCTTAATCGCCAGCACATGCGCACCGGCGTCCACGATCTGCTCGGCCAACCGCAGGTAGTAATCCAGGGTGTAGAGGTCCTCGGCCGGATTCGACAGATCCCCGGTGTAGGACATCGCCACCTCGGCCACCGCGGTGTTGGTGGCCCGCACCGCATCGATGGCCGGGCGCATCGACTCGATGTTGTTCAGCGCATCGAAGATCCGGAAGATGTCGATGCCCGTCGAGGTCGCCTCATCGACGAACGCGCTGGTGACGATCTCCGGATACGGGGTGTAGCCGACGGTGTTGCGGCCCCGCAGCAGCATCTGCAGGCAGATGTTCGGCAGCGCCTCCCGCAACGCCGCCAACCGCTCCCACGGATCCTCTTTCAAGAACCGCAGCGCCACATCGTAAGTCGCGCCACCCCAGCACTCCACCGACAACAGCTGCGGCATCATCCGCGCCACATACGGCGCCACCATCAACAGACCCGTGGTCCGCAACCGGGTGGCCAACAACGACTGATGCGCATCCCGGAACGTCGTATCGGTGACCCCGACCGCCGCAGAGTCCTTGAGCCACTGAGCAAAACCCTGCGGACCGAGTTCGGCCAGCTTCTGCTTGCTCCCGGCCGGCGGGGCCACCGACAGGTCGATACCGGGCAGCTTGTCCTGCGGATACACCGTCGACGGGCGTTCACCATGCGGTTTGTTGACCGTGACATCGGCCAGATAGTTCAAGATCTTGGTGCCGCGGTCGGCACTCGAGCGCGCGGTCAGCAGTCCCGGGCGCTCGTCGATGAAGCTCGTGGTGACCCGCCCGGCCACAAAATCGGGGTCATCCAGCACCGCCTGCAGGAACGGGATGTTCGTCGACACCCCACGAATACGGAACTCCGCCACCGCCCGCCGAGCCCGGCGTACCGCGGTCGGGAAATCGCGGCCCCGACACGACAGCTTCACCAACATCGAATCGAAATGCGCACTGACCTCCGCACCCAGCAGGGTGCCGCCGTCCAGGCGGATCCCCGCACCACCCGGTGACCGGTAGGCGGTGATCCGGCCGGTGTCCGGACGGAACCCGTTGGCGGGGTCCTCGGTGGTGATCCGGCACTGCAGCGCCGCCCCGTGCGGCACGATCGACTCCTGGCTCAACCCCAGATCGGCCAGCGACTCCCCCGCAGCGATCCGCAACTGCGACGACACCAGGTCCACATCGGTGATCTCTTCGGTGACCGTGTGCTCCACCTGAATCCGCGGATTCATCTCGATGAAGACGTGGTTGCCGCGCTCATCGAGCAGGAACTCCACCGTGCCCGCACACGAATAACCGATCTGACGCGCGAACGCCACGGCGTCACTGCAGATCCTGTCGCGCAACGCCGGATCCAGGTTCGGCGCCGGCGCCAACTCGATGACCTTCTGATGACGCCGCTGCACACTGCAGTCGCGCTCGAACAGGTGGATCACGTTGCCCTGGGTGTCGGCCAGGATCTGCACCTCGATGTGGCGGGGATTGATCACCGCCTGCTCCAGGAACACCGTGGCATCGCCGAACGCCGACTCCGCCTCACGACTGGCAGCCTCGATCGCCTCCCGCAGCCCCGACGGCTCAGCCACCCGGCGCATCCCGCGCCCACCGCCACCGGCCACCGCCTTGACGAACACCGGGAACTCCATGGTCTCCGCGGCGGCCAACAACTCCTCGACATCCGCCGACGGCGCCGACGACGCCAACACCGGCAGGCCCGCCTCACGCGCGGCCGCGATCGCCCGCGACTTGTTGCCCGTCAGCTCCAACACCTCGGCACTGGGCCCGACGAAGGTGATACCCGCCGCCGCACACGCCGCCGCCAACTCCGGGTTCTCCGACAGAAAGCCGTAACCGGGATACACCGCATCCGCACCGGCCGCCACCGCCGTGGACACGATCTGGTCCACCGACAGATACGCCCGGACCGGATGACCGACCTCACCGATCTGATACGACTCATCGGCCTTCAGGCGGTGCACCGAATTGCGGTCCTCATACGGATACACCGCAACAGTGCCGACCTTGAGTTCGTACGCCGCGCGGAACGCCCGGATCGCAATTTCACCGCGATTGGCCACCAATACCTTTGAGAACACCCCAGCAATCTACCTGAGGGCGCACGTCAAGCGAAAGGTGCCTGAACAAATAGGTCATTCACTCTTGTGTAAACCGCACCTGGCAAATATGCGAATTTTGCAAACATCCATGTTGGCAACGCGGCTACCGACAACAGGAACGCCGCCGGCTGCTCCGTGGCGAACTCGGGCAGCGCAGCGGCGCAAACGAACACTCGACGGTCAGATCAGGGTCGACCAGTAATCCCAGAAGCGCACCAGGATCATCAGCACAACCGCGGTGAACCACAGCGCAACGATCGACCAGCGCCATTGATACAAACCGCGCAACACCACGTTCCCGGCCAGCGGACGAAGAGCGATCGACGCGGACACCACGAACAGCGGGATCATCACGGTCCAGACGACCATGCAGTACGGGCACAGCGCGCCGATGCGGTACAGGCTCTGGAAGATCAGGTAGTGCACGAAGACGACGCCCAGGGCGTTGCCGACCGCCAGCCCGACCCAATACCACTGCGGCAGCCGCACCTTGGCCACCGCGAGCACGCCCGAAACGATGACAACGGTGAAACCGACCAGGCCGATCAGCATGTTGGGAAAACCGAAGACCGACGCCTGCGGGGTGACCATCACCGAACCGCATGACAGCACCGGATTCAAGCTGCACGACGGCACATACGACGGATCGATGAGCAGCTCGATCTTTTCGATCGTCAGCGTGGTCGCGGCGGCCAGGCCGACGATGCCGGCGATCAGGATCCACAGGGCGCTCGGGCGTCCCACCGCGACGCCCGCACGCGACACCTGCTCGCCCGCCGGGGCCGGCGAAGGCGCTACGTGTGCGTCGGGTGTTGCGGTCACGGCACGTTGGGAATGTCGCCGACGATCTCCTCGACCTTCTTCACCAGGTCATCAGGAGTGCTGTACTGGTAGTCCTCGCCGTTGATCCGCACGCTCGGGGTCGAGTTGATGCCGGCGGCTGCGGCCAGCCCGTCCACCACATCGTTGTAGTTGCCGTTGTTGATGCACTCGGCGACGCCGCCCGCGACACCGGCCTGACGCGCGGTCTCGATCAGCGAGGCGTTGTCCGGAGCAGGCGAGCCCTCGGCCGGCTGCTGGGCGAACAAGGCCCCGTGGAACCGCCGGAACGAGTCCTTCATGGGGCTGTTGTCTTCCTCGGCAACGCAGTACGCGGCGTTGGCAGACCGGGTGGAGTAGTTGTTGTTGGTCGGCGTGTCCAGGATCGCGACCATGTGGTAGTCGATCGCGACGCCACCGTTGTCCACCAGCTTGTTCAGCGTCGGGCCCATGGTCTGCTCGAAGGTCCGGCAGTGCGGGCACTGGAAATCCTCGTACAGCGAGATCACGGCTTTGGGGTCACTGGAGCCCTCGTTGGTGATCACGTTGGCGGCCGCCACCCGCACCGCTTGGACCTCACCGCCCTGCTTCTTGTCGCTCGACATGACGATGTAGAGCACGAGCGCGACGGCGAAGACGACCACGACGGCGGTCAGCCCGATCTGAATCGCCAGGTTGCGTTTGCGCTCGCCCGCCTTCAGGTCGTACTTGGCGGGACGTTTGGGTTTGGTGGCCACAGTTTTGGTGATCCTCGTAATCGCGGGTTTGGCGTCTCCAGCGTACCGGCGCAGCGATACCGCTGGTTACCCGCGCCGCAGATGGGCCCGCAGCGCGGAGGTGATGTCCGCGACACTACGTTCCACCCCGCCGCCCAGACCGGCGAAATTCATGAATCCATGCACCATCGACCCCATTCGGCGCAGGTCGACGGGCACCCCGGCGCGTTGCAGCGCCGCCGCATACAGATCGCCCTCGTCACGCAGCGGATCGAAGCCGGCGGTCACCACCAGGGCCGGCGCCAACCCGGCGACATCCTCGGCGAGCAGCGGCGAGACCCTCGGGTCGGTGACTGCCAGCCCCGAGCGCGCGAGGTACCGGTCGCGAAAGACCGCCATGTCGTGGCCGGTCAAGATGAAACCGTCGGCGAAGAGGGTGCGGGAACGGGTCTGGGCACCCAGATCGGTGACGGGGTAGAGCAGCATCTGCAACGCCGGAGCCGGCACCGGGCTGTTCCTGGCCCACTGCGCGACCACGGCCGCCAGACCGCCGCCCGCGCTGTCCCCACCGACAGCGATTCGATCAGCCGGGACACCAAAATCCTCGGCGTGCTCGGTCACCCAGGTATAGGCCGTGCAGCTGTCGTCGACGGCCGCAGGGGCCGGGTGCTCCGGAGCGAGGCGGTAGTCCACCGAGAACACCTGTGTCTGCGCGTCGTGACACAAGCGCCGGCACAGCGCGTCATAACCGTCCAGGTCGCCGAGCATGTAACCGCCGCCGTGGAAGAACACCAGGGCCGACGACGAGTCACCGGCGCGGTAGTGGCGCACCGGGATGGCGCCGGCTGGGCCCGGCACCGACAGTGTGGTGATGTCGACCGACCGCACCGGACCCCCGAGTTCGACGCAGGTGTCGTGCATGACACTCCGGCTCGACGCCACATCGTCGTCGACGACGATGCCGGGGACACCGCTGAGCCGAAGTCCGGCCACGAACAGCTGCAGCGTGGGATCGAGGGTGTTGCCGTCGATGGTCACCGTGCGGAAGCCGGTCAGGGCCCGTTTCACCAAGGGCGGCAGCACGGACATCAGTGTGGGCGTGAGGCGGGTGCCGGCTTTCAACACCGGCAGCGGAACCCGTCTACGTCGCGCCGTCGTGTGAGTCATCACATTCACCATGGCCGAACACGGTAACCCGCCGAAACACCGCGGTCGTTGATTAGGAGACGTTAGACCTACGTAATACTGTGCTGTTGAGAACGGGCCGGGATGGCCCGGCGATACCACTTAAACCAACAGGTAGGTGAGATGACGTCGAACGGCCAGTCGGGGGCGACTGTTCCTTCCATCGGGCTCAATGACGAGAACATCATGCCGGCGCTCGGCCTTGGTGTCGGGGAACTCTCGGATTCCGAAACCGAGCACGCTGTCTCGACGGCGCTGGAGCTCGGGTACCGGCTGATCGACACCGCCGCGGTGTACGGCAACGAAGCGGCGGTGGGGCGTGCCATCGCCAAGTCCGGCATTCCGCGGGCCGAGGTGTTCGTCACCACCAAGCTGGCGGTCGCCGATCAAGGATTCCAGTCATCGCAGGACGCGTTGAAGGCCAGCCTGGAACGGCTGGGCTTGGATTATGTGGACCTGTACCTCATCCACTGGCCGTACGCCGAAGGCGGTAAGTACGTCGACAGTTTCGGCGGACTGATGCGGCTGCAGGCCGACGGCTTCGCCAAGTCCATCGGTGTCTGCAACTTCACCGCCGAGCACCTGTCGAACATCGTCGACCTGGCGTTCTTCACCCCCGCGGTCAACCAGATCGAGCTTCACCCGCTGCTCAACCAGGCTGCGTTGCGCGCGGTCAATGCCGACTACGGCATCGTCACCGAGGCCTACAGCCCACTGGGGATCGGCAAGGTGCTGGCTAATCCGGCGGTGACGTCGATCGCCGCGTCGTACGACAAGTCGCCGGCACAGGTGCTGATCCGGTGGAACCTGCAACTGGGCAATGTCGTCATTCCGCGGTCGTCATCGGCCGAACGCATCGCCGAGAACCTCGACGTCTTCGACTTCGAGCTCAGCACCGGTGACATGGACACCTTGAACGGCCTCGACGAGGGCACCCGGTTCCGGCCGGACCCGGAAACCTACACGGGCCCCTGAACATTTCGGCCCACCCCTCCACGCAGTACGACGCCATCGCGGCCGAGTACGCGGAGGCCTTCGGCGGCGCGCGCCACCCGTTCGACCGAAAACTGCTGTGCGACTTCGCCAGTGGGCTGGCTGGGCCGGTGATCGACGTGGGCTGCGGCCCTGGCTACGCGGCGGCCGAACTGGCGGCGGCGGGCCTGGACGTGCTGGGCGTCGACCGATCGGGCGCCATGATCGACATCGCCCGCGGCCGCTGCCCGCAGGCCCGATTCACCGTGGCCGACATGTTCATGTTGCCGGTACCGGACTCATCGTGTGCGGCGGTGTGCGGTTGGTACTCGATCGTGCACACCCCGGCTGCCGAGCTCCCCCGGCTGTTCGGCGAGTTCCGCCGGGTGCTCACCGACACGGGCCGGGTGTTGTTGGCATTCCAGACTGGCGCTCCGACATTGGAATTGACTTCCGCGTTCGGACACGACGTGGATCTGCGGTTCCTTCGTCACGACGTCGAAGCGGTGGTGCGCGCGCTGAGCGGCGCCGGTTTCACCCCACGGTGGCAGCACATCCGCGCCCGGAACGTCGCGGCCCGGGAGACGGCGGATCAGGCCTTTGTTCTCGCGCGGGTTCAGCCCGCCGGGCAGGTTTCCGCGCCCTCGCGCAGTGCCGCCGCCGAGGCCTCGTCGATGGTCAGCGCGTAACCGCGCAGCACCTCGACGAACTGGACCGCGTACTGGCAGTGGAACGCCGAGTTCGGTGGCATCCAAACCGCGGGTTCGCTGTCGCCTTTGTCCTGGTTCGCCCCGCCGGCCACGGCCAGCAGATTGGCGGGGTCGTTGGCGAACCGCAGCCGCATGGCGTCGGTCCAGTTGCGCGCCCCCATGTCCCACGCCAACGCCAACGGCACGATGTGGTCGATCTGCACCGACGCACCGATCTGGTTGCCGCGGGTGAAGGCGACGACGGCGTTGGTGTACGGGTCGTGCAGGGTGCCGGTGGCCACCGCCGTCGGACAGCGTTTGATGTCGGTGTAGGTCTTCTCGACGAGATCGCGTTGCAGGATGTCGTTTCGGGTGTCGCAGCCGTTGCGGCCCCCCGGGGCGTCGTTGTCGTCATCCCATGCTTCTCCGAACGCATCCCTGCGGTAATCGTTGACTCGTATCCTGGTGGGCACCACCATGATTCCGGCCAGCACATCGGATCCGGGCGCCACCGTGGGGATATCGGCCTGGGCGACGGAAGCACCGTCGGCGCTCTCCGAGACCACCTGATAGGCGACGATCACCGACAGCACGGCCATCAGGGCCAGCCACACCTGCGTGGAGCGCTTCACGACTTCTCCATGTAGGCGATGCGCTCCTGAGTGAAATACTCGGCCAGCCTCGCCAGCCCGGGATCGGTGGGCATCTGCGGGTAGACCAGTTCGCAGAAGGCGCGGGCTTCCTCGATGATCTCGCGGTGCTTGTTCAATGACAGGAATCGCAGATGAAGGGAGCGGCCGGACTGGTTCTGGCCCAGGACGTCGCCCTCGCGGCGTTCCTCGAGATCGAGATCGGCCAACTCGAAACCGTCCAGGGTGGAGGCCACCGCTTTGAGGCGCCGCCCCGCGTTCGACGATTCGGGGAACTGCGTCACCAGTAGACACAGGCTGGGGTGGCTACCGCGCCCGATGCGGCCACGCAATTGATGCAGCTGGCTGATCCCGAAGCGGTCGGCATCAGCCACCACCATCATCGTCGAGTTCGGGACATCCACACCCACTTCGATGACCGTGGTGGACACCAGCACATCGATGTCCCCGGCCTTGAAGGCCGTCATTACCGCATCCTTCTCGTCCGCCTCGAGCTTGCCGTGCATCAGCCCGACCCGCAGATCCTTCAACGGACCGGTACGCAGGAATTCATAGAGGATGGTGACGGGAATCGGGCGCGGGCCCTTCTCCTCGGTGACGGTGTCCTCGATCCGCGACGCCACCACATAGGCCTGCCGGCCGGCCTGCACCTCCTCGACGATCCGCTGCCACGCACGGTCCAGCCACTTCTTGTTCTGGCCGGTGAACACGGTGGTGGTGCTGATGGGCTGCCGGCCCCGCGGGAGTTCGCGCAGGGTCGACGTTTCCAGATCTCCGTAGACGGTGAGGGCCATGGTTCGCGGGATCGGCGTTGCCGTCATCACCAGCAAGTGCGGAGTCAGTCCGTCGGGGGCCTTGGCGCGCAACTGATCTCGCTGTTCCACGCCGAAGCGGTGCTGTTCGTCCACCACCACCAGACCCAGCCGCTGGAACTCGACCGCGTCCTGCAACAGAGCGTGTGTACCGACCACGATCCCGGCGTCGCCGGCGGCGATCTCCTCGCGGATCTGCCGCTTGCGGGCGGCCGAGACCGATCCCGTCAACAGCGCCACCCGGGTACCCGCTTCGTCCCCGCCGAGTTCGCCCGCCGTGGCGAGCGGGCCCAGCACCTCACGGATCCCCCGGGCATGTTGGGTGGCAAGCACTTCCGTGGGCGCCAGCAGCGCGCACTGATAGCCGGCGTCGATCATCTGCAGCATGCACAGCACCGAGACGATGGTCTTGCCCGAGCCCACCTCACCTTGCAGCATCCGGTTCATCGGATGACTGGCCGAGAGTTCATCGGAGATCACCGACAAGACCTCGCCCTGACCGGCGGTCAGCTCGAAGGGCATCTGGCCGAGCATCCGGTCGCGAATCCCGCCGGGCACGAGGGGGGCCGGCGGACCCGGCCGGCGTATTTCGCTGTGCCTGCGCGCCACCAGCGCCCACTGCATTCCCACCGCCTCGTCGAACGTCAACCGTTCGATGGCCCGCTCACGCTCGTTCGAGTTCTCCGACAGGTGGATCGCGCGCAAGGCTGCGTCCTCGGACATCAGGTCGCGCCGTCGCACGAAGGATTCCGGGAACGGATCGGGTACCGGATCGAGGACCTCGAGCACCTGGCGCACACAGGCGTAGATGTCCCAGCTCTGCATCTTGGCGCTGGCCGGATAGATGGGGAAGAACTCCCGCTCGAACACCGAGAAGTCCAGCTCACCGTCATCACCCCGGGCCGCCAGGGCCTTGAGGTTCTTGCTGCCCCGCAGCCGGCCCGTGGGCGAGTCGAGCACCAGGTGCGCGGGATGGGTGAGTTGCATCTGGTTGCGGAAAAACCCGATCTCGCCGGAGATCATCAGCCGAGTGCCCTCCACCAGACTGTGTTTCAGGTATTTCGCGTTGAAGAACGTGGCGGTGACCGGGCGGTCGGCCAGTGTCACCACCATCATCTCGCGTTTGGGCGACCGATTGGTCCAACGTAGATCGACCTTGGCGATGGTGTCCACGAAGGTGACGTGTTCACCCGCCTCCAGGGGTTCGTCCTTGTCCCCCACCATGGTTGCCCCCTTGTTGTACTTGCGGGGGTAGTAGCGCACCAGGTCGTTGACGGTGCGGACGCCGAAAACCTCGTCGAGTTTGGCCGCCGCCTTCTTGCCGATGATGAAGTCGAGCGGATCAGTCAACGCGGCCATCTCACTCCACTCCGATGATCACGACGTCACCGGCGTGGCCGGTCTGATAGCTGACGAGTTCGGTACCGGGATGGTGCAGGTGCACGTGGGCGGACAGCGCCGCGCTGACTGCCGGGGTCACCCCGTCACCCAGCAGCACCGTCACCAGTTCCCCGCCAACGCCCAGCATCAGGTCGATCAAACCCCTTGCGGCAGCGGTGATGTCGTGACGTACCACCAACACCTCCCCACCGATGATGCCCAGGCCGTCGCCTACCCGGCACGGGCCGGCCCACGTCAGCGCCGCTTCTTCTGCCACCCGCACCGAGCCGTATCGGGTGGCTCCCGCCGCGGCGGCCATGGTGTAGCCGTCGTCGACGGCCCGGCGGGCGGGGTCGTGCACCGCCAATGCGGCCAGCCCGTGCACCATCGAACTGGTGGGCACCGGAACCACATCGATACCCCAGCTGATCGCCGCTGTGCACCCCGCCACCAGCTCCTCGGCCGCGACATACCCGTTGGGCAGCACCATCACTTGCGCTGCGCCCGTGTCGATCACCGCCCGCACCAATTGCCGGGCATCGACGGCTGCACCGTCGGCCGGGTCAGGGCGCAGCACCGTCGCACCTTCGCCGGCGAACAGCTCGGCGGCGCCATCGCCGTCCACGACCGCCAGGACTGCACGCCCGACGCTGAAAGCACCCGGGGCCGGTTTGGCTGCGCCCGACGGGAGCACCGAGATCTGGATCCGGCTGGCGGCGCCGTATTCGAGCCCGGCTTCGATCGCCGCGCCCGCGTCGTCGGTGTGGATGTGTACCGAGAAACCGCCACCGGGCAGTGCTTCCGCCAGTGCCACCGAGTCGCCGAGTGCCTCCAGGCGGGCACGCAATTGGTCGACCGCGCCGGCCGGGCAGCCGGTGAGCAGGTACATCACCTCGAATTGCGGTGGCCCCTGAGGAGCCGGCCGCGGTGGTGCCGTCTTGTCGGGCCTCGGTTCGTAGGCCGGGCGTACCGGCGCGTGCGCGCTGACGGTGGTGCGCAGCGCGTCCAGCAGCACCACCAGACCGCGGCCACCGGAATCCACCACGCCGGCTTCGGCCAGCACCGTCAACTGATCCGGCGTCTTCTCCAATGCCACCACGGCCGCGTCCCCGGCGGCGGCCACCGCATCACCGAGGGTGCCGCCTTCGGCGGTGCTGTGTTCGGCCGCAGTGGCCGCTGCCTGCAGCACGGAGACGATGGTTCCCGGAACCACGTCACCGCCCAGCGAGGAGGCGACCAGCCCGACCGCGTGCCGCAGCGCCGCGGCAAGCACGGCCGCGTCGATCTCGAGGAGCCGTCCACCGGCGTCCGCGGCCGCCGTGACATCGGCGATGCCACGCAAGATCTGCGACAGGATCATCCCGGAGTTCCCCCGCGCGCCATGCACCGCGCCGCGTGCCAGACAGGACGCCACCTGCGCCACCTCGGCGGGGCCGGCTTCGACGGTCGGCGCGGTGGCTTCCGCCAGGGCCGCACGCATGGTGAACAGCATGTTGGTGCCGGTGTCGGCGTCGGCTACCGGGAACACGTTGAGCCGGTTGATCTCGTCAGCGTGAGAGATCAACTCTCCGACGCACGTGTGCGCCCACGACAGCAGCGCGGCGCCGTCGAGCCGACGATCCGCCATGACCCTCCTTCTACCCGCCCGCCACCCAACCGCCTACCCGCCCGCCACCCAACCGCCTACCCGCGCCCACCACCGCGTGCGGGCGCTAGCCTAATCAGTGCCGACGACAGCGACCGTCGAAAACAACCCGGCGAGGTGGGGCTGTGGGCAGCGTTTTGGCGATCGCCGCGTGGCTCGGTATTCTGTTCAGGTTGTCGGGTCACCCGCACCGCGGTTGCTGGCCCCGTTATTCGATCTTGGATGAGGAGTTCTACATGGCTGCCGTGTGCGATATCTGCGGGAAGGGCCCCGGTTTCGGTAAGTCGGTGTCGCACTCCCATCGCCGGACCAGCCGTCGGTGGGATCCGAACATCCAGTCGGTGAACGCCGTCACCCGTCCCGGTGGCAACAAGAAGCGCATCAACGCCTGCACCTCGTGCATCAAGGCCGGCAAGGTCGTCAAGCAGGGCTGAACGCTTCTCTGCGGCCCAATATTCCGCAGATGACGGGTTAATTGAATTCATTCGTGGGGTAGTCGAGAGGCATGACCTCACGTAAGCTCTCGTCCCGAACCATCGCCCTGACCGGCGCTGCTTTCGCGGCAGCGGCAATGATCACCGTCGGAGTCGCCTCCGCCGAGCCGACTCCGACTCCGGGGCCCGAGCCGGTACCCACGTTGACACCGACGACCACGACCATCGTGCCGCCGCCGGACTACTACCCCAACGAAACCGGTGGTGGTGACGACTCCTCCGAGGACTCGTCGAGCGGTTCGTGATCCGGCCCCCTTTGCACAGCAAGGCGCCGCACCCACTGGGTGCGGCGCCTTGCTGTGCGCAGTCGACTACGGCAGGCGCCAGTCGACGGGCGCCGCACCCATCTCGGTCAACAAGGTGTTGGCCCGGCTGAACGGACGCGACCCGAAGAACCCGCGCGAGGCCGACAGCGGCGACGGGTGCGGCGATTCGATGGCCACACACTCCGGCCCGAGCATCGGCTTCAGGGTGGAGGCATCGCGACCCCAGAGGATGGCCACCAGCGGAGTGGATCGCTGCACCAGCGCGCGAATGGCGCACTCCGTGACGGCTTCCCAGCCCTTGCCGCGGTGTGAGGCCGGTGTGCCCGGCCGCACGGTCAGCACCCTGTTGAGCAGCATCACGCCCTGCTGCGACCACGGGGTGAGGTCGCCGGTGGTCGGAGCCGGATAACCCAGATCGGCGGTGTACTCGGTGAAGATGTTCGCCAGGCTGCGCGGCAGCGGCCGGACCTCCGGGGCCACCGAGAAACTCAGCCCGATCGCGTGTCCGGGGGTGGGATAGGGATCCTGGCCGACGATCAGCACCCGCACTGATTCGAACGGAAAAGTGAAGGCGCGCAACACGTTCGGGCCCGCAGGCAGGTATCCCCTGCCCTCGGCGATCTCGGCACGCAGGAACTCCCCCATGCGCGCCACCTGATCGCGTACCGGGGCCAGCGCCTGCGCCCAGCCGTCGTCAACGAGTTCATCCAAAGGGCGCGCGGTCACGCCGACAAACTAGCAATCGCCGGCGAAGGACTCCCAGCCCGCGGCTCCGGACCACTCCTGCCCGTCGACAAGCACCCGCTCCGGGCCGGCGCCGTCACGCTGCCGCACCGCTCCGATCACCCGCCAACCCGGGGGCACCTCGCCCGGAAAACAGGCCACCAGAGCGTGATCCTCACCACCGCCGAGCACCCACGCGCGGGCGTCGGCACCGACGTCTTCGGCGGCGGGCTTCAGGATCGCCCACTCGGCCCGCAGCGCTTCAGCGGACAGATCGATGTCGACACCGGACATCTGCGCGATGTGGCGAAGATCGGCGACCAGCCCATCGGAGGTATCGGTCATCGCCGTGGCGCCGGCGCGCGCGGCGACCGGGCCCTGGCCGTACGGCGGCACCGGCGAGCGGTGGCGGTCGCGGAACTCGTCGTAGTCGTCGACCCCCGCGGCCAGCAGTGCGTATCCGGCTGCGGAGACACCCAGGTCGCCGACCACGGCCACCACCGCTCCGGGGCGCGCGCCACCGCGGGTGACCGGAGCACGGCCGCCGAGGTCGCCGAAGACGGTCACCGAGATCACCCAATGCGGGCTGGACACCAGGTCACCGCCGATGATCGGCGCGCCGGCACGGCCGGCCTCCGCCCACATGCCGTCGGCGATCTCGACGGCCTGGTCGACCGGGGTCGACGCCGGAGCGCCGAACGCGACGACGAAGCCCGTCACCGTCGCGCCCATGGCCTCGATGTCAGCGGCGTTCTGCGCGATCGCCTTGCAGCCCACCTGATGCGGCGACGACCAGTCCAGGCGGAAGTGCCGTCCCTCCACCAGCATGTCGGTGGAGACCACCACACGGCCGTCGGGCGCGGCCAACACCGCAGCGTCGTCACCGGGTCCGAGCTGCAGACTCTCCGGATACGGCCGGCCCGCGGTCAACCGTTCGATGACCGCGAACTCCCCCAGCTCGCCCAACGTCTGCCGACCCGGTTCATCCACACTCGTCCCGCTCTCGCCTGCTCTGAACGCACGCTCGACCTGCGGTACGTTGAGTCCCAACTTCGAGGCAGGAGATTACCGGGTGGCCGAGGCGTTCATGCTGATCCAGACCGAGGTGGGCCGCGCCGAGGTCGTCGCCAAGCAGGTGGCAGCGCTGCCCGGTGTGGTGTGCTCGGAGTACGTGACGGGCCCTTACGACGTGGTGGTCCGGGTCGGAGCCGACGACGACGAGGCCGTGCAGGGCATCGTGGGCGCGGTACAGCAGGTCGAAGGAATCACCCGCACGCTGACGTGCCCGATCGCCGGGACGTCCCACTAGATCGTGGCCGCTCGGAACTGATGTCGGAAATCGAACGCGACGGCCCACCCAGAGGTGCGCTGATCGCTGCTCTGGTCCTCGCCGTCGCCGCTGTGGTCGCGGTGTTGGCGATCGCGGCCACGCGCACACCCGAACCCACCCCGGTGGCGATCGCGGCGGCCCCTGCGCCGCAGGCCGACGGCCCCGACTGCGGCAGGCTGATGGCCGCTGTCCCGGATCAGCTCGGGGATTACCGGCGGGCCACCGCGGTGGAACCGGTGCCACCCGGCGCCGCTGCCTGGCAGGACGAACCGGGCGGCGAGCCGGTGATCCTGCGCTGCGGGCTGGACCGGCCCGCCGACTTTGTGGTGGGCGCCCCCCTGCAGGTGGTCGACGCCGTGCAATGGTTTCGAGTCACCGATCCGTCCGGCACGCTCACCACCTGGTTCGCCGTGGACCGTCCGGTGTACGTCGCGTTGACCCTGCCGTCCGGTTCCGGCCCCACCCCGATCCAGGAACTGTCCAGAGCCATCGAGAAGACCCTGCCCGCCAGAGCGCTCGACCCGGGGCCGCCGCGTTAGCCGCGTTCAGCGCAGACCGGTACCGCGCGCCAACGCCGTCTCGACCATCGCGGTCAGCAGCGTCGCATAATCCACTCCGCTGGCCGCCCACATCCGCGGATACATCGAGATGGTGGTGAAGCCGGGCATGGTGTTGATCTCGTTGAGCACCGGACCACTGTCGGTCAGGAAGAAGTCCACCCGCGCCAATCCCTGGCAGTCGATCGCCTGGAACGCCCGGATGGCGAGCTGCCGGATCTCGTCGGCCACCTCGTCGTCGACCTTGGCGGGCACGTCGAGCTCGGCGGCATCATCGAGGTACTTCGTGGCGAAGTCGTAGAAGCCGTCTTCGCGGCCGCGCACCCCCGCGACCCGGATCTCGCCGACCGTGCTGGCTTCGATCCTGCCGTCGGGCAGTTCGAGCACGCCGCATTCCAGCTCGCGGCCGACCACCGCGGCCTCGACGATCACCTTGGGATCGTGCTGTCGGGCGGCGGCGATGGCGTCGTCGAGTTGGTCCCAGGTGGTCACCCGGCTCACACCGATGGACGAGCCACCCCGAGCAGGTTTGACGAACACCGGCAGGCCGAGCCGCTCACGTTGCTCGGGCTCGAGGGTGCGCTGCCTGGGCCGCAACACCACCTGGTCGCCGATTGGGAGGCCTTCGGCGGCCAGCAGCTTCTTGGTGAACTCCTTGTCCATGCCTGCGGCACTGGCCAGCACGCCGGCTCCGACGTACGGCACCCCCGCGAGTTCCAGCAGCCCCTGGATCGTGCCGTCTTCGCCGTAGGGCCCGTGCAGCACCGGGAACACCACGTCGACGGTAGCCAGGATCGCACCGGCCCCCTGGCCGAGTGACACCAGCTCACCGCTGCGTCGCGGGTCGGTGGCCAGCGCGAGCGCCTGCCCGGACCCGTCGGTCACCTCCGGGAGCTTGCCGTCGGCGATCGCCAGGCTGGCGGGGGTGGCCGAACTCAGCACCCAGGAGCCGTCCGCAGTGATGCCGACCGGAACGGCCTCATACCGTTCGGGGTCGAGATTGCGCAGGATGCTGCCCGCCGACACACAGGAAATGGCGTGCTCGCTGCTTCGACCGCCGAAGACGACGGCGACGCGGATGCGACCGGTTGGTTCCGAGGGGGCAGTCACAACCTGGAGACGCTACCGCCCCCGGACCCACCGAAGCGATCCGAGAGGTCAACCGAGCGCATGTGCGAAATCGGCGAGGACGTCGTCGGTGTCCTCGATACCGAGGGAGATCCGGGCGAAGCCGGGGCTCACCGGGTCCCCCCACCGGGCGCGGCGATCCACCGAGGTGTGGATACCGCCGAAGCTCGTCGCGGCGACCATCAGCCGGCTTCGCCGCACCAACGTGTCGACCGCGGCGGCGTCGGCGAGCTCCACCGACACCAGTCCACCGAACTTGGCCATCTGCCGCGAGGCCACCGCGTGCGCCGGATCGGACGGCAACCCGGGGTAACGGACCGATCGCACCGCCGGGTGCTCGTCGAGCATGTGCGCCAGGGCCAGCGCGCTCTGGTTCTGCCGCTCGATGCGCAGACCCGCACTGCCGAGGCTGCGGATCAGCAACCACGCTTCGAAGGCGCCCAGGATCGGGCCGGCCAGCAGCCGTTCCCGCTCGACGGCGGCCATCAGTTCGGGGTCGTCTCCGGCGACGTAGCCGGCCAGCAGGTCACTGTGCCCGGACAGTGCTTTGGTGGCACTGGCCACCACCAGATCGGCACCCAGCGCCAAGGGCTGCTGTCCCAGCGGGGTCGCGGTGGTGTTGTCGACCAGCAGCCGGGCACCGCGGCCACGACACACATGCACCAGCTGGTGCAGATCCACGACATCGAGGCCTGGGTTGGCCGGAGTCTCGGCCACCACCACATCGGCGTCAGCGGCCGCCTCACAGATCTCGCTGCAGCGCGCTTCCCGAACGGTGACACCAAGCGGCGCAAGGTATTCCGAGGCATACGCGCGGACCTGGTAGTAGCCGTCCGCGGGCACCACCAGAACCGTCCCCGGCCGGGAGAGCACCCGCAGCGCGGCAGTGACCGCGGCCATCCCCGACCCGAACACCAGAGCCGCCGCAGCACCTTCCAACTGCGCGAGCGCCGATTCCGCCTGACGCCACGTGGGGTTGGTGGCGCGGCCGTAGGAGTCCAGGCCTTCTCCGGCGTCCGGTGCCAGATGGTAGGTGGCCGCCGACACCGGTGACGGCGCCACCGGTTGTCCCGGAACATGTTGTGAGCTCACTGCTTTCACGCTGCGCGTGGACGCGCCGAATTCGTCGGTCATACCTCTCACTCCGGTTTGGTGCTGCGGCCCAACAGCAGCGCGACGGCCTCGAACACCGACAGACCCCGGTGACAGACCCGGTGCACCGCGTCGGTCAGGGGCATCTCGACGTCGTAACTGGACGCCAGCGCCAGCACCGACTCACACGAGGTGACGCCCTCGGCGACATGTCCGCCGCCGGCGCGCTGCGCCTCTTCCAGAGTCTGCCCGCGGCCCAGACGCTCACCGAAGGCCCGGTTGCGCGAGCGCGGTGACGAGCAGGTTGCGACCAGATCGCCGACTCCGGCCAGCCCGGCCAGGGTGGCACCCTTGGCACCCAGGGCGATACCGAGTCGCATGATCTCGGCGAGACCCCGGGTGATGATCGCCGCCGCGGTGTTCTCCCCCAGTCCGACACCGGCGGCCATTCCGCAGGCCAAGGCGATGACGTTCTTACAGGCGCCACCGATTTCGGTGCCGATGACATCGGCATTGGTGTACGGGCGGAAGTAGCGGGTGTTCAGCGAGCGTTGCAGCGTCACGGCACGACCCGAGTCCTGGCAGGCGATCACCGTCGCCGCGGGTTGTTCGGCGGCGATCTCGGCGGCCAGGTTGGGACCCGACAGCACCGCGACCTGACTCGGGTCCACCCCGGTGACCTGGATGATCACCTGACTCATCCGCATGAGTGTGCCCAATTCGATGCCCTTGGCGAGACTGACCAGCGTCGCGCCCCGCTCCAGGGCAGGTGTCCAGGTCTCCAGATTGGCCCGCAACTGTTGAGAAGGAGTGGCCAACAACACAGTGGTCACCCCGTGCAGCGCCTCCTTCGCGTCGGTGGTCGCCCTGATCCGGGCGGGCAGTTCGACGCCCCCCAGGTACTCGCTGTTGCGGTGAGTGCGGTTGATCTCGTCGGCGACGGCGTCGCGGCGGGCCCACAACCGCACCTCACTGCCCGTATCGGCCAGCACCTTGGCCAGCGCCGTCCCCCAGGCGCCAGCGCCCATCACCGTTGCGGTGCCCACCGTGCCGGTCATACCTCGTCGAACCCCTTAATGATGGGACCGGCCCAGCGTCGCCCTCGTCCCGCGGCCGGTCCGTCGATCATGGAACCGCAACTACCTTGCGCCATCCTGCCAGCACCGCTGGCAGGATGGTCGACATGAGTGTCAGGCAGTCGGCGGGACCGGTACGAGCCGGGCTGATCATCGCGGTCAAACGGCTCAGTGCCGCCAAGACCCGACTCGCCCCCGCGTTGTCCGCCGAGGCGCGCGAGCAGCTGGTTCTGGCCATGCTGCTCGACACCATCGCGGCCGCCCAACAAGTATCAGCGGTGGCCTCGGTCACCGTGGTCACCCCTGACGAGACCGCGGCGGCTGCCGCCGCGCGGCTGGGGGCCGGGGCGCTCGACGACCCGACACCGCCCGGTGATCCCGACCCGCTGAACAGCGCCCTGCGCGCGGGCGAGGAGCTGGTCCGCAGGACCACCCCCAATGTCTTTGTCCTGCAAGGGGATCTTCCGGCTCTGACACCGCATGAGCTCGGTGAGGCCATCGCCGCCGCCCAAGCCTATCCGCGCAGTTTCGTCGCCGACCGGCACGGCGGCGGTACCTCCGCACTGTTCGCGTTCGGCGTCCCACTCGACCCTCATTTCGGCGCCGATTCCGCTGTGCTGCACCGCAATTCAGGTGCCATCGAGCTCGCCGGGTCGTGGCCGGGATTGCGCTGCGACATCGACACCCCCGACGACCTGTTGGCGGCGCGGAGGTTGACGGTCGGGCCCGCCACCCGCGAGGCCACCGCCAAGGCCGTCGGCCGGTGCTAGCGACGGCCATCGCGATGAGGAATGATCGGAGGCGTGACCGAAGCCCAGCAGACCAGCGAAGCCAGCACTGACGGTTGGGTCGCCACTGACTCGACCCCGGACTCACCGCCGGCGGCCACGGCCGCCGCGGCCGACAACGCCCTGCCCGAGGACCGTTACCTCAACCGCGAGCTAAGCTGGCTGGACTTCAATGCGCGGGTCCTGGCGCTGGCGGCCGACCCGTCACTGCCGCTGTTGGAGCGGGCCAAGTTCCTGGCCATCTTCGCCTCCAATCTCGACGAGTTCTACATGGTGCGGGTGGCTGGGCTCAAACGTCGCGACGAGACGGGTTTGTCGGTGCGCTCCGCAGACGGACTCTCCCCGCGGGAACAGCTGCGCCGCATCGCTGAACGCACGCAGCAGATCGCCAGCAGGCACGCCAGGGTTTTCCTCGACGCGGTCCGTCCTGCGCTGGCCGAGGAGGGCATCCTCGTCGTCACCTGGTCCGATCTCGATGACGCCGAGCGGTCGCGGCTGTCCACCTATTTCCACGAGCAGGTGTTCCCTGTCCTCACACCGTTGGCCGTGGACCCTGCTCACCCCTTCCCGTTTGTCAGTGGGCTGAGCCTGAACCTGGCCATCACGGTGCGCCAGCCCGAGGACAAGACACAGCATTTCGCACGCATCAAGGTTCCCGACAACGTCGACCGGTTCGTTGAACTGGCCGGCCGCGACGGCGATGACGGCGACGGCGCCGCCCGGGGGAAGGGGGTCGTGCGGTTCCTGCCGATGGAGGAACTCATCGCGGCGTTTCTGCCCGTGCTGTTTCCCGGCTTGGAGATCGTCGAGCACCACGCATTCCGCATCACCCGCAACGCCGATTTTGAGGTCGAAGAAGACCGCGATGAAGACCTCCTCAAGGCGCTGGAGCGGGAACTGGCGCGCCGCCGGTTCGGCTCACCGGTGCGACTCGAAGTCGCCGACGACATGACCGAGAACATGCTCGAGCTGCTGTTGCGCGAACTCGATGTCAATCCCGGCGACGTCATCGAGGTTCCAGGACTTCTGGACCTGTCGTCACTGTGGCAGATCTATGGAGTGGACCGGCCCGCACTCAAGGACCGCACGTTCGTTCCCGCCACACCGCCGGCGTTCGGTGAGCGGGAAACCCCCAAGAGCATCTTCTCCACCCTGCGCGACGGAGACGTGCTGGTACACCACCCTTACGATTCTTTCTCCACCACCGTGCAGCGTTTCATCGAACAGGCCGCCGCTGATCCGAACGTCCTCGCGATCAAGCAGACCCTGTATCGCACGTCCGGCGACTCCCCCATCGTCAACGCGCTGATCGACGCGGCCGAAGCGGGCAAGCAGGTGGTTGCCCTGGTCGAGATCAAGGCACGGTTCGACGAGCAGGCCAACATCAAGTGGGCCCGTGAACTCGAAAAGGCAGGCGTACATGTGGTCTACGGGCTGATCGGGCTCAAGACCCACTGCAAGACCTGCCTCGTGGTGCGGCGTGAGGGATCGACCATCCGCCGCTACTGCCATATCGGCACGGGCAACTACAATCCGAAAACCGCACGGTTGTACGAAGATGTCGGCCTGCTGACGGCCTCACCCGATATCGGCGCCGACCTGACCGATCTCTTCAACTCCCTCACCGGGTACTCACGAAAAGTCAGCTACCGCAACCTGCTGGTGGCCCCGCACGGCGTGCGCAAGGGCATCATCGAACGCATCGAGCGGGAGGTCGCCGCGGCCACCGACGGTGCCGATGCCCGGATCCGGTTGAAGGCCAACGCACTCGTCGACGAGCAGGTGATCGATGCGCTCTACCGCGCCTCACAGGCAGGGGTGCGCGTGGAAGTGGTGGTGCGCGGCATCTGTGCGCTCCGGCCCGGGGTGCCGGGTTTCTCCGAGAACATCGTGGTGCGCTCGATTCTCGGTCGTTTTCTCGAACACTCGCGGATTATTCACTTCCGCGCCATCAATGAGTTCTGGATCGGCAGCGCCGACATGATGCATCGTAATCTCGACCGCCGGGTCGAAGTGATGGCGCAGGTGAAGGATCCACGGCTGACCGCTCAGCTGGACGAGGTGTTCGAATCCGCGATGGATCCCGCCACCCGCTGCTGGGAACTCGCCGCCGATGGTCACTGGACCGCCCTGCCGTTCGAGGGGCAGACGGTGCGCGACCATCAGGTTTCCTTGATGGAGAAGCACCGAAATCCCTGAGCCGGCACCAACTGATCTGCAGGAGTGAGGGTGTCGAAGAACCCCAAGGTTTCGGATGCTCGCACCGCGCACCGGCCCCACGCAGTGGTGCGGGCCGCCGGTGCGGTGCTGTGGCGACCGCTGGAGGACTGGACGGGCGACGGCTCGACCCCCGTCGAGGTGGCAGTCATCCACCGTCCGCGGTATGACGACTGGTCGCTGCCGAAAGGCAAGGTGGACCCGGGTGAGATAGAACCGGTGACCGCGGTGCGGGAGATCGCCGAAGAGACGGGTTTCCGCGCGCAGCTGGGACGGCGGCTCACGTCGGTGAGCTATCCGATCGAACAGGGCACCAAGAAGGTCCGGTACTGGGCTGCGCGCGTCGACCCGACCTGTTCGCCGGGTGAATTCACGCCCAATGACGAGGTGGACAAGCTGCTCTGGCTGCCGGTCTCCGATGCGCTGACCCGGCTGGGCTACGCCCAGGACCGTAAAGTCCTGCGCCGGTTCACCAAACAACCGGCGGACACCAAGACGGTGCTGGTGGTCCGGCACGCCACGGCGGGCCGCAAGAGTCGCTACAAGGGTGACGACCGCAAGCGCCCGCTCGACAAGCACGGCCGGGCCCAGGCCGAATCGCTCGTCGCTGTGCTCTCGGCTTTCGGCGCCACCGACCTGCATGCCGCCGACCGCGTGCGCTGCACCCAGACGCTGGAGCCGTTGGCTGAAGAGCTGGGTGTCACGATCAACGAGGAACCCGCGCTGACCGAAGAGGCCTACGCCGACAGCCGGAAAGCGGCCCGGCAGCGCATGCTCGAGATTGCCGACCAGCCCGGCACCCGCGTGATCTGTAGCCAGGGGAAGGTGATTCCCGGCCTCATCGAGTGGTGGTGCGAACGAGACGGGGTCCGGCCGGACAAGTCGCGTAATCGCAAGGGCAGCACGTGGGTGCTCTCGATCTCAGAGGGTCGGCTGATCTCTGCCGACCACATCGACAGTCCACTGGCCACCGGCTGACACCTCACCAACACGAATACGCCGCGGGTGTACCTGACACCCGCGGCGTATTTGATTGTGCTGTGGACGAGCTCGGCCTACTTGCGGCCGCGCTTGGCCGGAGCCTTCTTGGCAGCCGGAGCCTTCTTGGCAGCGGTGGCCTTCTTGGCGGCGGGAGCCTTCTTGGCCGGAGCCTTGGTGGCCGGAGCCTTCTTGGCAGCCGGAGCCTTCTTGGCCGGAGCCGCCTTGGTGGCGGTGGTCTTCTTGGCCGGAGCCGCCTTGGTGGCGGTGGTCTTCTTCGCAGCGGTGGTCTTCTTGGCCGGAGCTGCCTTGGTGGCGGTGGTCTTCTTGGCCGGAGCTGCCTTGGTGGCGGTGGCCTTCTTGGCCGGAGCTGCCTTGGTAGCGGTGGCCTTCTTGGCCGGGGCCGCCTTCGTCGCAGGTGCCTTCTTCGCCGCCTTCGCGGGTGAAGACTTCTTGGCGGCGGTGCGCTTGGCCGGGCCGGCCACCACACCACGCTTGACGGCGGGGCCCTCGGCCGGGAGGCGCTGTGCGCCAGAGACAACGGCCTTGAACTGTGCGCCCGGACGGAAGGCGGGGACGGAGGTCGGCTTCACCTTCACGGTTTCTCCGGTGCGCGGGTTGCGCGCGACACGGGCTGCGCGCTTGCGCTGCTCGAAAACACCGAAGCCGGTGATGGTGACGCTGT
This sequence comes from Mycobacterium sp. Soil_C_30, assembly GCF_057656995.1. NCBI lineage: Bacteria > Bacillati > Actinomycetota > Actinomycetes > Mycobacteriales > Mycobacteriaceae > Mycobacterium > Mycobacterium sp. Soil_C_30. Next base: position 415,192 of record NZ_JBDGJH010000002.1, on the reverse strand, counting down.
CGCCCTTGTGCACCGCACGCACAATGGTGTCGACGACGTGCTCGACGGCGGCCGTCGCCTGCCGACGGTCCGAGCCCAATTTCTCCGTGAGTACGTCGATGAGCTCTGCTTTGTTCATGCAAATCCTCCGAAGCCAGTGGTCCTGTCTGAACCGACTAGAGGACACGGTAAACCCTGTCAAGGCTGATTTCCAAGAGCCACGCGCAATTTCAGGCGCTTCTGACCGAGAATTCGGCAATCAGCTTGGGCCCCTTCGGGGGTCAATCCACCATTTCGGAGCGGCTCCGGACCGGCTCCGAACCACGCTCGGGCGCCCCGAATTCGGGGCGCCCGGCGCTCTCAAGGAACGGGAAGCGTGCGGGGTTTCCACTCCGGCCGGGACGCCTCGAATGCCTCGATCGAATCGAGTTTCCGCAGCGTAAGGCCTATATCGTCGAGTCCTTCGAGCAACCGCCATGCCGTGTAATCGTCAATGGTGAACGGCACCACCACCGTTCCGGCGGTGATATTCCGATCTTGAAGATTCACAGTGATTTCCATACCGGGGTTCTGCTCGATGAGCTTCCACAGCAGTTCCACATCGTCTTGTGTGACTTCCGCCGCTAAGAGCCCGGCCTTGCCGGCGTTACCCCGAAAAATATCGGCGAAACGCGGCGAGATAACCACCCGGAAGCCGTAGTCCATGAGCGCCCACACGGCATGTTCGCGGGAGGAACCGGTTCCGAAATCGGCGCCGGCGACCAACACCGAGCCCTTGTCGAATGGACTCAGATTCAGAATGAAACCGGGGTCATTTCGCCAAGCGGCGAACAATCCGTCCTCGAAACCTGTTCGGGTTACCCGCTTCAGGTAGACCGCCGGGATGATCTGGTCGGTGTCCACATTCGACCTGCGCAATGGGACACCGATGCCGGTGTGGGTGTGAAAGGCATCCATCGAAATACTCCTTGAAGACTCTGGAGGGGGGGCTGACTCAGGCGTCGAGATCTGCCGGCGATGACAAGGTGCCGCGCACGGCCGTGGCTGCCGCCACCAAGGGCGATACCAGATGGGTGCGTCCACCTTTGCCCTGACGGCCTTCGAAATTTCGGTTCGAGGTCGAGGCGCAGCGCTGTCCCGGTTCCAACTGGTCGGGATTCATGCCGAGGCACATCGAGCACCCCGCCTGCCGCCATTCGGCACCCGCGGCGAGGAAAACGTCGCTGAGCCCTTCGGATTCGGCCTGAGCCTTGACCCGCATGGACCCGGGGACGACGAGCATCCGGACACCGTCGGCCACCTGGCGCCCGCGCAACACCTCGGCCGCGGCGCGCAGGTCCTCGATCCGGCCGTTGGTGCACGACCCGACGAAGACGGTGTCGACGGTGATCTCTCGCATCGGCATACCCGGACGAAGGTCCATGTATGCCAACGCCTTCTCGGCCGCCTGCTTGTCGGCGTCATTGGTCATCAGTTCCGGGTCGGGAACCGACGCCGAGAGCGCCACCCCCTGGCCCGGATTGGTTCCCCAGGTGACGAACGGGCTCAAGGTCGAGGCGTCGATGTAGACCTCGGTGTCGAATTCGGCGCCCTCATCGGTACGCAACCGGTCCCAGGCCGCCACCGCGTTGTCCCAGTCCGCACCCGTGGGCGCGTGCGGGCGCCCCTTCAAGAATTCATAAGTGATTTCGTCAGGCGCCACCATGCCCGCTCGCGCGCCCGCTTCGATGCTCATGTTGCAGACCGTCATCCGGCCTTCCATCGACAGTGACTCGATGGCACTGCCCCGGTACTCGATGACGTGGCCCTGGCCGCCGCCGGTACCGATCTTGGCGATCACGGCCAGGATGATGTCCTTGGCCGTAACGCCAGCGGGCAGTTGACCATCGACGTTGACCGCCATGGTCTTGAACGGTTTCAGGGGCAGGGTCTGGGTGGCCAGGACGTGTTCCACCTCCGACGTTCCGATACCCATGGCCAGCGATCCGAACGCTCCGTGCGTCGAGGTGTGGCTGTCACCGCACACCACCGTCATACCCGGCTGGGTCAGGCCCAGCTGCGGGCCGATGATGTGGACGATGCCCTGCTCGGTGTCGCCCATCGGATGCAGGCGGATACCGAATTCCTCGCAGTTGCGCCGCAACGTCTCCACCTGGGTGCGCGACACTGGATCCGCGATGGGCTTGTCGATGTCGATCGTCGGCACATTGTGGTCTTCGGTGGCGATCGTCAGGTCCGGGCGCCGTACCGGCCGTCCGGCCAGCCGGAGTCCGTCGAAGGCCTGCGGGCTGGTGACCTCGTGCACGAGGTGCAGATCGATGTAGATCAAGTCGGGTTCGCCGTCGCCTGACGCGACGACGTGGTCGGCCCACACCTTTTCGGCCATGGTCCGGGGCTGCTGCTCGTTGGCCATCACATCTCGATTCGTCAAATTTCCGTACCGCAGGGAGTGAGAAACGCTTGGGCTGGTTATCTCAACATGCGGGACGCTAGTATCTCACTGTGAGACAGGATAGCGGTATCGGCGTTCTCGACAAAGCGATGGGTGTGTTGCATGCGGTCGCCGATTCCCCATGCGGTCTGGCGGAACTATGCGAGCGCACCGGTCTGCCACGGGCCACCGCACACCGGCTCGCGGCCGGACTCGAAGTACACCGACTTCTGGCCCGCGACCCGGAGGGACGCTGGCTTCTCGGACCCGCCATCAGCGAGCTCTCCGCCCATGTTCACGATTCGCTGCTTTCTGCGGGCGCCGCGGTATTACCCCGGCTCCGCGAGATCACCGGCGAGAGTGTGCAGCTCTACCGGCGCGACGGCACCAGCCGGATCTGCGTCGCGGCGTTGGAACCGCCTGTCGGCCTTCGCGATACGGTGCCCATCGGCACCCGGCTGCCGATGACCGCCGGCTCTGGCGCGAAAGTCCTGCTCGCGTACGCGGACGCGGCCACCCAGCTGGCGGTGCTGCCGTCGGCGAAATTCACCGATCGCACCTTGGTGGAGGTACGCAAGCGGGGTTGGGCACAGAGCGCGGCCGAACGCGAAGCCGGGGTCGCCAGTGTGTCAGCACCGGTGCGCGACGCCAGAGGTGCTGTGATCGCCGCGGTGTCGGTGTCGGGACCGATCGACCGGATGGGAAGGCGGCCCGGCGCCCGCTGGGCGGCTGACCTGTTGGCGGCCTCGGAGGCGTTGACCCGCAGGCTGTGACAGGCCCCTGGCCGAGCCGGATGCTGTTCTCTGCGACACTCACGGGATGGGAAGCAACCAGCGCTCGCAGATCGTGATGGCCACCGATGAGATCACTGAATTCGTCGTCACCAGCCGCACCGGAACGCTCGCCACAATCGGCGCCGACGGTCAACCCCATCTCGTGGCGATGTGGTACGGCGTCATCGACGGTGAGATCTGGCTCGAGACCAAGGCGAAGTCACAGAAGGCCGTGAACCTGATGCGCGACCCCCGGTTCACCTTCCTGATCGAGGACGGCGACACCTACGACACCCTGCGGGGTGTGTCCTTCGAGGGGCGCGCTGAGATCGTCGACGACCCGGAGACGTGTTTCCGGGTCGGTGTGAGCGTCTGGGAGCGCTATACCGGCCCCTACAGCGAGGATATGAAGGCCGGGGTCGAACTGATGATGAACAAGCGGGTGGCCGTGCGTCTGGCTGCCAACCGCACCCGGTCGTGGGATCACCGCAAGCTCGGCCTGCCGGCGATGCCGCTCGCGGGTTCAACGGCCCCGAACGGGCCTCGGTGATGAGGGAGGTTGATTGGTAGCCCCGATGGGATTCGAACCCACGCTACCGCCGTGAGAGGGCGGCGTCCTAGGCCGCTAGACGACGGGGCCAGAACCAATCCGTGTGGTCCGCGCCGGGAGAAATCTCTCGGTGTGGACCGGAGAGCAGCATAGCTCAGCGCGTTGCGCCAACCTAATCGCCTGCTCCAGCTGGGGTACCAGGACTCGAACCTAGAATGGCTGAACCAGAATCAGCTGTGTTGCCAATTACACCATACCCCAATACGGCTCATAACCGCTGGTCAGCGCCGTTTCTCGCGATGTTCGCGCGGTCTTGCGGTGCTGTCCCGACTGTTGTGGGCCGACGAAGAGACTACCAAAGATTTCGGGGCCGATTTACCAGCCGCCGGCCGAGTACCCCTGCCTAGGCCCGCGGCGCCTCCCGCAGCCGCTGCAGGCTGCGGTCGCGACCCAGCAATTGCAGCGATTCGAACAGTGGCGGGCTCACCGACGAGCCGGTGGCGGCAACCCGGATCGGGCCGAACGCCTTGCGTGGTTTGAGTTCGAGCCCGTCGATCAGCGAGGTCTTCAGCGCGGCCTCGATGTTCTCGGTGGTCCAGTCGCCGACGCTTTCCAGCGCCGAGACCGCGGCGTCGAGCACCGGGGCCCCGGCGGCGCCGAGCTCCTTGGCCGCTGATTTCGGGTCCAGCGTGTACTCGGCGTCGTTGAGGAACCGCAACAGGCCCCAGGCATCGCTGAGCACCACGATGCGCGTCTGCACCAGTGCGGCCGCCTCGGCGAAGCCGGCGTCGTCGAGTCCGGTGTCGTACCCGTGTGTGGCGAAATAGGCGCTGAGGCGGCGGGTGAACTCCTCGGGTGGGAGCAACCGAATGTGCTCGGCATTGATGGCGTCGGCCTTCTTCTGGTCGAAGCGGGCCGGGTTGGAGTTGACGTTGCGGACGTCGAACGCCGCCACCATCTCGTCGAGGCTGAACACGTCATGATCGTCAGCGATCCCCCATCCGAGCAGCGCCAGGTAGTTCAGCAGCCCCTCGGGGATGAACCCGCGATCACGGTGCAGGAAGAGATTGGACTGCGGGTCGCGTTTGGACAGCTTCTTGTTGCCCTCGCCCAGAACGCTTGGCAGGTGTGCGAACTCGGGTACCCGGTCGGCCACCCCGATCCGGATCAGCGCCTGGTACAACGCGATCTGACGCGGTGTCGACGGCAGGATGTCCTCGCCACGCAAGACGTGGGTGATCTTCATCAGCGCGTCGTCCACCGGATTGACCAAGGTGTACAACGGATCCCCGTTGCCGCGGGTGATCGCGAAATCCGGTACCGAACCCGCGGCGAATGTCGTCGGCCCGCGCACCAGGTCATCCCAGGACAGATCCTCATCCGGCATCCGCAGCCGCAGTACGGGGTTTCGCCCCTGGGCGCGGAATTCGGCCCGCTGCTGCTCGGTCAGATCACGATCGTGATTGTCGTAGCCGAGTTTCGGATTCCGGCCCGCCGCGATGTGTCGGGCCTCGACCTCCTCGGCCGTCGAGAAGGCCTCGTAGACCTCGCCGGCTTCCAACAGTTTGGCCACCACGTCGCGATAGATCTGGCTACGCTCGGACTGCCGGTAGGGCGCGTACGGACCGCCGACCTCCGGGCCTTCGTCCCAGTCCATGCCCAGCCAGCGCAGGGCGTCCAGGATCGCCGCGTAACTCTCGGCGCTGTCGCGCGCGGCGTCGGTGTCCTCGATCCGGAAAACGAAGTCGCCCCCGGTGTGTCGGGCGTAGGCCCAGTTGAACAACGCCGTCCGCACCAAACCTACATGCGGAGTCCCGGTCGGGGACGGACAGAACCGGACTCGAACTTTCGTCATCATTTCCCTTTACGCACAACAGGATTGGTGAGGGTACCGATTCCCTCGACGGTGATGCTCACCGAGTCGCCGTTTTCGATCGGCCCGACACCTTCCGGCGTGCCGGTCAAGATGAGGTCACCGGGGAGCAGCGTCATCACCGCCGACACCCACTCGACGATGGCGCCGATGTCGTGGATCATCAGCGAGGTCCGGCTACGTTGCCGTACCTCACCGTTGACTTCGGTACGCAATTCCAGATCGGCCGGATCCAGATCGGTGACGATCCAAGGGCCCACCGGACAGAACGTGTCGTGACTCTTGGCGCGCATCCACTGACCGTCCTGCTGCTGTTGATCCCGTGCCGAGACATCGTTGGCGATCGTGTAGCCCAGAATGTTCTCAGCGGCTCGCGCGGCAGGCACATCCTTGCACGGCCGGCCGATCACGATGGCCAGCTCGCCCTCGTGGTGGACCGGAAAAGCATCGGCGGGCAGCAGGATCGGCGCGTTCGGACCGACGATCGCGGTGTTGGGCTTGAGGAAGATCACCGGATCCTCGGGCGCGGTCCCGCCCATCTCCTCGGCGTGGGCGGCGTAGTTCTTGCCCATCGCCACCACCTTGCTGGCCAGGATCGGCGCCAGCAGCCGGACATCGGCCAGCGGCCACTGCCGCCCGGTGAACGTCGGCGTACCGAACGGATGTTCGGCGATTTCGCGTACCACAGCGTCACCGGGAGCGTCACCGGTGCCGACGTCTCCTTCGATGCTGACAAAAGCGACCCCATCGGGGCTGGCGATTCGACCCAAACGCATGGGTCAAGCCTAGTGGTGGGCGACGAGGCGGTTGCGAGGCACGAGCAACCGGGCAGGAGAGCCACCACCAACAGGGCTAGTGGTGGGCGACGAGGGCCAGCCCACCACCATTGGGGTCAGCGCAGAGCGAACATCCGCTGGAGGAACGGTGTCGAGTCGGCCGTCGACGCCAGTACGGTGCCGCTGTGGTCCTCGTCGGGATAGACACGAAGCTCGACGTCCTGGCCGCTGGCCCGTAGTTCGTCGGCGAACGTCAGCGTTGAACTCGGTGGGACATCGCGGTCGAGCAGGCCGACGCCGAGGAACAGCGGGCGGTCGTAGCCGCTGGCCGGAATCCCCATGAAGCTGTCGAGTGCCGCGTCGATCCCGGGGATGGACGCCAGCGGCGCACTGAAGAATGCAGCCGGTGTGAAGTCGGCCAGTTCGTCGGCCAGAGGACCGACGCAGACGGTTTCTGCCCGTTCGGCGGCGGCCGCCCCCGCGGGCGTGAGCACGGAATCCAACCGTAGCTCGGGGTGGGCCTCGCGCAGAGCGGCCACGATATAGGCGGTGTAGGCGTTGGCCACCGGCGCCACCTCGGGGACGTCGAAATCGGGTCCGGCACGCTTGACGATCCGCTCGATGTTGGCCGGGGTGCCGGTGGCCACCACACCCCGGTAGTCCAGTCCGGAACCCGCACTGAATTCAGTGGCCCAGCGCGCGGTGCTGACGGCGGCCGCGCCACCCTGGGACTGCCCGACCACCGCCCACTGCGGTGAGAGCGCAACGTCCAATTGGTGTGCGGCGATGACGGAATCGACGACGCCGCGCGCGGTGGTGACGCTGTTCAGATAGCTCATCAGCCCCGGCGTGCCCAGGCCGGCGTAGTCGGTGGCCACCACGGCATAACCCTGATCCAGCCAGTGCGACAGGTACTCGTCATCGCGCGGGCTGCGCGGCAGCGCCGACGGTGTGCAGTCGTCACCGAGACCCACCGTTCCGTGTGCCCAGGCCAGCACCGGCCAGCCATCTTCCGGCGGTGCGCTCTTGGGGAGGAACACCGCACCGGTACTCACCGCGGCCGAATCGTGTTGATCGAGTGTCGAGTACAAGATCCGATAGGCACGTCCAGCGCCGGTGACCGACAGCGCCGGGTCCAGCGGCACCGATGTGATCAGCCGGCCTGGGGGCGGGATCGCGCCGTCGAAGAAGCGCGCGTCCAGTCCCGACCAGACCGGAGTGGCGGCGTACGCCGTTGCGGGGGTGCCGATCAAGGCGGCAAGGCACAACAGTGCCGCCGCAAGGTATCGCGATGTTCTGCTGGCCGTCACCAGGTCACCGTACCCAGCCGCGAAACCCGTCCCATATTTCGAGACGTGAATTCAGCATATTGAGACACCGTGGCACCATGTCAGCTATGCCCGCCTACGCGATCGGCTCCGTGCGCCGGTGGTCGATGTTGGTGATCGCGCTCATCTCGACGCTGTTCACCAACGTGTTCATCAACGGGATCGCCTTTCTGATCCCCACATTGCACGCCGAACGCGGCCTCGATCTCGCCGCAGCCGGCCTGATCGCCTCACTCCCGTCATTCGGCATGGTGGCGACACTGATCGTGTGGGGTTACGCCGTCGACCGGTTGGGCGAGCGGCTCGTGCTGACCGCCGGCGCCGCATTGACCTCCGCAGCGGCGTTCGCGGCCGCGTCGGTGCAGTCGTTGGTGGCCGTCGGCGTGTTCCTCTTCCTGGGCGGCATGGCGGCCGCGAGCTCGAATGCCGCCAGCGGTCGACTGGTGGTCGGGTGGTTTCCTCCGCACCAGCGAGGCCTGGTGATGGGTATCCGCCAGACGGCTGTGCCACTGGGAGCGGGGCTGGGCGCCTTGGTGATTCCTCGGCTGGCCGCCGCCGAGGGCGTCTCGGTGGCGCTACTGTTCCCCGCCATCGTGTGTGCGGTTTCTGCCCTGGTCTGCGGTGTGGGCGTACTCGATCCGCCGCGCCCGCCTCGCGCGCAGGCTCCTGCCCAGGACCTGGCCAATCCTTACCGTGGGTCGGCGGCCTTGGTCCGCATCCATGCCATCTCCGTGTTGCTGGTGGTTCCACAGGCTTTGGTGTGGACGTTCACGCTGGTCTGGCTGATCGCCGACCGCGGCTGGTCACCGACCGCGGCGGGGTTACTGGTGGGCGTCGCCCAACTCCTGGGCGCCGCAGCGAGAGTGGCCGCAGGCTACTGGTCGGACCGCGTTGGGCAACGATTGCGGCCCATCAGATTCATCTCGGTGGCCGCCGCAGCGACCATGGGGCTGCTCGCCCTGACCGATTGGCTGGACTCCCCCATCAGCATTGCTGTCATCCTCATGGCATCGGCGATCACAGTGGCCGACAACGGTTTGGCGTTCACCGCGATCGCCGAGATCGCCGGGCCGTTCTGGAGCGGCCGGGCACTGGGCACTCAGAACACCAGCCAGCATCTCGCCACGGCCGTCGCGGCACCGCTGTTCGGTGGGCTCATCGGGGTGGCCGGGTATCCGGCGGCCTTTGCGGTGTGCGCGCTGTTTCCGCTGGCGGCAGTCCCGTTGGTGCCGGTGGACGCCGACCCGCTGCGGACCGCGCCGAAGACCCCCGCCTGACTCAGTTTTCGGGCTCGGACAAGCGTTCCATCGCCAGAACGGCGACCTCGAGCGCACTGCGTTCGAGGTCGGTGAACCCGCGTAACCGCTCGTCGAGGTAAGCGTCGAATTGCGCGGCGGTGGCCGTCACCACCTCGCGACCTGCCGCGGTGGTGACAACCAAGGTGGATCTGCCGTCCCGCGGATCGGGGACCAACCGCACGAAACCCTGGTCCGCCAACCGGGAAACGATCCGCGTGATGGTCGACTTACCGAGGTTCTCGGCGCGCGCCAGATCAGTCATCCGGATCTGCTCGTTCGACACCACGAACGACAGCACCGCGAATCGCGACGGTGAAAGGTCGGCGTCATTACCGGCCTCCTGCCGCACCCGTTGGGCCAACCGCATCGAGGCCACCCGTAAACGGGTGACCAAAGGTGATTCACTGGCCACCATTACCCCGTCCCGACAACTTTTGGTTTCGAGTATGAACTATCTTCCCGAGTCGTGGGATGGAAAAACCGGCCTCTCGCAACAAAATCGAGACACAGCACCAGGGTGACGATAGATTCAATAGTACGAAGTCAGAACTAATTCGAGTGCTGCAAGGAGGTACTCATCTCGCCCTCCTCGCGGGCCACTGAAATTCGGGTGCCGTGGCGTCAACTCAGTCCGACGGCCCTGATCCCGAACCTGTTGCACGGCGCCGGCCAGGGCGCCGTCGTCCCGGCCATCCCCATCGCGGCCGTGGACTTCGGCGCGAGTTACGGATTGGCGGCCGTCACGGCCGCCATGCTCCCCGTCGGCCAGCTCCTGTTTGCACTGCCGTCCGGCTCGCTGGTGTCCCGGTTCAGTGAAAAAGCGGTCATGCTCGCCGCCGTGGTCACCACGTTGATCGGTGGGGTGTGTGCATTCCTGGCCCCCTCGCTACCGGTCTTGATGGCCAGTTCGTTCCTGATGGGCAGCGGGGTCGCGGTGTTTCAGATGGCCCGGCACGCCTGGATCACCGTGGCGGTGCCAGTCGAGGTGCGCGGCCGCTCGCTGGCACTGGTGGCCAGCTTCAACAGGTTGGGCATGTTCGTCGGCCCGTTCATGGCCGCAGCCGCGCTGTGGCTGGCCGACGACACCCGCAGCGCGTTTGTGGTGATCATCGCCACCGACGTCCTGTTGTTCACCCTCGTGGCCTGCGTTCGGTTTCCCCGCGGCGTGGCAGGCTCAGCGCCGGCGGCGGAGAAGAACCGGGCTGCGCCTGGGGTTTTGGCCACTCTGCGGCAAAACCGCGGCGTGCTGCTGCGGCTGGGCACCGTGACGTCGATCCTGGGCACCGTGCGGATGACGCGCAAGATCTTCGTTCCGCTGGTGGGCGTCGCGCTGGGCATGGACGCCGTGTCGGTGGCGGTGCTGGTGGGAGCGGCGGCCGGAGTTGATTTCGCGCTGACCTATGTCGGCGGCATCATCATCGACCGGTGGGGCCGGATGTGGGTGGCGGTGCCTCCCATGGTCATCTTCGGTCTCACCCACATCGTGATGGCGGTGGCGGGTTACCTTCCCGCGAGCCAGCTCTGGTTCATTTCCGCCACACTGTTGATGGCGGCCGGGAACGGGATCAGCGCAGGCGTCGTCGCGACCATGGGCTCGGACCTGGCCGACCCGCACAACCCCGGCCCGTTCCTGGGCTCGTGGCGGCTGATCACCGACTTCACCCCCTCGCTTGCCCCCCTGGCGATCTCAGCGCTGGTGGCGGTGTCGTCACTGAGCATCGCGTGCGCAGCGGCCGGGGTCATGGCACTGGCCGGCGCCACACTGCTACCGCGCTACATCCGCCGCTACCTGCCGCGGACCTGACGCCGCGGCAGCACCAGCAACGCGGCCGTCAGGAAGCAGAGCGCACCGAGGAAGGTGCCCAGATCGGCCAGTGTCGCATTGGCCGACGCACCGGTCTTGAACACGAACGCGCCCAGGGCGGACACACCGAAGGCCACACAGCCCACCATGTTGATCCATGCGGCCAACCCGTTCCGCGAGCGCATCGCCGTCAGCGACATCAGCCCCAGGATCCCACTGACCAGGAACGCCACCGACCCGGTGGCGTCCGGAGCCCACACGAAGCGCCGTTCAGTGGTGACGGCCGTGGCCCACACCGCGGTTCCGGTGCTGACGTTGAACAGCACGGTACCTGCGAATTGTGTTGCCGCCGAGAGCCATTCAAGCCTTCTGCGCGGATCGCTGAGCACCAGCTGCATCCAACCAGCGGTGGTGAACAACCACGAGCCGATGAAGCACAACGTGTTCGCCGCGACGGCCGGCGGGCCGATCCCGGGAATGGTGGCGACGGCGAACAGCGTCGAACCGATGGCGAACAGCCAGCACTGCCGGGTGAGCGACGCGAGCCGGACCGCCGCCCGAGCTACAGCTTCCCCGCGATCCGCTCGCCGACAGCTGATGTCGACAGCTTTTCGTCACCACGAGTCGCCAGGTGTTCTTCGACGGCCTTGTCCACGCGGGCCGCCGCTTCCGGCTCACCGACGTGCGCCAACAGCAAGGCCACCGACATGATGGCCGCCGTCGGGTCGGCAATGCCCTGGCCCGCGATGTCCGGGGCGCTGCCGTGCACCGGTTCGAACATCGACGGATTGGTGCGGGTGGCATCGATGTTGCCGCTGGCCGCCAGGCCGATCCCGCCGGACACCGCTGCGGCGATGTCGGTGACGATATCGCCGAACAGGTTGTCGGTGACGATGACATCGAAGCGGCCCGGATCGGTGACGAGGTGGATCGTCGCCGCGTCGACGTGCTGGTAGGCCACCTCGACGTCGGGGAACTCCTCACCGACTTCGCCCACGATGCGCGACCACAGCTTTCCGGCGAAGGTCAACACGTTGGTCTTGTGCACCAGGGTCAGATGCTTGCGCCGCTGCTGCGCGCGGGTGAAGGCGTCGCGCACCACGCGCTGCACACCGAAGGCGGTGTTGAGGCTGACCTCGGTGGCGACTTCGTGCGGGGTGCCCACGCGGATGGCGCCGCCGGTACCGGTGTAAGGCCCCTCGGTGCCCTCACGAACCACCACAAAATCGATCGGCGGGTTCCCGGCCAGCGGGCTGTTGACCCCCGGGTACAGCTTGGACGGCCGCAAGTTGATGTGGTGATCGAGCTCGAAGCGCATGCGCAGCAGTAGACCCCGCTCCAACACACCGCTGGGCACCGACGGATCGCCGATGGCCCCGAGCAGGATCGCGTCGTGGCCCTTGAGTTCCTCGACCAACCCGTCGGGCATCACCTCGCCGGTGGCGTGGTAGCGCTTGGCGCCCAGGTCGTAGCTGGTCTTCTCGACGCCGGGAAGCACGGTGTCGAGCACCTTCACGGCTTCGCCGATGACCTCGGGGCCGATACCGTCGCCGGCGATGATCGCTAGTTTCATGACAGGTCAACCACTTCCAGCGTCACGGCGTCGACAGCGGTTCCGATGGCCTGTCGCACCTCGTCAGGGACATCGCGGTCCAGTCGGAGCATGATGGTGGCCCCTTCGCCGTCGGCGTCCTGACTCAGTTGGGCGGCAACGATGTTGACCTCCGCGCCGCCCAGCAGCGTGCCGATCTTGCCGAGCGCCCCGGGCTGATCGTTGTAGTTGATGATGAGGTTGACACCCTCGGCGCGCAGGTCGAAGTTGCGCCCGTTGATCTGCACGATCTTCTGGACGAGCTGCGGTCCGGACAGGGTGCCTGCCACATTGTTGGAGGCGCCGTCGGCGTACACGGCGCGCACATCGACGACGCTGCGATGGTTGGGGCTCTCCGAGGCGGTGCTCAATTCGGCCGCCACGCCCCGCTCGGCCGCGAGCGCCGGAGCGTTGACGAAGGTCACCTGATCTTCGATCACCGCCGAGAACAGCCCCCGCAGCGCCGAGAGCCGCAGCACCTCAACCTCTTCGGAGGCGAGTTCGCCGCGGACCTGCACCGACAGCGACACCGGCAGTTCAGTGGACAGCGCACCGATCAGGACGCCGAGCTTGCGCACGATCTCCAACCACGGCGCCACTTCCTCGCCGACGACACCGCCGCCGACGTTCACCGCGTCCGGCACGAACTCACCGGCCAGGGCCAGCCGCACACTGGCGGCGACATCGGTACCGGCCCGGTCCTGTGCCTCTGCGGTCGAGGCGCCCAGGTGCGGGGTGACCACGACCTGGGGCAGATCGAACAGCGGACTGTCCGTGCAGGGTTCGGTGGCGAAGACATCCAGGCCAGCGCCGCGGACGTGACCGCTGTTGATCGCGTCGGCGAGCGCCTGTTCGTCGATCAGCCCGCCACGGGCCGCGTTGACGATGATCACGCCGGGCTTCGTCTTGGCCAGCGCTTCCTTACCGATCAGGCCCGCGGTTTCGGGGGTCTTGGGCAGGTGCACCGAGATGAAGTCCGCCCGAGCCAGCAGTTCATCGAGACTGAGCAGTTCGATTCCCAGCTGGGCCGCGCGGGCGTGCGAGACATACGGGTCATAGGCCACGACGTGGGTGCCGAACGCCGCCAATCGCGCGGCGACCAGTTGGCCGATGCGGCCGAGGCCGACGACACCGACGGTCTTGCCGAAGATCTCGGTGCCGGAGAACGACGAGCGCTTCCAGGTCCGCTCCCGCAGCGTGGCGTCGGCAGCGGGAACCTGGCGGGCTGCGGCCAGCATCAGGGCCAGCGCGTGTTCGGCCGCACTGTGGATGTTCGACGTCGGTGCGTTGACCACCAGGACACCGCGCGCCGTGGCGGCGTCGACGTCCACGTTGTCCAGGCCGACACCGGCGCGCGCGACGATCTTCAGTTTGGGCGCCGCCGCCAGTACCTCGGCGTCGACGGTGGTGGCCGAGCGCACCAGGAGTGCGTCGGCGTCGACCACCGCGGCCAGGAGTTTCTCGCGGTCCGGTCCGTCCACCCACCGCACCTCCACCTGGTCGCCGAGGGCGGCGACGGTGGATTGGGCGAGTTTGTCGGCGATGAGTACTACAGGCAAGCTCACGGCAGACAGCGTAGTGGGCTCTAATATGACGGTGGACGTCACCATCGTCGGAAGCGGTCCCAACGGGTTGACCGCCGCCGTCATCCTGGCTCGCGCAGGCCTGTCGGTGCAGGTATTCGAGGCACAGACCACTTACGGCGGGGGTGCGCGCACTCTCCCCGACCCGGAGTACCCCGGGATCGGTCACGACATCTGCTCGGCGATTCACCCGCTGGCGCTGGCCTCGCCGTTCCTGGCCGAGTTCGACCTGCCGGCCCGGGGCGTCGAGCTGGCGGTGCCGGAGATCTCCTACGGCAATCCGCTGCCGGACGGTCCGGCAGCGATCGGTTATCACGACATCGAGCGCACTGCCGCCGAGCTGTCCGACGGCGCCTCGTGGCGACGTCTGCTGGGTCCGCTCGCCGAACGTTCCCCCGGTGTGGTCGGCTTGCTGCTCGGTGACAAACGATCCGTGCCACCGGATCTGGTGGCCGCGGTCCGCGTCGCCCGCCGCATTGCCGAACAGGGCACCCCGGCTTGGGGGTTGTTACGCGGCACCGATGCCAGGGCGTTGTTCAGTGGTGTTGCCGCCCATGTGATTTCACAGATGCCGTCGCTGGTGTGCGCTGGGGCCGGGCTGATGCTGGCCACCCTTGCGCATTCAGTGGGCTGGCCGGTACCGGTGGGCGGCAGTCAGGCGATCGCCGACGCGTTGATCGCCGATCTGCGCGCGCACGGCGGAGTGCTGACCGCTGGCGAACCGGTCACCACCGCACCCCGCGGCGTGGTGCTCTATGACACCTCCCCCACCGCCCTGCTGGACATCTACGGCGATCGCATTCCGGAGCGGTACGCAAAAACCTTGCGGAACTACCGCTTCGGACCGGGAGTCGCCAAGGTCGATTTTGTGCTCTCCGGTGAGATCCCGTGGAAAGACCCGCGCCTGGCGCCGGCGCCCACCCTGCACCTGGGCGGTACCCGTGAACACATGGCGCTGGCCGAGAAGGAGATCGCCGCCGGCCGGCACGCCGACTGGCCGATGGTGCTGGCCGCGCTGCCGCACCTGGCCGACCCCACCCGCATCGACGAGGCCGGCCGCCGCCCGCTGTGGACGTATGCGCATGTGCCGTTCGGTTCGCCCGTCGACCAAACCGAAGCCGTCACAAGCATTTTCGAGCGGTTCGCACCCGGATTCCGGGATCTGGTGGTGGCGGTGCGCAGTACGACGGCCAATCACCTGTCCCACCACAACGCCAACCTGGTGGGCGGTGACATCGGCGTCGGCGGCAACAATATGTTCAGCGCCGTCACCGGCCCCGCCCTGCGTCTCAATCCATGGTCCACGCCGATCTCGGGGGCTTATCTGTGTTCGTCGGCCACTCCACCCGGTGGGGGTGTGCACGGGATGGCGGGCTACTACGCCGCGCGGACTGTGCTGCGGCGGGAATTCGGCATCAAGAAGCTGCCGTCGCTTCGGCCGGGACGGTTGCGATCTCCACACAGCGGGTAGAGGTGCGTTGTGCGCCGTGATCAGAGGGACCGGGGAAACGACGTGCCCGTCGCATTCGACTCGGGCGCCCACGCCTATGACGCGCTGGTCGGCGCCAATCCCGGCTACAACGATCATCTCCGGCTCTCCGCCGAACGGATGGGACTTCCGGAGGCGGGCCGCGGCCTTCGCCTGCTCGACGCCGGGTGCGGCACCGGTCTGTCCACGGCGGCGTTGCTGGCCGCCGCACCGGAAGCCGAGATCATCGCCGTCGACGGATCGGCGGGCATGCTGGCCGAAGCCCGCAAGAAGAACTGGCCGGATTCAGTGCGCTTCGTGCACAGCTATGTCGAGCATCTCGCGGATGCGGGCGTCGAAGGTCCGTTCGACGGGATCTTCGCCGCCTATCTGATTCGGAACCTGCCCGACAAGGACGCGGGGCTCCGGTCGTTCTTGAACCTCCTGCGGCCCGGCGGAACCCTTGCGGTGCACGACTATTCGGTGCGTGACTCCCTGGTGGCCACCGCGGTGTGGAATTTCGTCAGCTGCGCGGTGATCATCCCGTCCGGCCGCATCAAAACCGGCGATGCGGGGTTGTACCGCTATCTGCGCACCAGTGTGAACCGCTTCGACGGGGCCAGCGCGTTTCAGCAGCGCTTACGGGAGATCGGTTTCAGCTCGGTTCGCAGCGAGACCGTGCCCGGCTGGCAACGCGACATCGTGCACACGTTCCTGGCCAGAAAAGCGAGTTCGGCGCGCTCGTAACCGCGCAGCGGTTACGAGCGCGCCGAAATCACAAATCAGGCGGTCTCGGTGATCGGCCGGTCGACCCAGCTCATCAGGTCGCGCAGCTGCTTGCCGGTGACCTCGATCGGGTGCTCGGCGTTCTGCTTGCGAAGGCCTTCGAGCTCCTTGTTGCCGCCTTCGACGTTGGCGACCAGGCGCTTGACGAAGCTGCCGTCCTGGATGTCCTTGAGAATGGCGCGCATCCGGTCTTTGGTGCCCTCGTCGATGACGCGGGGGCCGGAGATGTAGCCGCCGAACTCCGCGGTGTCGGACACCGAGTAGTTCATCCGGGCGATGCCACCTTCGTAGATCAGGTCGACGATGAGCTTGAGCTCGTGCAGCACCTCGAAGTACGCCATCTCCGGGGCGTAACCGGCCTCGACCATGATGTCGAAGCCGGCCTTGATGAGCTCCTCGGTGCCGCCGCACAGCACGGCCTGCTCACCGAACAGGTCGGTCTCGGTCTCTTCCTTGAAGTCGGTCTTGATGACGCCGGCCCGGGTGCCGCCGATGCCCTTGGCGTAGGACAGCGCCAGCGCCTGGCCTTCACCCTTGGGGTCCTGGTGGATGGCGATCAGCGCGGGCACACCCTTGCCGTCGACGAACTGGCGACGCACCAGGTGGCCGGGACCCTTGGGAGCGACCATGCCGACGGTGACATTGGCGGGCGGCTTGATCAGGCCGAAGTGGATGTTGAGCCCGTGCCCGAAGAACAGCGCGTTGCCGTCCTCGAGGTTCGGCTCGATCTCGTTGGTGAAGATCTCGGCCTGCGCGGTGTCGGGTGCCAGCAGCATGATGACGTCGGCCCACTTGGCGACCTCGGCCGGGGTATCGACGGCAAGGCCCTGCTCCTCGACCTTCTCGCGGGACTTCGAGCCCTCGCGCAGGCCCACCTTGACGTCAACACCGGAGTCGCGCAACGAGAGCGAGTGCGCATGCCCCTGGCTGCCGTAGCCGATCACGCCGACCTTGCGTCCCTGGATGATCGACAGGTCCGCGTCGTCGTCGTAGAACATCTCAACTGCCACTTTTGGTTTCCTTCTCTTTCTCGCTCTTCTAGCGAACGTCGGTTATTTGCCGATGCCGCGCGGCCCGCGCGCCAGCGTGACCATTCCGGACTGGGCGATTTCGCGGATCCCGTACGGCTCCAGCAGGCGCAGCAGCGCCTCGAGCTTACCGGGCGTGCCCGTGGCCTCCACCGTCAGTGATTCGGCGGAGACGTCAACCACTTTGGCCCGGAACAAGTTAACAGCTTCGATGATCTGTCCACGGGTGGCGGCGTCGGCGCGCACCTTGATCAGTGCCAGTTCGCGGGAAACCGAGTTGTCCTCGTCCTGCTCGACGATCTTGATCACGTTGATCAGCTTGTTCAGCTGCTTGGTGATCTGCTCCAGCGGGAAGTCCTCGACGGAGACGACGATCGTCATCCGCGACAGGTTCTTCTGCTCGGTGGCACCGACCGCCAGCGACTGGATGTTGAACCCGCGGCGCGAGAACAGCGAGGCCACTCGGGCGAGCACGCCCGGTTTGTCCTCGACCAACACCGACAGGGTGTGCGTGGTGGTGGCCATCAGGCGTGCCCTTCTTCCGCGTCGCCGAACAGCGGGCGGATACCGCGCGCGGCCTGGATCTCGTCGTTGCTCACACCGGCGGCGACCATCGGCCACACTTGCGCGTCCGCGCCGACCACGAAGTCGATGACCACCGGCCGATCGTTGATGGCGCGGGCCTGGGCGATCACCGCCTCGACGTCTTCCTCACGCTCGCAACGCAATCCGACACATCCCAACGCTTCGGCCAGCTTGACGAAATCGGGGATGCGACGGCTGTGGGTGGCCAGATCCGTTTGGCTGTACCGCTCTTCGTAGAACAGCGTCTGCCACTGCCGCACCATGCCCAGGTTGCCGTTGTTGATCAAGGCCACCTTGATGGGCGCGCCCTCGATGGCACAGGTGGCCAGCTCCTGGTTGGTCATCTGGAAGCAGCCGTCGCCGTCGACGGCCCACACCTCGGCCTCGGGCCGCCCGAACTTGGCGCCCATGGCCGCGGGCACGGCGAAGCCCATGGTGCCCAGACCGCCGGAGTTCAGCCAGGTGCGCGGGTTCTCGTACTTGACGAACTGCGCGGCCCACATCTGGTGCTGCCCCACCCCGGCGACGTACACAGCCTCCGGGCCGGCGATCTCACCCAGCTTGGAGATGACGTACTCCGGGCTCAGGCTGCCGTCGCTCTGCGGGGCGTAGCTCAACGGATACGTCGAGCGCACCCCGGACAGGTACTCCCACCAGTTCGCGGTGGACAGCGTGCCGGCCGAAACCCCGTCTTGGCGCAGCACCTCGGTCAGATCGGTGATGACGTGCTTGACGTCGCCCACGATCGGAACGTCGGCGTGCCGGTTCTTGCCGATCTCGGCGGGGTCGATGTCGGCGTGGATCACCTTGGCTTCGGGCGCAAACGAGTCGAGCTTGCCCGTCACCCGGTCATCGAAGCGGGTGCCCAGGGCGATCAGCAGGTCGCTCTTCTGCAGTGCCGCCACCGCCGCCACGGTGCCGTGCATACCCGGCATACCGAGGTTCTGCGGGTGGCTGTCGGGGAACGCCCCGCGTGCCATCAGCGTGGTGACCACCGGGATTCCGGTCAGCTCAGCCAGGTCGAGCAGCTGCTCGTGGGCCTCCCCGCGGATCACGCCGCCGCCGACGTAGAGCACCGGCTTACGCGCGGCGGCGATCAGCTTGGCGGCTTCGCGGATCTGGCGGCTGTGCGGTTTGGTGTTGGGCTTGTAACCGGGCAGATCCATCTCCGGGGGCCAGCTGAAAGTGCACTGACCCTGCAGGATGTCCTTGGGGATGTCGACCAGCACCGCGCCGGGCCTACCGCTGCGGGCGATGTGGAATGCCTCGGCCATCACCCGCGGGATGTCGTCACCGTCGCGCACCAGGAAGTTGTGCTTGGTGATCGGCATGGTGATGCCGGAGATGTCGGCTTCCTGGAAGGCGTCGGTGCCGATCAGTCCGCGGCCCACCTGGCCGGTGATCGCCACGACGGGAATGGAGTCCATCTGCGCGTCGGCCAGCGGAGTGACGAGGTTGGTGGCCCCGGGGCCCGAGGTGGCCATCATGACGCCGACCTTGCCGGTGGCATGTGCGTACCCGCTGGCGGCGTGCCCGGCGCCCTGTTCGTGGCGGACCAGCACGTGGCGCAGCTTCTGCGAGTCGAACAGCGGGTCGTAGACCGGCAGCACGGCGCCGCCGGGGATACCGAAGATGACGTCGACGTCGAGTTCCTCGAGCGACCGGATTACCGACTGGGCTCCCGTGAGCTGATGCGGCGCAACTCTTTTCGCTGCGCTCTTGCCTGCGGGCTTACCAGCATGCACCGGGGTTCCGTTGGCCGGCTTGGGAGCGGCGGGTTCCGGTGGTCGCTTCGTGGGTGCGCTCACGGTGTCCTCAATGGGTTCAGGTGTCGAATTGTGGGTGTTTACAGCGACGATCTCTGACGGCGGGCAACAAAAAACCCCCGTCAGCTGGCTGCTGTACGAGGGTTGCGCGTTGGTGGTGCTTGTAGCTACGTGCGGTCACGCACCAACGCGCTGACCAATTACTACAAGCATTCCGAGAGACCGCATAACACGTGACGTTAGCTTCCGCACAGGTCACGAGTCAAATTCCGGCCGTCCAGACAGATCGTGGGAGCATGGCAGGTGTGAGTTCGCGATCATCGGCAGCACAGACCGGACAGCCGACCGGGAAACCGGTCGTGATCAAGATGTCGCAGATGGCCCACTTCGCCGTCGGGTTCTTCACCCTGGGGCTGCTGGTGCCGGTGCTCAACTGGCCTTGGACCACCCCGTTGTTGATCATCCCCGTGCTGCTGTCCGCTTCGGTCATCCGTTGGCGCACCGTCGCCGACCGTGAGACGGTCACGGCCCGCACACTGCTGCGCAGCACCACCGTGCGATGGGAGCAGATCAAGGGATTGCGGTTCGAGAAGAGTGCCTGGGCGCGCGCGCAACTCACCGATGGCTCTCAGTTACGGCTGCCTGCGGTGACGTTCGCGACGTTGCCGCTGCTGACCGAGGCCAGCGGCGGCCGGGTGCCCAATCCGTACAGCTAGGCCAGCGGGTTGGCGCCGTTGAGCAGCACCCACACCGCCACTCCGGCGCCGACGCCCAGCAGCAGCGCCACGAACGAGCCGATGAACGGCCGTCGCGCCCACCCCCGGCCGGCGTCGAAGCCGTACCGGCCCGGGCCCACCAGGATGATCGCGACCGCCACCACGATGAGAGTCAGCCAGAACTCCTGGCCGTCGGGCAGGAAGAACACCAGCCCGGGGTTCTCCTGCGCGGACACCGCCGCGAGCAGCCCGTTGATCAGGAAGGCCAGCGCACCCGCTGCCGCCAACGGCGTGAAGAGACCCAGCACCAGCAGGACACCGGCGGCGATCTGACCGCCGGCGGCGACGTAGGTGAGGATCTCGGCGTACTGGTAGCCCAGCCCTTCCAGGGATTCGCGGAAGCCGCCGAGCCCGGAGCCGCCCCACCAGCCGAAGATCTTCTGCAGGCCGTGCGCGATCAGCAGCGCACCGAAACCCACGCGCAGGATCAGCAAGCCCAGGTCCTGGGTGCCACGACGGTTCGCGTGGCGGGCGCGGTCGTAGTCTTCCGGCTCGATCTCGGTGGGTCCGATCATCGGGCCGCGCGCCGCTTGGGGCTGCACGTACGGCAGCGGTTCGGGGTCGTTCAGCAGCCCCAGACCGTTGCTCTGCGGGTGGCTGCTGTAGCCCACCGAACTCTGGTACGGGGATTGCTCTCCGTAATGCGGGATGGTGGTGGTCTCAAAGTCGCCGCCGTAGGTGGCCGACGGCAAATCGTCTTCGGGGTCGACCAGACTCGCCGACCCGGGCTTCGAGGTACCCGTCCCGGGGGATGCGGTGTCAGGCCGCTGCCAGGAGGGGTCATTCGATGGACTGGTCACGGGAGCCAGGGTAGGTCCAAAATTCCAGGAATCGGGGATTTGAGCGGCGCTTTTGCCTGGCAATATTGTGACGATTCGGTACCGCCGCGTGACGAGCGCGAGCGTGCGTGGCGCGCAGCGCCGGACAATCCGTAACCTGGCTGGCATGGTGAACCGTCGGCTGGTGGCTGCGTCGTGTGCGGGGTTGGCGGTCACGCTGACGTTGTCCACTGGATGCGCCCGGTTCGACGATGCTCAGTCGCAGCCGTTCACCACCGCGCCGCAGCTGGCCCCGCCGCCCCCGTCGACGCCGCCACCGCCGCCGCCACTGCCGGCCAAACCGTTCCCCAAGGAATGCCCGGCGCCCGGTGTCATGCAGGGCTGCCTGGAGAGCACCAGCGGGCTGATCATGGGTGGAGACGGCAAGACCGCCCTGGTGGCCGAGCGCACCACCGGTGTGGTGAAGCAGGTGTCGATCAGCGCCGAACCCAGGGTGCAGCTGACCATTCCGGTCGACGGCTCCGGTGACGGCGGCCTGCTCGACATCGTGAAGTCCCCCACCTATACGCAGGACCGCCTGATGTACGCCTACGTCAGCACCCCGACCGACAACCGGGTGATCCGGATCGCCGAGGGCGACGTGCCCAAGGACATCCTGACCGGTATCCCGAAGGGCGCCACGGGTAACTCCGGCTCGCTGATCTTCACCAGCCCCACCACGCTGCTGGTGCAGACCGGTGACGCGGGTAATCCTGCGCTGGCCGCCGACCCAGGTTCGTTGGCCGGCAAGGTGCTGCGCATCGAGCAGCCCACCACCGTCGACCAGGCACCGACGACGACGGCGATGTCGGGCATGGGAGCCGGCGGCGGCATGTGCATCGATCCGGCCGATGGGGCGCTCTACATCACCGACCGCACCCCCACCGCCGACCGGTTGCAACGCATCACCAAGGACTCGAAGACCTCCACGGTGTGGGAGTGGGCGAACAAACCGGGTGTGGCCGGGTGCGCCGCGCTGGAGGGCACCATCCTGGTGAACCTGGTCAACACCAAACAGACGGTGGCGGTGCGGCTGGCTCAGGGCACCGGCGCTGTCACCGGCGAGCCCGAGGTGGTACGCCAGGACCAGCACGGCCACGCCTGGGCGCTGCAACTCTCCGGCGACGGCAACGTCTGGGCCGCCACGGTGAACAAGACCTCCGGCGACGCGGGCAAGCTCGATGATGTGGTGTTCCCACTGTTCCCGCAGGGCGGCGGATTCCCGCGCACCAACGCGGAAGTCACCTAACTCCGGCCGTACACTCCAACCGGAGTTCGAGGCTGGTATCAGCCTGGCTCACAACACAATCGGATGTCATGCTGCCGAGACGCTGACCAGCCTCAGCCATCGTCCGCTTCGGCGATCACCGGAACGACACCGCAACGCGACGGTTTCGTGGTGCCCGCGGCCGCCGCAGGCACCGCCTGGTCAGCGCGCGCCGGGTACGAGCCTGCGGGTCAGCCCTGACCGCAGGCGGCCATCACCAGTTCGCGCACCCGCGCCGCGTCGGCCTGACCCTTGGTCGCCTTCATGACCTGCCCGACGATCGCGCCCGCGGCCTGCACCTTGCCGCCGCGGATCTTCTCGGCGATATCGGGGTTGGCGGCCAGTGCCTCGTCGACGGCGGCCTGGATCAGTGAGTCGTCGCGCACCAGTGCGAGTCCGCGTGCGGTCATCACCGCCTCGGGCTCGCCTTCACCTGCCAGCACACCTTCGATGACCTGGCGGGCCAGCTTGTTGGACAGCTTGCCCTCATCGACCAGCTTGACCACCGCGGCCACCTGGACCGGCGTGATGGCCAGATCCTCCAGCGCCACCCCCGCCTCGTTGGCTTTCTGCACCAGGAAGTTCCCCCACCACGCCCGGGCCGCCTCACTGGAGGCGCCCGCGGCCACCGTCGCCGTCACCAGCTCGATGGCGCCGTTGTTGACCAGGTCCCGCATCACCTCGTCGGAGATGCCCCAGTCGTCCTGAATCCGCTTGCGCGCCAGCCACGGCAGCTCCGGGATGGTCGCCCGCAGCCGCTCCACCAACTCGGCGCTCGGCGCCACCGGTTCCAGATCCGGCTCAGGGAAGTAGCGGTAGTCCTCGGCGGTTTCCTTGGTGCGGCCAGGGCTGGTGTAGCCGTCCTCGTGGAAATGCCGGGTCTCCTGGGTGACGGTGCCACCGGCCTCCAGGACCGCGGCCTGGCGGCGCATCTCGTAGCGCACGGCCACCTCGACACTCTTGAGCGAGTTGACGTTCTTGGTCTCGGTGCGGGTGCCGAACTCCTTGGCGCCCTTGGGTTTCAGCGAGGCATTGGCGTCACAGCGCATCGAGCCCTGGTCCATCCGGACATCGGAGACGCCCAGGCCGCGCAACAGATCCCGCAGCGCGGTGACGTAGGCGCGGGCGATTTCGGGCGCACGCTCGCCGGTGCCCTCGAGGGGCTTGGTGACGATCTCGATCAGCGGTACGCCGGCGCGGTTGAAGTCCGCCAGCGAGGTGGTGGCCCCGGCGATGCGGCCGGTGTCGCTGCCGAGGTGGGTCAGCTTGCCGGTGTCCTCTTCCATGTGGGCGCGCTCGATGTCGACCCGCCAGATGGTGCCGTCGTCCAGCGGCACGTCGAGGTAGCCGTTGACCGCGATCGGCTCGTCGTACTGGGAGATCTGGTAGTTCTTGGGCTGATCGGGATAGAAATAGTTCTTCCTGGCGAACCGGCCCCAGGGTGCGATGCTGCAGTTCAGCGCCAACCCGATGCGGATCGCCGATTCCACTGCGGCCTCGTTGAGCACAGGCAGCGCCCCGGGCATTCCGAGGCACACCGGGCAGACCTGGGTGTTGGGTTCGGCGCCGAAGGTGGTGGAGCAGGGGCAGAACATCTTGGTGGCGGTGGACAGCTCGACGTGCACTTCGAGTCCCAGGACCGGGTCGTATTTGGCGATGACCTCGTCGAAGTCCAGTAGCTCGGCGGTGGCGACACTCATACCGCGAGTCTAGTGTTCAGGCCTCGGCCGGCTTCGGGTGCACACCCGGGCTCATCCCCAGGCTGTGTGACACCTTCTGCGCCCGGCCGTGCTTGTCGAGATCGGGCGGCAACGCCCGCACCTTGTCGGTGAGCGTCACCGCGAATGCCCGCCGATCGGCGGGGTTCGGCGCCCGCGTGATCAGACCTTGGGCTCCAGGCTCAGCCAGAACCCGTACTCAGCCGAAGAACGCGGCGGCGTCGTCGTAACGACTCTGCGGCACCAGCTTGAGCTGCTTGGTGGCATCGGCCAGCGGAACCCGGCCGATGTCCTGACCGCGCAGCGACACCATCATCCCGTACTCACCGGCATGGGCGGCGTCGGCGGCGTTCACGCCGAAGCGGGTGGCCAGCACCCGGTCGTACGGAGTCGGAGTGCCGCCGCGCTGGACATGGCCGAGCACCGTGGTGCGGACCTCTTTGTTCATCCGCTTCTCGATCTCGATGGCCAGCTGATGCGCCACGCCGGTGAACTTCTCGTGGCCGAATTCGTCCATACCGCCCTGGCGCAGTAGCATCGACCCCTCGGCGGGTTTGGCACCCTCGGCGACCACGCAGATGAAGTGCGAATCACCGCGCTGGAAGCGCCGTTTGACCAGCCGGCACACCTCTTCGACGTCGAAGGGCTGCTCGGGGATCAGCGTCATGTGGGCGCCGGAGGCCAGCCCGGCGTTCAGCGCGATCCAGCCGGCGTGGCGTCCCATCACCTCGACGAGCATCACCCGCTGGTGCGACTCCGCGGTGCTGTGCAGGCGGTCGATGGCCTCGGTCGCGATGGTCAGCGCCGTGTCGTGCCCGAATGTGACGTCGGTGCAGTCGATGTCGTTGTCGATGGTCTTGGGCACCCCGACGACGGGCACCCCTTCATCGGAGAGCCAACTGGCCGCGGTGAGCGTGCCTTCGCCGCCGATCGGGATCAGGACGTCGATACCGTTGTCTTCGAGCGTCTGCTTGATCTGGTCGAGGCCCGCCCGCAGCTTGTCGGGGTTGGTGCGGGCGGTGCCCAGCATGGTGCCGCCCTTGGCGAGCAGGCGGTCATTGCGGTCGTCGTTGGCCAGCTGGATCCGCCGGTCCTCCAGCAGACCGCGCCAGCCGTCGAGAAAACCCACCACCGATGAGCCGTATCGGGCGTCGCTGGTGCGCACCACCGCCCGAATGACCGCGTTGAGCCCAGGACAGTCCCCGCCTCCGGTCAGAACTCCAATGCGCATACGTCTATCCTGCCCTCTCAGACCGCAGTCGGCAGCGCGCCCCGGGCGGCCTCGTAAGCCGCCCCCACCCGGTAGAGCCGGTCATCGGCCAGGGCGGGAGCCATGATCTGCAGGCCGACCGGCAGGTTGTCATCGGGCGACAATCCCGACGGCACCGACATGCCGCAGTGCCCGGCCAGGTTCAGCGGCAGGGTGCACAGGTCGAACAGGTACATCGCCAGCGGGTCGTCGACCTTCTCCCCCAGGCCGAAGGCCGTAGAAGGAGTCGTGGGGGTCACCAGCACGTCGACCTTCTGGTAGGCCTTGTCGAGATCGCCGGCGATCAGGGTGCGGACTTTCTGGGCCTGGTTGTAGTAGGCGTCGTAATAGCCCGCCGACAGCGCGTAGGTCCCGATCATGATGCGGCGCTTGACTTCCGGACCGAAGCCGGCAGCGCGGGTCAGGGCCATCACCTCTTCGGCGCTGTGCGTGCCGTCATCGCCGACGCGCAGCCCGTAGCGCATGGCGTCGAAGCGCGCCAGATTCGACGACACCTCCGACGGCAGGATCAGGTAGTAGGCGGCCATCGAGTGGTCGAAGTTGGGACAGTCCACCTCGGTGACCTCCGCGCCCAGTGCACGCAGCTGGTCCACGGCGGCGTTGAACGAGCTCAACACTCCAGGCTGGTAGCCCTCCCCTTCGTGGAGCTGCTTGACCACGCCCACTTTGACGCCCTTGAGGTCTCCGGCGGCACCGGCCTTGGCGGCGCCCACCACATCGGGCACCTCGGCTGTGACCGACGTGGAATCCCGCGGATCGTGGCCGGCGATCACCGCGTGCAGCAGCGCGGTGTCGAGCACGGTGCGCGCGCACGGCCCGCCCTGATCCAGCGATGACGCGCACGCCACCAGGCCGTATCGCGACACGGTGCCGTAAGTCGGCTTGACGCCGACGGTCGCGGTCAGCGCGGCGGGCTGCCGGATCGAACCTCCGGTGTCGGTGCCGATGGCCAGCGGCGCCTGGAACGCGGCCAGCGCGGCGGCGCTGCCACCACCGGAACCGCCGGGAACCCGGTCGGTGTCCCACGGGTTCCGGGTGGGGCCGTAGGCGGAGTTCTCGGTCGAGCTGCCCATGGCGAACTCGTCCATGTTGGTCTTGCCCAGGATCGGGATGCCCGCCGCACGCAATCGCGCCGTCACGGTGGCGTCGTACGGCGAGATCCAGTTCTCCAGGATCTTCGAACCGCACGTCGTCGGCATGTCGGTGGTGGTGAAGACGTCCTTGAGGGCCAGCGGGACACCCGCCAGGGCCGAGGGCAGCTGCTCGCCGGCGGCGACGGCCTTGTCGATCTGAGCCGCGGTGGCCAGCGCTTTGTCGGCGGCGACGTGCAGGAATGCGTGGTAGGCGCCGTCGGTGGCCTCGATCTGATCGAGGTGCGCACTCGTGACTTCGGTGGCCGAGAACTCCTTGCCGGCGATACCGTCGGCGAGCTCGGCGGCGGTCCGGCGGATCAGGTCACTCACTGGCTTTCTCCCAGGATCTGCGGAACTGCGAAGCGGCCGTCCACGGCGCGGGGCGCCTCGGAAAGCGCCTGCTCTTGGGTCAGGCAGGGTTCCACCACGTCAGGGCGGGTCACGTTCACCTCGGTGAGCGGGTTTCCGGTGGGTGCGACGCCGGTGACGTCCACCGCCTGGATCCTGCTGACATGCTCGAGGATCGCGTCAAGCTGACCGGAGAAGCTGTCGAGCTCGTCATCGGTCAGCGCCAGCCGGGCCAATCGGGCCAGATGGGCCACGTCATCTCGGGAGATCTGCGACACGAGGATCCAGCCTACAGTTCCAAAACCCGCCGACCAGCGCCCGGAGTGCCCGGCTCGGTGGGCTGTGCGACAGTGTTGCGCGTGCCTTCCTATCTGCTGCGGGTCCAGCTGGACGACCGACCGGGCAGCCTCGGCTCCCTGGCCGTCGCCCTCGGTTCGGTGGGCGCGGACATCCTTTCTCTCGACGTCGTGGAGCGCACCTCGGGCTATGCCATCGACGATCTGGTGGTGGACCTGCCGCCCGGCGCCATGCCGGACATGCTGATCACCGCCGCCGAGCGACTCGACGGAGTGCGGGTCGACAGCATTCGCCCGCACACCGGGCTCCTGGAAGCCCACCGCGAGCTGGAACTGATCGACCACATCGCCGCGGCGCCCGGCCGCGACGCCAAACTGCAGGTGCTCGTCGATGAGGCGCCCCGGGTGCTGCGGGTCGGCTGGTGCACGGTGGCCCGGCGCAGCGACGGCGGCATCGAGCGGGTGGTGGGCAGCCCGGCCGCCCCGGAAACCCAAGCCAAGTCCGCGCCGTGGCTGCCGCTCGACCATGC
Organism: Mycobacterium sp. Soil_C_30; assembly: GCF_057656995.1. Taxonomy (NCBI): domain Bacteria; kingdom Bacillati; phylum Actinomycetota; class Actinomycetes; order Mycobacteriales; family Mycobacteriaceae; genus Mycobacterium; species Mycobacterium sp. Soil_C_30. Next base: position 387,417 of record NZ_JBDGJH010000002.1, on the reverse strand, counting down.
GACGAACCTGGACGGCACCGCCGACTGGGTACCTCAGGTGTGGCGCGACATGGACACCACCCTGGCCGCCGCCCCGCTCGGCGACCCCAATATCGCCGTCATGCTGGGCCGCCCCGGCGGGCCGGACTTCCGGCCCTCCGAAGTCGCCAGGCTGGGCTATCTGGCCGGGATTGTCGCAACGATCCTGCGCTGATCATTCTCGGCTGTCGCCGGCCGCGTTGGCGTCATCGAGCAGCTTGCGCAGCAACTCCTGCGGGTCGCCGGTGCCGAGGCGCCCTGGTTCTGGTTCGTCGGGTTGGGCGAGCGAGGGGTCGTCCGGCGCCGGCGCGCCGACAGGCGGTGGTGGTGGGGCCGCCGCCGGTGGGGGCGGCGGCGGGGCGACGGCGGGCCCGGACACCAGGGCCAGCTTGCGTTGCAGCCGCGGGATTGTGTCCGCGCGCACGGCGCGCCGCTGCTCATCGGGATCGCCATTCCCCTCGAAGCAGTTCGGCGGCGCCTCCTGCGCCGTTGTCAGCGCTTCCTGATAACCCCGGATCGCCTCATCACGATTCCCGTCACGAAAACCCAGGTCTCCCAACGTTTCCCGGACCAGCACCAGATTGATGCGCACCGGACAGGACTCCTCCATCCCGGTGTGCTGCAACGATTGCGCGAACCGGCGCTCGGCGTCGGGAAGCCGGCCGGTCAGCACGTCGCGGCTGCCCGCGGCGAAGTCGGTGGTACCCGGTTCGATGACATCGGCGATCTGCAACAGGGAAACATCGGACTCCAGAGCGTCGATGTCGTGGCTGACGAAGTTCGAGCGCGCCGAGTCACCGAGGATCACCACGCTGATCAGTTTCACGCTGATCAGCAGAACCAGAACGCAGACCGGCGCGGAGTACAGATACAGGCGGCGGCGCGTCGACATGGTGCTCATAACCGCAACCTGTTCTTGTGGTACTCACGCACCGTGAACGCCACTTCCGCGAGCACCAGCGCCGCCGCCAACAACGTCAGTAGCCAATAGAGTTCGCGCCGGTCGGCCACCTGCAGCGTCTCCCCTGACGCCGCCGTCTCCGGTGTCGGCGCGATACCGCCGATGGGCTGACCTTCCCGCAGCGAATAAGGCACGCCGAGTTGCCCGGCGATCTCCTGGAGCCTGGATTGGTCGATACCTTGTCCCGTGTCATAGCCCAGCACCGCTCCGCCGGCGACCAGGCCCGGCGTCATGTCGAACTCTCCCCGCGAGACAAGGGAGTCGGGGTCGCCGGTCCCCAGGTAGAACACCAGATTGGTCGATCCCGGGTACGCGGCGACGGCCTCGTCGGCCTTCGCGCGCAGCACATCCCGCGCGGCGAAGGCGTTGGCCTGCAACACCGGATCCGGCACGGTGGGCACATACGGCGACAACCCGGAAACGAACGACCGCAGGCTCCACACGTCGTCGGACAGTGGCCAGTCCACGGTGGCGCGGGTGCCGAACGAGATCACGGCGAACCGGGCGTCGGGGTATTGATCGATCAATGCGGTGATGTCCGAACGCATCTGCGGTACCGGGGAACCGACGGATCGGTCGACGACCACGAATACGTTCACCGCCGAGGACGTCGACACGGCACTGGCCTCGACCGCGCGGCCGGCGTCCATACCGGGCCGGGCCGCCGCGGCCAGGATCAGCAGCACCGCCGCGGTGAGGCCGGCCCACCGCAGCACCGCGCGGCGGCGCCGCGGTGACGAGGGTTGAGCCCAGATACGGTAGAGCGCAAACAGTCTGAGGATGATCAGAACGGCACCGATCACCATGATCAAGGTCAGTGAACCCACCGGAGCGAAGCTCATCGGCGTAACACCACCAATGTCAGGCTGAGCAGGACGGCTGCCAGTACCGCGGCGATGAGCGCCGGCTGCGGAGTGTCCCAGGAGTCACTGGTGATCAGCCGGCCGTCGGGAAGTTCGACAGCGGGCGGATTGTCCCGAATGTCGTCGAGATGCCTTTGGAGCATTGGGTCGATGCCGGGCTCGGCCGACGCGGCCTCGGACGGGTTGTACAGCTGGAACCGCCCACCGGTGGACTCGGCCAGCGAGCGCAGTGCATCGTTACCCTGCGGGGTGGATCGGATGACGTCGGCGCGCACGATCACGTTGATCTGCACATCGGCATCCTGGGCGAGTTGCCGTACTGCGTCGGCGGTGAACAGCGACGGGCGGGGGTCGGCTGGGTCACCCGATGCGCTGTACCCGAGGTAGACCAGTTGGCGACGCTGACCCGTGACGTTGCCCGTCTCGGGGAAACCCGACAGACACAGCGCCAGAACGTCTTCCACGCTCCGGGTGTAGTCGGTGTAGTCGAGTGACCGGGAGAACTCGGCGGCGCGCGCGGTCAGCTCCGCACGGTCGGCGTCCGATACCGGGGTGTCACCATCGAGGTCCTGCTGGATGCGGGCCAGCCTCGCCAGCCCCTGCAGGCGATCGGTGACGTACGTGCGATCCCGCGTCAACGGGATGACCCGAAGGGTCTCCGAGGTCAGTCCGAGCCGTTGCCGGTCGAACGACTGCGCCTGTTGCGCATAGTGAGTGAGGAACTCCGCGCTGGTGGGGTCGGTGACGTTCTCCCCCAGGCACAACATGGTGTCCTGGGGATGGGCGGCGTCGAACGCCTGTGTCGAGGCCGGTAACCCGGTGGGTCGTGCACTGGCCACCAGCGCGGCGACGAAGGTCAGCACCAGCAACACCAGCGCGGCCGCCAACGACACCACGTAGGCCCGGTAGGCCCGGACGTACTCGGGCAGAGTGGTCAGTCGTTTCAGGTTGGCCAAGGGGCGCATGTGTTGCCGGTCGGTGGCCAACGGGGCCACCCAGGCCACCGCCGTCGCGGCGACGAGGCCCGCCAGGCCCAGCAGGATGACCGGCCACCACTTCAGTTCCACGACGCGACCAGCTCCTCGGCCTGCTGCTGTAGCGCGGCGACGTCGGCTTCGGCGCCAGGATCGAACTGTGCCGTGGTGAGCTGATCCAGCAGCGGCGCTGCCGCGACCACCAAAGGCGCTCCGCTGACGGCTATTTCGCTCACATGCATGTATGGTGCCGGCGTCCCGGTGGCCTCGGCGAGGAAGCTGCGCAGGGTGGCGCTGAGTTCGGCACACGCCTGGCCTGCGGTCAGCGCCCCGCTTCGGTGCCGTTCGCCGATTCCCCGCACCGCGTTCTCGAAGCGTCTGCGCACCAGCCAGTTGTGCATACCCGCGACAGCGGGCAGCCGCTGCAAACGGCTTGCCGGCACGGTCCAGGCGTAAACACCGATACACCATGCGATCACGGCCACGATGCCCAACACACCCGCCACCAGCCACCACCGGGAGTACGTCAACGGTTCTCCGAGGAAACGCAGCAGATCCTCAGCCGGCATGCCGATACGCCTCACTGATCTGAACCAGCTCCGACCGGATATCGGTGCTCGCCGCGATCCGCGCGAACCGCACTCTGTTGGCCGTGAGGAAGGCGTCCAGGTTCGCTACGCGGCGTTGCTCAGCGGCGCGGTAGGCCGCCAGTACCCGAGGCCCCAACGCCGCCTCGCCGAGCACGAAACGCCCTGTTGCGACGTCGAATCCGTCCCGGTCATCGTCGGCGCCCACGGCAGACATGTCCGGGATCAGCAACCACAACACCTCGTGCCGGCCGGAGAGCTGCTGCAGCGCTTTCTCCAATCCCGGCGTGACGTCGGGTTCATCGGACACCACCACCAGCAACAGCCGTGTGCGGTGCGAGCGGGCGACATACTCCAGTTGCGCGACGATGTCGCTGGCGCCGTCGGCACTGTGGCTGTAGTAGCGCTCGAGCATGCTCTCGATGTGGTTCTCACCGCGACGGCTGCGGACGGTCACCGAACCACGATCGTCGCCGTACACCAGGCCGATCTCGTCACTGCGGCCCATCGCGATCACCCCGAATGCACCCATAAGGTTGGCGGCGATGTCGCGCTTGCACTCCCCGCTCGGCGCCAGCGCCGTGATGTTCCGGCCCGCATCGGCGACCAGCAGGATCTTGTGATGTTTCTCGGAGACGAACCGCTTGATCAGGACCTCACCCGAGCGCGCCGACGCCTTCCAGTCGATATCGCGGACGTCGTCACCGGGCACGTAGGGCCGCAACTCGTCGAGTTCGAGGCTGCGGGTGTGCAGAAGCGCGTAGCGACCGCCCTCGAGGAGGCCCCGGGTGTCGGTGCCGAAGTGTGATTTAGCGCGGTTGAGGTGCCTGCCCATGAGCTGTGTCAGGGCACTCGGACGGTCTGCAGTACCGCGTCGATCACCGCCTCGGGTGTGACGTCGACGTTCACCGCCTCGAAACCCAGGATGAGCCGGTGCCGCAGCACCCGGTGGGCGAGGGTGCGGATGTCCTCGGGCAGAACATGACCGCGTCCGGACAGCACCGCCTGCGCCTTGGCGCACCGGCAGAAGGCGATCGTGGCGCGTGGACTGGCGCCGTATTCGACGAGCCGCCCCAGCTGCTGGGGAAGGAACCGTCGTGGTTCGCGGGTGACGTGCACCAGCTCGCTGACATAGCGCACCAGTACGGGATCCATGTGAACACCGCGCACGGTGTTCTGCACACGCCGGATGTCGTCGAGAGTGACCACCGCCCTGGGAGTTTCGGTACGTTCGTATACCCCGGCCTCGATGCGGAAGATCATCTCCGCCTCTTCGTCGGGACTCGGGTAACGAAGCACCTCCTTGAGCATGAAGCGGTCGGTCTGCGCCTCTGACAGGGGGTAGGTGCCCTCCTGGTCCACCGGGTTCTGCGTGGCGACCACCAGGAACGGCTGCGGGATGGGGTAATTCACGCCGGCGATGGTGGTCTGGCGCTCCTCCATGGCTTCGAGCATGGCGCTCTGGGTTTTGGCGCTGGACCGGTTGATCTCGTCGAGCAACACGATATTGCTGTGCACCGGGCCCAGCTGCGTGGTGAAAACGTGCGAGGACGAGTCGTAGATCTGGGTGCCGATGATGTCGCTGGGCAGTAGGTCCGGTGTGCACTGGATGCGCCGGAATCCACCCGAGATGGATTCGGCGATGGTGCGAGCCGCGGTGGTCTTGGCCAGTCCGGGCACCCCTTCCAGCAGGATGTGCCCGCCGGTGAGCAACCCGATGAGCAGCGATTCCCGGAGATAATCCTGGCCCACCACCTTCGCGGAGAACGCGCGGGAGATGGCGTCGACGGTGCGGTTGGCGTCCTGCAGTGCGGCGTTGTCGAGTCGTGTAGGTGTACTCATGCTCGCCTAGGCGTACCCATCAGCCGTCCTGGCTAACGTCAGGCCCCTCTTCCAGCAACTTCCGGAACCCGTCCTCGTCGAGGATGGGCACCCCGAGCTCCACCGCCTTGTCGTATTTCGACCCGGGAGCGTCACCGGCCACCACGTAGGCCGTCTTCTTCGACACCGAGCCGGCCGCCTTACCGCCGCGCAGCAGGATCGCTTCCTTGGCCTGGTCGCGGGAGAAGCCGGTCAGCGACCCGGTGACCACGATCGACAGGCCCTCGAGGTTGCGCTCGATGCTGGTGTCGCGCTCGTCGGCCATCCGCACCCCGGCCTGTCGCCACTTCTCGACGATGGCGCAGTGCCAGCCGACGGTGAACCACTCCTTGACCGCGGCGGCGATGGTGGGACCCACCCCCTCGGTGGCGGCCAACTGTTCCTCGGAGGCCTCGATGACGGCATCCAGGCTGCCGAATTCGCCGGCCAGCGCGCGCGCCGCCGTGGGGCCGACGTGCCGGATGGAGAGCGCGACCAGCACCCGCCACAGCGGCTGGGACTTGGCCTTGTCCAGGTTGGCGAGCAGCCGTTTACCGTTGGCCGAGATCTCACCCTTCTGGGTGGTGAACAGGTCTGTGCGCAACAGGTCGTCGGCGGTGAGCGTGAACAGGTCGCCCTCGTCGGTGATCACCCCGGCTTTGAGCAGGGCGATACCGGCTTCGTAGCCCAGACCTTCGATGTCGAAAGCACCCCGGCCGGCGACATGGAACACCCGCTCACGCAATTGCGCGGGACATGAGCGCGAATTCGGGCAGCGGATGTCGGCGTCGCCCTCCTTGGCCGGCTTGAGCGGGGTGCCGCACTCGGGGCAGTGGGTCGGCATGACGAATTCGGTTTCGGAGCCGTCGCGCAGGTCGACGACGGGGCCGAGCACCTCGGGGATGACATCGCCGGCCTTGCGGATGACCACCGTGTCACCGATCAGCACGCCCTTGCGTTTGACCTCCGACGCGTTGTGCAGCGTTGCGAGTCCGACCGTGGAGCCCGCGACCTTCACCGGCTCCATGTAGGCAAAGGGCGTCACCCGGCCCGTGCGACCGACGTTGACCCGGATGTCGAGCAGTTTGGTGGTGGCTTCCTCGGGCGGGTACTTGTAGGCGATCGCCCACCGCGGCGCTCGTGACGTGGCGCCGAGGCGGCGCTGCAGCGACACCTCGTCGACCTTGACCACCAGGCCGTCGATTTCGTGTTCGACATCGTGGCGGTGCTCACCCCAGTACGTCACCCGGTCCTGTACCGCCTCGAGCCCCTGCACCTGCACGGTGTGCGAGGACACCGGCAGGCCCCAGGCTTTGAGCGCCAGGTACGCGTCGTGCAGGGAGGGCGGATTGAATCCCTCGGCGTGCCCCAGGCCGTGACAGATCATCCGCAACTTGCGCCGCGCCGTCACCGCCGGATTCTTCTGGCGCAGCGACCCGGCGGCGGAGTTACGTGGGTTGGCGAACGGCGGTTTGCCCTCCTCGACCAGGCTGGCGTTGAGCGCCTCGAAATCGGCGACGCGGAAGAAGACCTCACCGCGCACTTCCAGCACGTCGGGCACCGGATAGTCGGGATTCTCGGTCAGTCGCTCCGGAACGTCCTCGATGGTGCGGGCGTTGAGGGTGACATCCTCGCCGGTGCGCCCGTCACCGCGGGTGGCCGCCCGCTCCAACCGGCCGTTGCGGTACACCAACGCCAGAGCCACGCCGTCGATCTTCAGCTCGCAGAGGTAATGCGCCTCCGGGCCGATCTCGGTGCGCACCCGGGTGGCCCAGGCCGCGAGCTCGTCGGCGTTGAACACGTTGTCCAGGGAGAGCATGCGCTCCAGATGATCGGCAGCCCCGAACTCGGTGGCGAAACCCGCCCCGCCCACCAGCTGCGTCGGGGAGTCCGGAGTGCGCAGCTCGGGGTGCTGCTCCTCCAACGCGGCGAGCCGGCCCAGCAGTGTGTCGAACTCGCCGTCGGAGATCACCGGCGCGTCCCGGACGTAGTAGCGGAACTGATGACCGCGCACCTCGTCGGCCAGCTCTTGCCACTGCCTGCGCAAGTCGGCAGCGCTGTGGTCGGCTTCCGTCGTTGGATCTGGCGCTGTCTCGGGTGAGCTCACGTTCTCACGTTAGCGAAACGGACCGACACCGATCGCGGCCTGGCTAACCTGGGCTGCATGCCGCATCCGATCATGTTTCGCGATGACGATTTCGGCTTGGCGGATGTGCGGCGGATCGCGTTGGGATTCCCGGGAGCGTTCGAGAAGATCTCTCACGGCCGGCCGGTGTTCTACGCGAACAAGAGCTTCGTCTGGTACGGCGGCAGCTCCAAGGCCACCGGCGAGCAGGTGACCTACCCTTACTCGATCCTGATCAAGCCCAGCGAGACCGAGCGCCCCGCGCTGGAGCAGGACTCGCGGTTCTTCTATCCGATGTACCTGGGCCCCTCGGGGTGGCTGGGTCTGGATCTCACCGCAGACAGAGCCGATGCGGGCCCGGATTGGGATGAGGTGGCCGAACTGATCGACACGTCGTACCGGCTCGTGGCCACCAAGAAGCTGATCCACCAACTCGAAACCAAAGGAGCGACGTGACATTTGCCAGCCCCTACCCCGAGGTCGAGATTCCGGACACCGGCGTCTACGACTACCTCTTCGGCGACCTGTCGGAGTCCGACGCCGATCGGGTGGCGCTGGTGGATGCGCCCACGGGAGCCGAGCTGACCTATCGCGATCTGGTGACGCGAGTCGACGCCTTCGCCGGTGCACTGGCCGATCGTGGGATCGGCGTCGGCGACGTGGTGGGCCTGCTGTCACCCAACAGCTCGGGATTCGCGATCGCCTTCCACGGCATCCTGCGCGCCGGTGCCACCGCCACCACCATCAACGCGCTGTTCACCGCGAAAGACATCGCCAAGCAACTCACCGACGCGCACGCCAAGATGCTCGTCACCGTGTCGGCGCTGCTGCCCCAGGCCGCCGAAGGCGCCGCGCACGCGGGCCTGTCCCCCAGCGAGGTGGTGGTGCTCGACGGACCCGGTGAGGCGGACGCAGGTTCGGGCGGCCACCCCAGCGCCGACGACCTGCTGGCCTCCGGCGCCGACGCGCCCACCGTGAGTTTTGATCCCTCCACCCACCTGGCGGCACTGCCCTACAGTTCAGGGACGACGGGAAATCCCAAGGGCGTCATGCTGACTCACCGCAATCTGGTGTCCAACGTGGCGCAGTTCAGCCCCATCCAGGGCATCACCTCCGACGATGTGATCATCGCCGTGCTGCCGTTCTTCCACATCTACGGAATGACGGTGCTGCTCAACGCCGCTCTGCGGGCGCGGGCACGACTGGTGGTGATGCCGTCGTTCGATCTTCAGGCGTTCCTGGGCAACATCGCCGATCATCGCTGCACCGTCGGCTACATCGCTCCGCCCGTGGCCGTCGCGCTGGCCAAACACCCGGTGGTCGACGAGTTCGACCTGTCGTCGCTGAAGGTCGTGATGTCAGGGGCGGCTCCCCTGGACGAGGACCTGGGCCACGCCGTAGCCAAGCGGATCGGATGCCGGATGGTGCAGGGCTATGGCATGTCGGAGCTCTCACCGGTGAGCCACTGCATGCCCTTCGATGGTGGCGAGAAGTCCATCGGAGTGACAGCACCGCTGAGCTCGGTCGGCTGGACCGTGCCGAATGCGGTCAGCAAGATCGTCGATCCGGCCAGCGGCGCCGAGATCGGGATTCCGGAGTCGGGGCGCAGCGAGACCGGGGAGCTGTGGTTCTCCGGTCCCAACGTGATGGCCGGTTATCTGGGTAACGACAAAGCCACCGCGGAAACCATTGACGCCGACGGCTTTCTGCACACCGGCGATATGGCGTGTGTCGACTCCGACGGGTGCGTGTACATCGTCGATCGCCTCAAGGAGCTGATCAAGTACAAGGGTTATCAAGTGCCGCCCGCGGAGTTGGAAGCGCTGCTGCTGACCCACCCGGATATCGCCGACGCCGCCGTGGTCGGTGTCACCGATGACGACGGCGAAGAGATCCCGAAAGCGTTCGTCGTCAAACAGGCCGGCGCCTCGCTGGACGAGACCGCGGTCATGGACTTCGTCGCCTCGCACGTGGCGCCCTACAAGAAGGTGCGACGGGTCGAATTCATCGACGCCGTACCGAAATCGGCGTCGGGCAAGATCCTGCGTAAGGATCTTCGGACGCGCTGATCTGGTGATCGCAGGTTTGCGACCGCCCTGCGCTGCGTCACTTCGGAGCTGCCCAGACGTGAGCGCAGCCTCCACCGACTTTGGCTTCCCCTCCCGGGGTCTTGCTCACCGGTCTGTCGAACTTGCACACCCGAATCCAGTTGGCAGTTTGGCATTCAACCTCAGAGGTCGGTTCCCAAACGTGTGAGGGCACGAGTATGAGACCTCTCCACAGCGTCACGTGGCAACCCGAAGGCGGAGATGACGTTGACGGTCATCGGTTTCAGCACCCCTTCGACCGAGTTCTCGCCAAGATGCGCACCCATCTCCAACGTCACGAATCCGTGCACACAGCACCACAGCTGGTCCGCCAGGGATCCGGGATCGCCAGAGTCATAGGGATGCTCGCTGAGTACTCGTCGGCATGCTGCGACAAGTTGATCGTAGGCGTCACGGAACATTTCAGATTGGCCGCCACGGCGCTCGGGTTGCCATGCACGGTAGGTGCCGCGCGTGGATAGTCCGAACATGAGGTCGTAGCGGTGCGGGTTCGCCTGTGCGAAGTGCCGCATCGTGAGAGCGTGCTCGAACAGATCTGCTACTGCATCGGATGTACTGCCGATTCGCACGAATCGGTCAGCAAGTTCTGCGAAGCCGAGGTCCACGACGGCCTGTAGCAGTTCTGGAAGTCCACCAAGGTGGTGGTACACAGCGCTGGCTGACATTCCGGCGGCCGCGGCGACTGTCCGCGCTTTGAGTTGGTGAGGGCCCTCCTGCGCCAAGAGGTCGGTTGCCGCACGCACCAATGCGTTGACGGCCGCAGCCCGACTGAGCCGCGGCGAGGGGAGATGATCTGCCATGGCGGTCCATCGTTGCAGCACTGACATCGGGGGTTGCTAGCTGTGATCGGTAACACTACAGTCGCCACCATGTGTAACAAAGTTCTACTAACGCGATCGGCTGCAGATCTGCGGTCGATCAGGGTGGAGCTTCGAGAGGACGGGGTGCTCGTAGCCCGGCTCGAAACCGATCCGCACGGCCTGTTCAGCCGCGGACAGGCCGGTGACTTGGCTGCTTTGGTTCGACGGGCACACCGTGACCCGAGCATTCGGGCCGTGGTCCTCACGGGGTCACAGCCGGATCGATTCGTCAGTCACGCGGATCTGTCCTGGTTGCAGCGCGACGGTGCGGTTGTCCCTCCGCTGGGTTGGCGAGTGATGTCGGTCGTCGTGTGGTTGGCCTCGTTGATGAACTCCAACCCCATCACCAGGTGGCTGGCGCGTCGAACCCCGATCCAGGGAGCTGTGCAACTCGACCAGATGCACAAGACGTTGCGCCTGATGTCCAGGAGTTCCACGGTTTTCGTCGCAGCGCTCAACGGGTCGGCGCTCGGGCTGGGAGCCGAAATCTCCTGGGCGTGTGACGCCCGAGTGATGGCCAATGGCCCCCACGTGATCGGACACTTGGAGGTACTGCTCGGATTCGCCCCCGGCGCCGGCGGCACCCAGCGACTGGCGATGCTCGTCGGATCCCATCGTGCTCGGCGATTGATGCTGGACGGAGTTGGGCTGTCGCCGGACGAGGCGCTCGCCTTGGGCGCTGTCGACGAGGTGGTGGCTCAGCCCGAAGTGGTAACACGAGCGGTCGCGCTAGCGAATGTGCTGGCAAGTCGTCCGGTCTCGGCCATCGCCGCGATCAAGCGGGCCGTCGAGGTGGGCGAGGCCAGGGGGCTCCAAGCCGGCCTGCGGCATGAGCGGGCGGAATTCCTTGCGTCATTGCCTCAGGCCGAAGCACAAGCCATCATGCTCGACTACCTCAGCGAAACCGCCCGAGACGGGGAATTGCCGGTTTACCGGACCGGCGGGTTGGAGGCCGCCCGCGCGCGCGGCCGTGCAACTGGAGGACCAACTTCCTTGGGATCCAACAGTATCGAGTCTGTCGGCAAGCACGGTGTCACGCGCCAGACCGTGCACTTCACATCGGGTCCTTCGTGGTGTGCCGCATGGCTGTACTTGCCGGCCGGCGCAAGCGCTGATTCGCCCGTTCCTGGCGTGGTGATGGGGCACGGGCTCGGCGCGACTCGTGAGTTGGGGCTTGACCGCTACGCGGAACGATTCGCCGCAAGGGGCCTGGCTACGCTGGTTTTCACCTACCGTGGGCTCGGCGACAGCGGCGGACACCCCCGCCAGGTGTTATCGATGAGGCAGCAGTTGAAGGACTGGGATGCCGCCATCGACTACGCGCGTACTCGGCCGGAGATTGATTCGACGCGGGTCGCCATCTGGGGTAGTTCGCTCGGCGGCGGTCATGCGCTTGTCACGGCCGCCCGTCACCCGGACCTCATCGCGATGGTCGCCCAATGTCCTTTCACCGATGGGCTGGCGTCCGCACTGGCACTGGGCCCACGACGCGCGCTTGCGCTGATTGCCCCGGTGGTCGCAGATCTCGTGGCGGCGTTGCGCAGAAAACCGCCGGTGTCGATACCGGTCGCAGGGCAGATGAATGTCGTCGCCTTGATGAGTACGCCGGACTCGTTCGACGGGATGCAAGCCCTCGTGCCGGCAGGTCACCATTGGCGTAACGAGGCAGCAGCTCGGTCCGTGCTGAGCATCCTGCCCTACCGACCTGGGCGTGTGGCTCGCCGCCTCGTTGTTCCATCATTGATCTGCGTCAGTGCATCCGACACCGTGGCACCGGCTGGTCCGACACGTCGCCACCTGAGCGGGATTCCAGCCGCCGATGTCCGGACATACGATTACGGACACTTCGAGTTCTATGTGGGATCCGCTTTCGAGAAGCTGGTTTCCGAGCAAGGCGACTTCTTGGTGGAACACCTACAGCCCACCTCCGCACGTATTAGGTTGTCACCCAATACTTCTGGCGACGAGTTTCCTGGAATCGCCCAATGAGCGACATGCTCCTCACCGTGACTCTTTGGACCCTCGGAACGGTCATGACATCGGGGTCGCGATACCTGCCGAGATTGCGAGCGCAGATCACAAAGTCGCTCACGTTCGAGCTTTCCGCCGGCACGCGCGTAAGTCGCTATTGGGTTTTCGACGCGACACACCGTCGCGTTGTGTCGAAGGGGGGGCGAGTCCAGAATCCCGAGTGCGCCGTCCACTTCAAGACCAGTAGCCAGGCTATCCGTACACTCGCTTCGGCCAAGACAGTCGATCGAGTTGTGACCGGTCTGCATGACGGCTCGGTGCAGCTCCACGGTAGCGCCTTCGTCCTATTGTGGTTTCACGGATTGACGCGCATGTTCTTCAAGCGCGGTCGACCAGCTGGGCCGCGGTCGGAACTGCCCGGCCGTTACCTCGCACACGACCCAGCTGCGTGTGGTGTGGAGCGAATTATCATAGAGCCCAGCGTGATCCGGCTCGATCCGGAGTGGACCGCGGCGTGGCGGGCCCGAGCCACATTGCTCCAGGTGCGTTCGGCCACCGATGAACCTGTTTTGGAGCCCTGATGGCTGACGCGGCCGAACTGAACCGACTCAGCACAACGCAGCCGCAACAGCCACTTCACGAGTGGACGACCAGTACCCGTGCAACGGGTCTCAATGAGCGCAGCCTCGGCTGGCTGCGCTTCATGTGGGACAAGGCCACCACACCCGACGACTGGTCAGACCAAGGTGAGCCGCACCCGTGGTGGGATCGTTACAGCGAGCCACCGATGTGCGCATTCCCCCGGTTCGACATCGCCGAGATGGGCTATGTGCTTCCGATGATGATGGAGTGCACACCCGCTTGGCGTGAGGGGTACGTGCGAATCCTTGATGAGCTGATCGGGAGATACCAGTCATTTTGGGGTGCCGTGGACTGGAATACACTGATCGGTCCTGATCCCAACGTCGATCGCTATCCCCCGGAGTGGCTGACGGTCGCACCGGAGCACCTACGAGGTCGTTATGCGTTGCCGGGCTGGACGGGCAACGGTGTTGAGCCCTGGGGTCTGCAACCCGACCCGATCGGCTGCGACGGAAACCTGTTCTACCGTGGTTGGCTGACGCTGCTGATGAGCATTCGACGCTACATCTCCGGCTCCTCCTCGGAGACTGACGAGTTTCAGGTCACGGGATATCAGAATCGTCAATTCACATGGACTCACGAGCGAATGGCCCGGTTCATTTCCGACCAGCTGCGTGCGCGCCCGCAGGGTGCACACTGTGAGAACACCAAGATCTGGCCCTTCTGCATGAGCGCTGCCGGCCTCGGTCTACAGCTGTACGACGCTGTCCTCGGGACATCGGTAAACGAGTCGTTCCGCGACTGGATGAGGTACGCCCAAAGACACTACATGGGGCGCGACCGCAAGGGCAGGATCGATTGGGTTGCTTTCTATTACGACCCAATCGAGGACGCGACGATGACCTTCCCTGGGACAGTCAATGCCTATAGCGCCCTCATTCTGCTGCACTATCTGTCACCCCAGGATGAGCAACTCGGAATCGACCTCTACGAGTCGGCTATGCGCCAACTCGGCTGGAACAACCCCAAGGTGCCCGTCGTCCAGCTCGCTGATGACCCCCAACTACTGTCAACTGCACTGTGGATGGCCCGCGAACTCGGCGACGCCACCACATGGGATCGGCTCCGCGAGGTGGCCGAACGACAATTTGAGCCGAAGTTCTTCGGGGAGAGCAACTCTCGGTTCGCCTTCTGGTTTCAGGAAAACTCGCTGTGGCCCCGCGGGCAGCTCAACGCGACGCTGTCAATGATCGAGTGTGCCGAACCGGGAGCGTGGGCGCGAGTCTTCAATTCTCCGAACCTTTCCATCCACGAGGAGCCCACCCTCCGCGGGGTGGACTATCCCACCATGGGGATCCGCAGAACCCACCATGACGCAGCCAAAAAGACTCTTGAAATCGATACCTACGCCGCAACACCGACCCGGCAGGGTGATCGAACGGCCTTCTCTGTCGACACGCTAGACATCTCAGGCGAGTTCACCATGACGATCGACGGGCGCGCCAGCAGCACATGGCGGCGCGTTGCCGAGAACGCAGTTGAGATCGATGTGTGCGTCGATTCTCAGCGAATCGCCCTCACCTACGGCTGATCGGCGATTCGTTTTGGTTCCTGCGGCAGAGCAGGCCGACAGTCACCGCCACCGAAGAAAGGAAAGTACATGAAGGTCGCCTACGTGTTCTCAACCTCTGGACACACCGCGAGTTACAAACTGGGCAAGATGATCCTGCCCCAGCTCGAAGGGCGCAGTGGGTATCCCCAGGGCCACGGGGCTGACGTTGTGGGCATGTTCTTCTTCGACGACAACACCTATGTTCTTCGCGCCGGCGATCCAATTGGCGAACGACTGTCGAAAGTGGCCCAGGAACGCGGCATGTTGTTGATGATGTGCGATCAATGTTCGGTCGAACGCGGGTTGGCCGAGGGCACGCCTGGGGGCCCAGGCGGCGTCGCGCCCAAGGGCACGGTGCCCGGGGTGAGTGTGGGTTGCTTCCCAGACCTCTACACGGCGCTGGAGGGCAATCCGCCCGATCAGGTCATTACCTTGTAATGACTGGCTGGACTGCGCTGTTCAGCGGGCCCGGCGCGTGCGTGTTGCCAGTTGCACGCCGTCACGCCGACTTGTCCATTCGCCACAAGTACTCAAGGACTCTTTGAGCTCGGCGGACAAGCGTTCTTGGAACCCGATTCCGTAGCTTTCATGTGCCACACTGTTGCTTCCCCCGTGACTGCTGCAGCTGGACACGACTGTATCCGCGTGCAGCAGTGGGCGACCCAATGAATGGATACTCAAACCCCGCATGGTCATCGTTAGCCCTTTCCCTGATATCGCCATACCCGACAAGAGTGTGTTCGACAGCCTGTTCTCGGGCCTGACCGACACCGACCTCGACCGAGTCGCGATCATTGATGTTCCGACCGGACACCCGACGACTTACCGACGATTGGTCGAGCAGGTCAACGGTATCGCCGCTGGACTGGCGGCGCGCGGCGTCCGCGTCGGCGACGTGGTGGGTCTGCTTGCCCCGAACTCAGCACTGTTCGCCGCGGCTTTCCACGGCATTCTCCGCAATGGCGCCACAGCGACCACGATCAACGCACTGTTCACATCGGCAGACATTGCCAAACAGCTCATCGATTCACGTGCCACGTGCCTGATCACGGTCGGCGGGCTGCTAGCGCCGGCGGCAGAGGCTGCCCGCACGGCGGGGATGACCCCAGAGGATTTGATCGTCCTCGACGGCGATGGCACGGCCGCATGCGGCCATCCCAGCCTTGATGACCTGCTGGCGGCGAATTTTATAGCGCCGCAGCTAGATTTCGATCCCGCGACCCATTTGGCTGCATTGCCCTACAGCTCTGGAACTACCGGAGTCCCCAAGGGCGTGATGCTCAGCCACCGCAATCTAATCGCTAATGTCTCGCAGGTGCGGCCGCTGCTCGGACTGGGCCCGGACGACAAGGTACTGGCAGTTCTACCGTTCTTCCACATCTACGGAATGACGATGCTGCTCAACGCTGCGCTGATCGAACGCGCAACACTGATCGTGATGCCGCGGTTTGGTTTAGTCGAGTTCTTGGATGCGATTCAAAAATACGGTGTCACCTATGGATTCATCGCGCCACCGGTCGCAGTAGCCCTGGCCAAACACCCCCTGGTCGACGAGTTCGATGTGTCGTCGTTGCGCGCTCTGGTGTCGGGCGCTGCCCCGCTCGACGCCGCGCTCGGAAATACCGTGGCGAAACGACTCGACACGCAAGTGATCCAGGGCTACGGGATGAGTGAACTGAGCCCGGTCAGTCACTTCATGCCAATTGATGGCGGATATACACAATTCGGCGAGATCGCCCCGCTCGATTCGTGTGGGTGGCCCATCGCCAACACACTCAATAAAATTGTCGATCCGGCCACCGGACGCGAGATCACGGCACCCAGTTCGGGCCGAAGCGAACCTGGCGAGCTGTGGGTCAAGGGTCCCAACGTCATGACCGGTTACCTCGGAAATGACGCCGCCACAGCGGCAACAATCGACCAAGACGGATTCCTGCACACCGGTGATTTGGCTCAGGTCGACAACCGCGGCCGGGTCTACATCGTCGACAGGCTAAAGGAACTCATCAAGTACAAGGGGTACCAAGTCCCTCCTGCAGAACTTGAAGCACTGCTGCTGACCCACCCCGCCATTGCTGACGCCGCCGTCATCGGGGTCACTGACGATGATGGCGAAGAGATACCCAAAGCCTTCGTGGTCCGTGCCCCCGACTCTGATCTTCTCGAAGACGAGGTCATCGCCTACGTTGCCGGGCATGTGGCCCCCTACAAGAAGGTGCGACAGGTCGAGTTCCTCGACACCATTCCAAAATCGGCCTCCGGCAAGATCCTCCGAAAAGAACTACGCACCCACTAGATATGCCCGCGCTCTCCGCTCTCGTGCAGCAGTTCACGGACTGCGGGAAGCAGCGTAAGTGCAACCTGCAGATCGAGTGAGTCGCGGTTTACAGTCTTGTCCAGAAGTTCTTCGGCACGGTGGACGCGGTAACTCACGGTGTTGGGATGCACTCTGAGCAGAGCCGCGGCGCGGGTCCGGCTGCGGTCCTCTCTGAGATAGGCTGCCAGGGTGATTGCGAGGCGGTAGGTAGCTTCATCGTCCTCGGCCAGGCGCCCTAGTGTCGAGGCGACAAAAGCCGACGCATGATCGAGGTCGCTGGTACACATAGCGGCGACCGCAACCTTTCGATAATGAGTGACTGAAATGCCATCGTGCGCTGTCAATGAAGCCACTCGGCGGGCGTGGCCGGCCTGAACGAAGGTCCGTCGAAAGCCTTTGAGACCGTACCCAGGCTCCCCCACTGCGACGTGCACACCTATAGGCAGATTTACCGTCTGTCTCTGCGAATCTAATGCCGTCAATAGATGGGCGGAAAAAGGTCGGCGGCTGCTGAGCCAGGCCCCCAGCGCCAGCGACCCGGTGGGGTGGCTGATGTTGTGCTCAGCCCCCGCAACACGGGACACTTCGGCCACCGCGGCGCTTAGGCCCGACAATGCGTCACCATTATCCGGCAGGTGATCAACCCAGGCGATCATCCCGATGTGGTGTCGTGCGAGTTCGTACCGCAAACGTCTCGAGGCCGCCGAACTGTCTCTTTCACGGTCGCCAAGAATGTCCTCGATAACGACTGCGCGTGTCGCGGCTGCGCCCCGCAGCCACGTCTCGCGTTCCTCCTCGTAAGCCTGGTTGGCGCGCGTTACAGCGCTATCAACAAAGGCGAACAGCCAGAGCGTAGCTAGTCTCACCGCGAATTCTCGATCGTCGGGGTCGCGAGTGCTTGTCGTGATCGTGTCAAAGAGCCACTGCCACAGCTGATCCTGGGCCAGACGATAGAACCTGGTGTAGTCGGTGGAAGGGAGATTCCGCCACACCGCCGAACGAAATATTGCCAGTGTCGATGGCGGCAGGGCAACCTGTGCCGGGTCCGCGGCGACCTCGATGATCTGGGCCAATTGCCGCAAACTCTCCTCGGTGCTACCCAGCGCTTCTTGAACAGTCTGAGCATCGGGCAGTGTCGCGGGTATCTTGGCCTTGGCAAAGTCGACGAGTTGGGCAGCCAGCTCCGAGGCTGCAGTACGCAGCTGCGCAGCAACCGGCCGCAACACATCTCGCCACACCCGCTGCGCCTCAGGTTCTTTGACCGGCAACCACTGCACTTCCACGCTGTTGGAATGTACTCACCCTTGTGATCCGACAACAACGAAAACGGGGAATTTGGTGTCGTTCGACGAGCGACGTACCCGACCAGAGGCCTACGTTGTGACCTCAAGCACAACAACACGCACTGAGTGAAAGGCACCGCCCGTGACCCCACCTAATCGTCTCCGCAGCGCTTTAGATCACGTCGACGTGCTGGTCGTAGGAGCGGGAATCTCTGGCATCGGGCTGGGATGCCAACTGAAGCGACAACAACCGGGCCGCACCTTCGCCATCGTCGAAGCCCGCGATGCGATCGGCGGAACATGGGACCTGTTCCGATATCCGGGTATCCGATCCGACGCGGACCTGTACACCTTTGGTTACGGCTTCAGGCCGTGGACCAAAGACAATGCCCTGGCCAACGGCCATGAGATTCTCGACTACCTCTACGAGACGATCGCCGAATACAACTTGACCCCCCACCTGCACCTTGGCCACAAAGTGCTGCGCGCGGACTTCTCGCGGGAACGGGAACGCTGGACTGTCACCATGGAGCGCACGAGTGATGGCGCCCAGTTCGACGTCACGTGCAACATGCTCGTCTCAGCGTCCGGATACTACGACTACGACAAGGGCTACACCCCCCACTTCGAAGGCCGCAACGACTTCGGCGGACTGATCATCCACCCCCAGCATTGGCCTGAAAACCTCGACTACACCGGAAAAACCGTCGTGATCATCGGCAGCGGTGCCACCGCGGTGACCCTGCTCCCGGCGATGGCAACGAAGGCCAGGCACGTCACCATGCTGCAGCGGTCACCTTCCTACGTGCTGCCCATCCCCCGCCAGGATCCCATCGCCCATGGACTTCGCAAAGTGCTTCCTGACACCACCGCATCGACGATCACCCGCAAGATCAATATCAGGCGTATGCAGCTTCTTTACGGCGCAAGCCAACGTTATCCCAAGCTCGTACGCCGTCTGGTCCGCTGGGCGAATACCCGAGCACTGCCTGAGGGCTATCCCGTTGACACGCACTTCAATCCCGAATACAACCCGTGGGACCAGCGGATGTGTATGGTGCCCGACTCAGACATGTTCAAGGCCATCTCTCGGGGCGCGGCCTCGGTAGTCACCGACCGGATCGAGCGGTTCACCGAAACGGGAATACTGCTCGAATCGGGCCACGAACTGCCCGCCGACATCATCGTGACAGCCACCGGCTTGAACATGGTGCCGTTCGGCAAGATCGACCTCAACGTCGACGGCCGGCACATCGACCCCCACAACCACCTCACACACAAGTCAGTGATGCTCAGCGGCATTCCGAATTTCGTGTTCGTCATCGGCTACACCAACAATGCGTGGACCCTCAAAGTCGATCTGGTCACCGACTACGTGTGCCAGCTACTGGCTCACATGGACCGTCACGGATACACCACCGTCACCCCGGTTTCCGACGGACACGAAGGCACACACCGTCCCTATATCGACATGTCGTCGGGATACTTCACCCGGTCCACACATCTGTTTCCACAGCGCGGGACAAACGCCCCGTGGAGTGCCGAACAAGACTATTCACTTGACCGCGTGCTACTGGGGGTGGTCGATGATCCGGCATTGAGCTTCACCAAGAACACCGTGGCCACGGCCGTGCAACCTCCCGTCGAAACAGCGGCCGTATGACAACGCCGGCCATAGTCGAAGTCGGCGGCAGACGCGCCCGCGTTCGCCTCGAAGGAAACCCGGACGATCCGCCCATACTGCTGCTGCACGGGATCGGTCGCAGCTTGGAGGACTGGGCACCACAATACCCACGCCTTGCCACCGATCATCGACTCATCGCTCCAGACGTCGCTGGTTTCGGTTTCTCCGCTGCTCTACCACAACCCGCTACCTTGAAAGCACTGGCAGTCAGTGTGATCGAGACCGTCCGGGCTATCGGAGAGCTACGGCCGTTGCACATTGTCGGTAACTCTCTCGGGGGCGCGATTGCACTTCAGGTTCTAGCCCTAGAGCCCCACCGCGTGGCCAGTCTGGTGTTGGTCGACTCCGCTGGTTTCGGATCCGATGTGGCGTTGACCGTGCGACTGCTCACCATACCCGTGGTCGGCGAACTCATGACTCGACTCACGACACGGGCCGGCGCATTGATCACCGAACGCATGATCTATGCCGATCCTGCACTAGCCACCCGAGATCGCATCAACCATGCGCTGGCCATCGCAAAGCAGCCTGGCGCGGGCATTACCATGCTCCAGGTCGCCCGCGGCCTCGCCACCTGGCGCGGCGTGAAATCCGGCTGGCGTAGCGAGTTATTGGCCAGCGCAGCCAGGCACCCACGACCCACACTGATCATGTGGGGAGACCGCGACAAGGTCCTGCCGCCACACCATCTTGCTTCCGCGCAGCGCGCGCTCCCCCACGCACAGACGCAACTGTTCGCTGGTGTCGGGCACGCGCCGCAGATCGAGAAACCCGACGAATTCGCCGAGTGCATCCTCAAATTCGTAGCAGAGACCACGCTGACGACCCGCGAAATCCATTGAAATTCAGAATCTTTGGTAGCAAATGTAAGGACCACCCGGGGCAGAGACGGATCCCGAACGAGGAGCAAGCGGGATCTCGGCATTCGTGGTGCGTTGATGACGACGGTTTCACCGTAGGGCCGACAGAAAGAGAGCTAGGCATCAAGGGCAGCCCCATCACCAAGCTGTTCTTCGAGAACCGCCGCATCCCAGGTGATCGAATGATCAGCGAGCTCGGCGCGCGGTTCAAGACGGCCCCGGCCACACTCGACCACACGCGCCCGACCATCGGCGCTCAAGCGGTAGGCGTCACGCACGGCGCGCTGGGTTCCACGATCACATGCACCAAGGATCGCAGACAGTTCGGTACCGCAATCAGCAGCTTCCAGGGCGGATATTCCATGCACGCCGATGTGGCGATGAAGGTCGGGGCGACACGATTGATGGTGTACGTCGTGGCGGCGCGAGCCGAACGCGGGAAGCCAACCTCTGATTCATCTCAGCCGCATCCAAGTGCTTCGCCTCCGATGTAGCCATGGAAGTCACCACCGAGGCTGTCCAACTCCTCGGCGGTGCGGGATTTCCGCCGTGCACTGCTGCGCTAACGTGACCCGCTAACGGCCTTGCAACGCAGCATCATCGGCTCACCTAGGTGCTGCTGTCACCGAATGCCAACTCTCTGTCGTCACATGGCAAGAATCATGTCGACATCACTGTGACGATCGTCATAGCCCGCCTAGAGGCGGGCGTTCCCAAGCACTAATCGAACGGAGGCTGTCCGTTGACCAGAGCGACCGGACCGACCGGACCAGCAGTGCCGACGACGATGAGAGCTGTCGTACTCCAGTATGGTCAGCTGGAAGTACGATCCATCGCGGTACCTCAGCCGAGACAGGGCGAGGCCTTAGTCAAGGTGCGCGCCACCGGTATCTGCGGCAGTGACCTGCACTGCAGATCCCACACCGCTGAGTTGCTCGCAGCGTCCGAACTGGCCACCGGAAATGTGCTTTTCGACATCAACTCTCCAGTCGTGATGGGGCACGAGTTCTGTGCTGAAGTGGTGGCGTACGGTCCTGGGAGTAGAGGCACTCTCGCCCCCGGTACGAGAGTGGCCTCACCTGGTGTGTTGCTGCGCGATCCAGCTTTGCTGATCGGCTACGGCGGACCGGACACCCCGGGCGGATACGCCGAGTACATGCTCCTCTCGGAAGACCTGATGTTCCCGATCCCCGACACCATGGCTGACGAAATCGCCGCCATCGCCGAACCGATGGCGGTCGCCTTGCATGCAGTGAATGCTGGAAACCTCGGCCCCAACGATGTTCCGTTGGTGATCGGATGCGGTCCAGTCGGCCTCGCGGTGATCGCCGCGTTGAAGATGCGCGGCCACACCCCCATCATTGCTGCTGACTTCTCGCCCACTCGTCGCGAATTGGCCACCGCATTGGGTGCCGATGTGGTTGTCGATCCGCGATTGACCTCACCCTATGACGCTTGGCGTGCCGCGGCGCGGACCGACGACCCTGCTCGGATGGCACGACAGACGATGCTGGTGCCCGGCAGCTTCCGACCTCAGGCCATATTCGAATGTGTTGGCGTACCAGGTGTCATCGAGCAAGTGCTCGCCGGCGCTGCCGGATGCGCCAAAGTGATCGTCGCCGGCGTCTGCATGCAGCCCGACACATTCCAGCCGACGGTCGCCTCCATCAAGGAACTCACCTTGATCTACGCCATGGCCTTCTCCCCGCAGGAGTACGCCGAGGTACTCGACCACCTCGCCACCGGCAAACTCCAGGTCGCGCCGCTGATCACCAGCACCGTAACCCTTGCTGACATACCCGAGGCCTTCGACCGGCTCGCAGACCCCGAACGCGACGCGAAGATCGTTGTCCTCCCGCGGAAACAGTAGCGGGCGGATCTCGATGTGTGACCAGGCCGGTGGCTGGTTGTCGTCTCACCACAATCGGATGCCGAGGACTAGTAGCGAACGCACGAGCAACGGTATCTGCCACCGACGTAAATTGGCTCCACTTGACTATGCAGCAAATGGAAACCCCAAGGCCGAGCAAGAGGACGTCTTCGTCAAAGTCCATTGCGCACTTGCGGATTCGGAATCAACCGCCAGATGGAAGGGCTCGTATGACAACCAGCACCTACGCTTACGCCGCACCGTCGGCCACTGACCCACTGAGCAAGGTGACCATCGAACGACGCGATGTCGGGCCGTACGACGTCGCCATCGACATTCACTTCTCGGGTATCTGCCATACCGACATCCACATCGCCAAGAGCGAATGGGGTCCCGCCGCCTACCCGGTGGTGCCCGGACACGAGATCGCCGGCGTAGTCGCCGCGGTCGGCTCTTCGGTCACCCGACACAAGGTAGGCGATCGGGTGGGTGTTGGCTGCTACGTCGATTCCTGCCGGGAGTGCCCGAACTGCCGCGCCAATTTAGAGCAGCATTGCGTCGGTAGCGGGATGGTCTTGACCTACAACGGGGTTGGCCCTGACGGCCAACCCACGCTGGGTGGGTACAGCGGGGCGATCGTCGTCGACGAGAACTACGTGCTGCGCATTCCCTACGCCATCCCGCTCGACGCGGCGGCACCACTACTATGTGCGGGCATCACGGTGTATTCCCCACTACGGTCGTGGGGCGCCGGACCCCGAAAACGGATCGCCATCGTCGGCCTTGGCGGTCTGGGCCACCTGGCACTCAAGTTCGCCAAGGCGATGGGTGCCGAGGTGACGGTGCTCAGCCAGTCGCTGAAGAAAATGGAAGACGGCCTGCGCCTGGGTGCCGACCACTACCGGGCCACCAGCGATCCCACCACGTTCACCGACCTCGCCGGCGGCTTCGATCTTGTCCTCAACACCGTCTCGGCGAAGCTGAACCTGGGCGACTACCTCGGACTGCTCGCCACGGGTGGCACCCTAGTCGAGCTCGGCATGCCGGCTCGCCCACTCGAAGTGCCCGCCTTCCCACTCGCAGCAGGGCGGCGAAGCGTGGCAGGCTCACTCATGGGCGGTATCGCCGAGACGCAGGAGATGCTCGACTTCGCCGCAGAACACGACATCGTCACCGAAATCGAAGTGATCACACCGGACTACATCAACGCGGCCTACGAACGCGTGCTGTCAAGCGACGTCCGGTACCGCTTCGTCATAGACACCGGCTCCCTTCGGTAGTCAACCCCCGGCCTTGAGAATCTCGGCACACGCATACCCGGGGCAGCGCCGACGACTGGACACAGGAAACTCCAAATGCGAATCAGCTGAAGTCATTCCGGTCACTACCGACGCGAAGAACGTAGGAATCATTGCTCTCATATCTGTCGAGGGTTTCCAGGTCATGGCAACAGTACTGTCGCCATGCGACAACTGCCTGCCGCTAAAAGGGCCATGGCCTATTTGATACGCGGCACGGTGATCTCCAAGGCGGGCGAACTCGTCACCGAACTCGGCGGAAACGCCGACCAGCTACTGTGGGCACACGGTATCGATCCGCTCGCCATTGAGGATTTCGACCGGTATGTCCGTTACGAGGACGCGGCAGCCGTGCTGGGAGACGCGGTGCGTCAGTTGGACAGTCCGGATTTCGGGTTACGGCTTGGAGGCCGTCAGGGCATTGCGGCACTGGGACCTTTGGGCGTGCTGTTGCGCAATGCTGATACCGTCGGCAACGCAGTCGCTAGCGTTTGCCGATTCCTGCGGAATGTCGCACCAGCCGGTACCGCCGAGTTGGTACGTACCTCCGCGTCGGCGATGTACTCCTACTCGACGATCCTGCGCAACGACTGCGATCGCCGCCAGATGATCGAGAAGAACCAGGCGTTGGCCATGCGCGCGTTCAGGGTCGTTATCGGTGACAGTTTCACGCCAAGGAAGGTCACTTTCCAGCACGACCGGCTGGCCCCCTTGGAAAGCTACCGTACTGCCTTCGGGTGCGATGTCGAGTTCGGCCGCGACCTGAACACCATCCAGCTGGCACCCGGCGATCTGTCGCGCGCGATTGACGATCGCGATCTCGCCGCGCTCGCTCTCGCGGAGGAATACATGGTCAGGCTGCGACCCAATGTCGCATTGGCCGAGCATGTTCGCGATGTGACTCGACGTCTTCTCCTCCTCGACCAGGCCAGCATGCGTCGGGTGTCGCGGGCGGTATCTCTTCACCCCCGCACGCTGCAGCGTGAGCTCGCGAACGAAGGCACCACGTTCGAGGAGATCCTCGACGATCTGCGCAGCACGCTGGCGTGGGAGTTGGCCGCTACCGGGATGCAGGCAGCACAAATCTCGCGCGCCCTCGGATATGCCGAGCAGAGCAGCTTCACCCGCGCCTGCCGCCGTTGGTACGGCGAGTCGCCGCGTGCGCTCATCCGACGGCGTCGCGGCCGGCGCGCCGAGGAGACTCCTGCGCGGGTATGACCGAGCGGCCTCCGACAGTCAGCTTCGGCGTCGCCAAAAGACAATTCTGCGTCGCAGCAAGTCAAGTATTCGTGACCACTTTCTGCCAGCGTTGTGATGGGCATCACGGATGGTGATGACCACTCATCGACAGTGGAGCGGGTGGTGTGAACGTGTCGGATCTCAACAAGGTGGCGGTACTCGGCGGGGGTGTGCTCGGCGGGCAGATCGCCTGGCACAGCGCATTCAAGGGAAAAACAGTCGTGGTCTACGACATCTCCGAGGCCGCCATCGCGGGTTGTCACCGGGCGCACGAGGGGTACGCCGCGATCTACGTGAGCGAGATGGGCGCGACTGGCGCCGACATCCGGTCCACGCGGAATCGCCTCAGCTACACCACCGACCTGGAATACGCGGTTACCGACGCCGATCTCGTCGTCGAGGCCGTCCCCGAGGTTCCCGACATCAAGACCGGCGTATACAAGGAACTCGCAGACCTGGTTCCTGCTCACACCGTGATCGCCACCAACAGCTCAACCTTCCTGCCCAGTGACTTCGCTGCTGCCACAGGTCGGCCTGACAAGTTCTGCGCCCTGCACTTCGCCAACATGATCTGGGCGATGAATTTTGCTGAGATCATGGCTCACCCCGGAACCTCCACGCAGACGCTGACCGCCATCACCGAGTTCGCCATCGAGATCGGCATGCTACCGATCCCCGTGCGCAAAGAGCAGAACGGCTATGTCGTCAACACCTGGGTCGTCCCGCTGCTCAACGCTGCACAGACACTGGTGACAAATGGGGTCGCCACCCCGGAAGACATCGACCGCACCTTCATGGTCAACGGAGCCCGATTCGGGCCGATCGGCATGCTCGACATCATCGGCATGAAGACCGCCCACGACGTGCTCAGCTACTGGGGAGCACAAGCGGGCGATAACCAGATGATCGCGAACGCCGAGTACATCAAGAAACGGTTCCTCGACCGCGGGGAACTCGGGGTCGCCACCGGCTCCGGCTACTACAACTACCCGAACCCGGCCTATCAACAGCCCGATTTCCTCGCTGTGCCCGACCTCACCGCAGTCCCCGAGATCGTCTCACTCGTCGATCCGAGATAAACCTATCCGCACGTTCCACCGAGAAGCGCCACACCCAGGAGGTGTCTTGAACGCGAAGGGCGATACCAGCACCGTCAGGAACCAGCCGACCACGCTGCCGGCCGGGAGCCCGACCCGCTTCGCCGTGGCCAGCGACGGCGTGCGGATCGCGATCTACGAGCACGGCGACGGCAGTCGGCCCACCGTGGTCCTGGTGCATGGATTTCCGGATGACCACACCGTATGGCGGCCGGTAGCCGAGATCCTCGCCGAGGACTTTCACGTAGTCAGCTACGACGTCCGTGGCACCGGCGCCTCGGGGCAACCCGACATGCAAGCAGGATATCGAATCGCACAGCTGCGCAACGATCTCGAGACCGTCATTCAGTTGACCAGTCCCGGTGCCCCAGTTCACCTCATGGCCCATGACTGGGGCTCCATTCAAAGCTGGGGCGCGGTGACCGACCCTGCGTTTGACCACACACTGGTGTCGTTTACCTCGATATCGGGACCGAGCCTGGATATGGCCGGCGTCTGGCTGCGCAGCGGGCACCGCTACATAGGAAACTTCGCCCGCCAGGTTGCCGACATCTGGTACGTCTTCGCTTTCCAGCTGCCTCGCCTTCCGGAATTTCTCGTGCGGCGCGGCGTGGTCGATGCGCTGGTACGGCGCTCGGAGCACATCGGCACCCCCATTGCGCAACGAAAGCGGGGCCAGCATCGACCACGGCGGGACGCTGTCAACGGCATCGAGCTCTACCGCGCCAACATCGCGCGGATGGTGGCGCCGCGGCCCGCACACGCCGTATGCCCGGTACTGGTGCTCGCACCAGCAAACGACATCCATGTCACCGTGCCGCTCGCCCTGGAGGCACCGGCACCGTACGTCGAACACCTGCGCTCCCGCGAAATCCCGGGAAACCACTGGGTCGTCGAGCAAAATCCCGACCTGATCGTCGCCCACTTCAACGAGTTCGTCACCGCACTCTGAACCAAGACGAAGGTAGATAAATGGCCACCAAAATGGACCGTTCGTACGAACCCAACAAGATAGCTCTACACGCACGCAACGTGAAGTTCGACTGGAAGGGCCTACCCTTCCGGTGGATTCCGGGCGAACACTTCGCGTCCCATTACATCAACGTGCTGCACCTGCTACTGCCCGAGGGCGAGCGCTGGTTCGTCAAGGTATTCAGCGAGATTCTGCCGATGATCAACGACGAACGGCTGCGCGAGGACGTGATCGGATTCATCGGCCAGGAAGGCATCCACGCAGCCTCCCACCAAGATGTACAAGACTATTTCACCGCCAACGGACTCGATGTCAAACCCTACGTCGCCGAGTTGGAAACCATGTTCCGCAAAATCCTGGGCGACCGCGACCTGCAGGGCCGCGCGAGGGACGAATGGCTGGTCGAGCGGGCGGCGATGATCGCCGGCATCGAACACCTGACCGCAGTCTTGGGCAACTGGTCACTGAACTCCCCCAAGCTGGATGAACTCAAAGCCAACCCGACGATGCTCGACCTCATTCGGTGGCACGGCGCCGAGGAGATCGAACACCGCACGGTCGCGTATGACGTTTTTATGCACGTCGACGGCCGCTACTGGCGCCGGCTCCGCGCCTACGGCGTCGGCGGCATGTTGCTGTTTTCCCTGTGGTGGCGCGGCGTGCGCCATCTGATGGCCAACGACCCAACCATTCCCGATGCCACCAAGCGGCCCCGCGCCGCAATACGTAGGCTCATTTCCGCCGAGGCGCGCCGCATCGTACCGGGCCTGGCCATGTTCACTTCGGCCTCCTGGAGGTACTTCCTACCCAACTATCATCCGGCCAAAGAAGGCTCAACCTCGCAGGCGGTCGCCTACCTCGCGAAGTCCCCGGCGGCCCTGCGCGCCGATGCGCTGGCCGAGGCGCATGAATGATCAATGCTGTTGCCACCGAACTGATCCCAAGCCGGTGCTCTGGCCGTGCGGCCCGCTACACTGCTGGCGTCGACATCCCCGACCAGGCCGTTTACCGCTTCTTTGAGGCCGTCGTCGGCCGGTGGTGGACCAAGGCCGCCCACCGTTCCGGGAGCGGCCGCGAGGCGCTCGGCCATGTCGACCGTGACCTGCACGTCCGGATCAACCGGATCGAGGACCAGAGCGACGGCGTCCGAACACTGTGGTTCGCCCGCGCCGACGGTGCGCGCCTGCCCGCATGGGATCCGGGCGCCCACGTCGACGTGCTACTTCCCAGCGGCAAGATGCGACAGTACAGCCTCACCAGTGACCCTGACGACCTGCGCAGTTACCGGATCGCGGTGCGCCGCATCGACCCGGGCAACGGTGGGGGCGGAGGCTCCGCCGAAGTCCACACCCTTCAGGCGGGGGACGAGCTGACACTGAAAGGACCGCGCAACGCGTTCCCGTTCATTACCTCACCGCACGGATATCTCTTCGTCGCCGGCGGCATCGGCATCACCCCGATCCTGCCCATGCTCCGCGACGCCGTCCAGCGCGGCGATCGATTCACCTTCGTCTACACAGGACGCACCCGCGATTCGATGCCATTCATCCACGAGCTTCAAAACCTTTTGAGCAACAGAGGAATCCACCTATGGCCGGATGACGAGTACGGCGTGCCCGACGCCGCCCGAATCATCGACCTCGCCCCTCAAGGCGCCGCGCTGTACGCGTGCGGCCCGACCCCGATGATCGAAGCGATTCGCGCATACATTCCCAACCCTCAGATCGACACATTGCACTACGAGAGGTTCAGCCCTCCCCTGGTACTCGGCGGCAAGACTTTCGCCCTGCGGCTCGCGCACACCGGCACCCGCCTGCGAGTGGAGGCTGACGAGTCAGCCCTGAGCGCCGTCCGCAGGGTGCGTCCGGATCAGGCCTACTCCTGCCAGCAAGGCTTCTGCGGGACCTGCAAGGTGAGGGTGCAGGAGGGGCGTGTCGAGCACCGCGACAAGGTGCTGACTGACGATGAACGCGCCGATCACATGATTCTGTGTGTCTCCCGTGGGACAGGCACGGTCACGATCGAGGCATGACTATGACCCTGTCACACTTCCCGACCACTCCATGGAGCGCCGAGAACGCCCCCATAGGCCGAAAGCGAAGTGTTTTGTGCGACAGGGACCGCCATAGTGGCAGGTGCGTGAAGCCTTCGGGAGGCTTGCCTCTTCTGTATAACGAAGTTATAGTAATCCCGTGCGTCAGAATCTGCGAGGCAAGAGGATCGTCATCACCGGGGCCGCGCGCGGAATCGGAGAGAACGTGGCACGCCAGGCAGCCGCACGCGGCGCCAGGATCGCGGCGATCGGCCTGGAGCCCGAGCGGTTAAGCAGGCTGGCCGCCGACCTGGGTTCCGGCGCGGTGTGGCGAGAAGCCGACGTGCGCGACGGCGCAGCGGTCAAGACTGCGATCAACGAGTGCGCCGATGCGTTGGGCGGTATCGACGCGTTGGTGGCCAACGCCGGCGTGGTTGGCTACGGCACGGTGCGCCACACCGACGACGACGCCTTCGCCCGGGTGCTCGACATCAATGTGAATGGGGTGTTTCGCACCCTGAAGTTCGCCACCCCGCACCTGCACCGCAGCCGCGGCCATGCCCTCGTGGTGGCCTCGGCGATCTCGTTTACCCCGCTTGCGGGTCTGGCCTCCTACGCTGCCAGCAAAGCCGGCGTCGAGATGCTGGCACTGGCCTACCGCCAGGAGGTCGCTCACCTGGGCATCACGGTCGGGCTCGTGCATCCATCGTGGATCGACACCGACCTGGTCCGCGTCGTCGACGCCGACCTGCCCTCGATGCGGGAACTTCGCAGCCGGCTGCCCTATCCAGGCAACGTGACCACCAGCGCGGACAAGGCCGCATCGGCAATCGTGCGCGGGATCGCGCGTCGCCGCGGACGGATCTACGTCCCCCGCGCGGTCGCCATAGCCAACTGGGGAAAGGCGGCGGTGAACTCACCGGCGGCGTGGCCCTGGATGCGCCGTATCACCTCCGACCTCATGCCCAGTCTGGAGCGGGAGGTGACCGCGTTGGGCCGGCATCACCAACCCCTGCCGAGCGCCGACACGCCCCAGGACGGAAGCGTTGCCTACATCGTCGCTCCGCCAAATCCTTGAGCACTCAGATTCGAACCACTTGCAGCCGCACGGCTCGATCAGATGAGGTAACCGCCACGCTCCGCAGCATCTACACCCGTGACCACGACGAGTTCCGCAAGACGATCCGGCCGTTCCTCGAGCGCGAGGTGGTACCCGAGTTCGACGGCTGGTTCGAGGCCGGGCGGTGCCACGTGAGTCATACCGCAAACTCGGCGAACTGGGGATCTTCGGAATTGAGGTCCCCCTAGAAGTACGGCGAGGCCGGCCTCGAGTCCTACAAGTACACCGCCGTGCTCAACGAGGAGAGCGCGCTGGCGGGGATCAACTTCGGCAGCAGCCACGTGCACGTCGGGTTGTGTCTGGCTTATCTGCTGGCCTACGGCACCACTGAGCAGAAACAACGCTGGCTGCCCGGATTCGTCAGCGCCGCAAAGACAGTCATCACCGGCGGGATGTACGCCGGCCGCGTCATCGTGTGCGCCCGCACCGCCGCGACGGCATCTCGCTATTCGTGGTCGACACCGACTCGCCGGGCTTCAGCGTCGGACGCAACTCGACAAACTCGGATTGAAGGCCTCCGAGACCGCCGAGCTGGCGTTCGTCGACGTGCCATGTTCCGTCGAGGATTTCCTCGGCGAAGAGCACGCCGGGTTCTCCCACCTGGCCGATAACCTCACCGGCCAACGCCTCACCATCGCCCAACTGTCCTTCTGCCAGACCCGCGCCGCGGTCGAATTCTCGGACCAGTACTGGATGGGATGACCTCGAGTACGACACCAAATACGCACGAATAACCGAACAGGCGACCTTTCAACTGGTTCGCCACCGCGGCGGGCACACTGCCGGGTCAGCTTATTAGACCCGCCACACCGGCTGGTCTGGATCGAGAACCAGCCTCCCGACCCGGTCAACGAGGTCCGATTCGACCTCAAACGCGATCCAGCCGGCAAAACAACCCTGACACTGAGCAAGGAGTTCTGGCACTGATCGGCCACCGCACCGCTCGTCTGCACATTGCCGACATGCCACGAACGCCGGTTGCGGTGAGCCCGCGGCCCGAACCTGTCGGAGCGGCGATCTCGTTCACAAGTACCGTGACGCCGCGGCGTCATGGGACCTCTGTGCGCGATCGCGCGAATCTCCCAGGCCAACAGCGAAATTGACTCCCAGCGGCATGAGCACGTCCCGGACAGGGTCGGCACTGTCGGCGAAGGTACCGGCCAGCTCGAGAGTAATGAACCCGTGCACCTGGCTCCACAGTTGGGCGGCGATCGCCTCTGGGGCCTGCTCAACGACCCGTCCAGAGTCGACCAGCCGCGCGCACGCGGCGAATATCGGGACATACGCATCTCGAAACGCCCTGGACGTGCCCCGCTTTCCAGCATCGCACGGTACCAACGGTCGATAGGTAGCGCGGGTGGACAATCCGAACATCAGATCGTAGAGGTGCGGACTCTGGCGGGCAACCCTTCGACAGGTCAGTGCCAGCGCGGCCAGATCTGCCACCGGGTCATCGGTAATCGCGACCGCGCCGAATGCAATCCCCAGTGCGGTGAATCCGTGGTCGATCACGGCATGGGTCAGTTCCGGCACCCCGCCGAAGTGACTGTAGACCGCCATCGTCGAAAGACCGGCGGCCGCAGCGACCGTGCGGGCCTTGATCGCCGAGGGCCCCTGTTCGGCCAGCAGTCGGGTGGTGACCGCGATGAGCCGTCCCGCCACACCGTCGGGGTCGCGCCTTGCCTGATCCGTCATGCCGACACCCGTCCCTTCCCGTCGGCCGATGCAGCTCCGCGTCACCCCTTGCCGCATTATATAACTTCGTTATACTATCGGATAACTTCGTTATAAGGGATCGCGGAAAGGACTCTCATGACAGAGCAGGTACGAGGCGAACTCGTGATCGAGGACCGCGGGGCGGTGCTGATCGCGCGAGTGGACGGCGGGCCGCACAGTCTGTTCGGCGTCCAGATCGCCAACGAGCTCGACGCGTTGGTCGAGCGGGCCGACCGTGATCCGAACGTACACGCGGTGGTGTTCACCGGTGCGCGCGAGGGACGGTTCGTCAGTCACGCCGACGTGCGCTGGTTGCAGGCCGAAGGCGCGGCAGTGCCGACGTTGAGCCGTTCCCTGGCCTCGGCCGCGCTGCGCACGGCCCGCGGCATCGACCGTGCCCGCGCGCTGGATCCGGTGGTGCAGAAGACCCCGATGCGCGGTGTCGCCCAACTGGACCGGCTGCACAACACGTTCCTGCGAATGAACGCCAGCGGCGTCGTCTACGTTGCCGCCCTCAACGGCTCCGCCCTGGGTTTGGGCGCCGAATTCGCCTGGGCGTGCGATCTGCGGATCATGGCCAACGACGAAAAGTACTTCATCGGTCAGCCCGAGGTGCTGCTGGGCATCATGCCCGGCGGCGGCGGCAGCCAGCGTCTGACCCGGCTGATCGGCACCCACAAGTCGCTGGTCGCCATCCTGGAAGGCAAGCCGTTCACCCCCGCGCAAGCCCTGGACAACGGCGCCGTTGACGAAGTTGTCCCCACCGACGAGGTGGTCGCCCGCGCGGTCGAGGTGGCCGAGTACTTCGGCCGACGCACGAAGGGATCGGTCGAGGCGATCAAACGCTCGGTGTACTTCGGCGGCTCACTGTCACTGCCTGAGGGCCTTCACGTGGAGCGCACCGAATTCCTGGGCACCGACCAGTCCGCAAAGGGCCAACAGCTGATGCTGCAGTACCTCGACGACATCGACGCTGTGGGCGAGCTACCGCTCTATCACGGCGACACCTATGCCCAAGCCCTGGAATCGGGCACCGTGCCCGCTCTGTCCACCATCGACAGAAGGGTCGCCGGCAAATGAGTACCGCACCGCCTTTCACCCGTCACGACGTCTCGTTCGCCTCCGGCGATGACACCTGCAAGGCCTGGCTCTATCTGCCCACCGGCGTCACCGCACCACCGGTGGTGATCCTCGGCCACGGGCTGGGCGCCACCCGCGAGATGCGTCTGGACGCCTTCGCCGAACGCTTCGCAGCGGCCGGTATCGCCGCGCTGGCGTTCACCTACCGCCACTTCGGCGACAGCACCGGCCAACCCCGGCAACTGTTGTCGATCACGCGTCAACTGGCCGACTGGGACGCCGCCATCGCCCACGTCAAGGGCCGCCGCGACGTCGACGGCACCCGGATCGCGGTGTGGGGCAGCTCGTTCGGCGGCGGGCACTCCATCACCGTCGCGTCACGGCATCCCGAGCTGGCTGCGGCGGTGGCACAATGCCCGTTCACCGACGGGCTGGCCTCGGCGCTGGCGCTGGGTCCGGTGGCGGCACTGAAGGTGCTGCCCTCGGTGGCCAAGGACTACGCCGCCATCCTGCGGGGCAAGCCGCCGGCGATGATCCCGCTGGCCGGACGCCCCGGGTCGTTGGCCCTGATGAACGCCCCGGACGCACTGCCCGGTTATCAGGCGCTGCTGCCGCCGGATTCCACGTTCCGCAACGAGGTCGCCGCCCGCGTCGCCCCGACCATCACCATGTATCGGCCTGGCCGCCAAGCGCACAAGATCGCCTTCCCGATCCTGTTCTGCATCAGCGACACCGACACCGTCACCCCGCCCGCGCAGACCGAGCGCTACGCCAAGACGGCGCCGCGCGGGGAGATCAAGCACTACGACGCCGGGCACTTCGAGTTCTACCTCGGCGAACCGTTCGAACAACTGGTCGCCGACCAGACCGAATTCCTGACCCGTCACCTGGCGTCGACCGAGGTGCGGTCGTGACCGCCGATCCCGCCGACGCCCTGGGGGGACGGCTCCCGCTGGCCGACCCCACGGCGCTGACCGGCGAACAACGTGCCCTGTTCGACCGGATGATGGCCCGCATTGTGCCATGGGCCGACGAGGCCGGATTCGCCAGCACCGACGACGGCCGGTTAATAGGGCCGTTCAACCCCGCGCTGCTCAACCCCGCCGTGACGGCGTCGCTGCTGGACCTCAGTGTCACCGAACGCACCCACACCTCGCTGAGTGAGCGCGTGCGCGAGGTCGTCATCCTCGCGGTCGGCGCGGTCTGGCGAGCCGATTACGAGGTGTACGCCCACGTCGCGCTGGCCCGCACCGCGGGACTGTCCGAAGAGGCGGCCCGGATGATCGCCACCGGCCAGGAACCCGACGAACTCAACGAGCAGGAACTGATTGCCCAACGGCTCACCACCGCACTGTCGGTCGCTCACCGGGTCAGCGACGATCTCTACCGCCAAGCCGAAGACTCCTTCGGCGCTCAGGGTCTGGTCGACATCGCCTTCCTGATCGGCATCTATCACTCGGTATGCGCGGTACTGACGCTGTTCTCCATCCCTGCTCCCGGACAGGGGCCCCACTCGTGAAGCTGTCCACTCTGCCCGACCGCCGCGCCGCCGCCGACCCGCACGGCCCGGCCGTCGACGATACCCGCCTGCGGCTGACCAATTCCGCGCTGCGGGACCGGGTACACGCCGTTGCACATCAACTGTGCGACATGGGGATCGAGCCCGGGGACGTGGTGGCGGTCATGCTGCGCAACCGCACCGAGTTCGTCATCGTGCTGTTCGCCGCGTGGCGCGTCGGCGCGGCAATCACCCCGATCAATCCGAGTCTCACCGGCGACGAGGTGGCCCGCCAACTCGCCGACTCCAACGCCCGTCTGATGGTGATCGAAGACGACTGCACGACCGCCACCCACGTACCGGTCCTCGAGGCCACCGACCTGGCCGCCTCCAACGACACCGCCACGCTCGACACCATTGCGCCGGCGCACGACAACACCGCGGCACTGGCACTGGTGATCTACACCAGCGGCACCACCGGCACCCCCAAGGGCGTCATGCTCGACCACGCCAACCTCGACGCCATGGCTGATATGGGCCGCCGCGCCCTGGACATCGGCACAGCCGACCGGTGCCTGCTGATCCTGCCGCTTTTCCACGTCAACGGCATCGTCGTCAGCGTGGTCACTCCCCTGCTGGCCGGGGCCAGCATCGTCATCGCCGACCGATTCGACCCCGCCACCTTCTTCACGCTCGTCGAAGCCGAGAAACCCACCTTCTTCAGCGGCGTGCCGACGATTTACACCATGCTCGCCGCACTGCCGGCCGACATCACGCCTGACACCTCCTCGGTCCGGTTCGCGATCTGCGGCGCCGCCCCGGCCTCGCCGGAACTGTTGACACGCTTCGAGAACCGCTACGGTTTTCCCCTCATCGAGGGCTACGGCCTGTCGGAGGGCACCTGTGCGTCCACCATCAACCCACCTGAGGCGCCCCGCGCCGGGACCGTCGGAAAACCGTTCCCCGGCCAGCGGATCCGCATCGTCGATACCGCGGGCAACGAGGCCCCGCTCGGGGAGGACGGCGAGGTGCTCATCGCCGGACCCAACGTCATGCGCGGGTACCTCGGCCGCCCCGAGGACACCGCGCGCACCGTAGTCGACGGCTGGCTGCACACCGGCGACATCGGTCACCTCGATGCCGACGGCTACCTGTCTCTGGCCGGCAGATCCAAGGACATGATCATCCGCGGCGGGGAGAACATCTACCCCCGTGAGATCGAGGACGTCCTGGCCGGCGACCCAAGCGTGCTGGAAGCCGCCGTGATCGGCGTCCCCGACGAGAAGTGGGGAGAGGTCGTAATCGCCTATGTGACACCACGTCCCGGGGCCACCATCAATCCCGAAGAACTACACGCACGATGCACCAAGAGCCTCGCCGGATACAAACGACCCACCTCAATCGTCGAAGTGGCTGTCATCCCGAAGAACCCCGTTGGCAAGGTCGACAAGGCTCCGTTGCGCGCCGCCCACGGCCCAACACCGACAACAGCCAAGGAGGCACCACGATGAAGGCGTTCGCCGTTACCCGTTACGGAAAGAGCAAAACCATTGCGGCGACGCAGACACCCGAGCCGGCACTGCGTGACAACGATGTCCTGGTCCAGATCCATGCGGCCAGCATCAATCCGCTGGACCTGAAGATCCGCAATGGCGAACTCAAACCGCTTCTGCCGTATAAACTTCCTGTCATTCTCGGCAACGACCTGGCCGGTGTGGTGATCAAGACCGGCCCACGGGTGACCGGCTTCAAACCCGGTGACGCGGTGTTCGCCAAACCCAACCAGGACCGTATCGGCACGTTTGCCGAGTACCTCGCCGTCGATGAAAGCGATATCGCGCCAAAGCCCCAGCGCCTCACGATGGTCGAGGCCGCATCACTTCCCCTGGTCGCGCTCACCGCCTGGCAGGCCCTGGTCGTCAAGGCGCATGTGCAACCCGGCCAGAAGGTGCTCATCCACGCGGGTTCCGGCGGATTGGGCAGCATCGCCATCCAACTCGCCAAGCACCTGGGCGCCACCGTCGCCACGACCACGAGCGCCAAGAACGCCGACTGGGTCAAAGATCTTGGTGCCGATCTCGTCATCGACTACCGGACTCAAGACTTCTCGACCGAGCTCTCCGGCTTCGACGTCGTTTTGGACACCCAGGGCGGTGCCACGTTGGACAAGTCACTGCAGGTGCTCAAGCCCGGCGGCCTCGTCATCTCGGTGGCCGGTCCACCCGAGCCGGCCTTCGCCCACGAGTTCGGTGCGAGCTGGGTGCTGGTCCAGGCCATGCGGGCGTTGAGCTTTTCGATCCGCCGCAAAGCCAGGCGCCGCTCGGTGAACTACTCCTTCCTGTTCATGACCGCCAACGGCGCGCAGCTGCGCGAACTCGGCGCGCTCGTGGAAGCCGGGGTAATCCGGCCCGTCATCGACCGGGTCTTCGCGTTCGACGACACCCTGAAAGCCCTGGCCTACGTCGAAGGCGGGCACTCCAAAGGCAAAGTCGTCGTGGAAATGCCGACCACCACCCGACCGCTATGAGCGCCGATCTCGATTTCGACTGGCTGGTGATCGGATCCGGATTTGGCGGTAGCGTCTCGGCGTTGCGGCTGTCGGAGAGGGGGTTTCGCGTCGGCGTCCTCGAACGAGGCCGCCGCTACGCGTCCGCCGACCTGCCCGCATCAGCCTGGCAATCCGACAAGTACAACTGGGTCCCCCGTCTGGGCAAACTGGGCATCATGCGAACCTCGATGTTCCGCCATGTGTTCTTCCCGTCCCAGAGCGGCGTCGGCGGCGGCAGCCTGGTCTACGGCGGCGTGCTCTACCGCGCCAAAAAGGAGTTCTTCGACGCCGACCAGTGGAGTCGCCTCGGCGACTGGGAGCATCTGCTGTCCCCGCACTACGCCACCGCCGAACGGATGCTCGGCGCCGCCCCTGTCCCCTTCGATTCCCAACACCAGCAATGGATCCGCGACATCGGCCGCCATTTCGGCACCCAGGACACTGTCACCCGCGCCCCCACCGGCGTGTTCTTCGGCGAGCCCGGCAAGACCGTGCCTGACCCCTACTTCGGAGGCGCGGGCCCCGACCGCACCGGTTGCACCCGCTGCGGTGAGTGCATGGTCGGCTGCCGCGTCGGCGCAGTCAACTCACTGACCAAGAACTACCTGTGGTTCGCCGAGCGCAACGGTGTGCAGATCCTCCCCGAACATCAAGTGGTGGACGTCGTCCCGCTGGGCAGCCCCGACGGCAGTGACGGCTACCGGGTCAGCGTCGAGCACCCTCGCCGCGGACGCCATCGCGACCCGCACAGCTACACCACGCGCGGGGTCGTCTTCGCCGGTGGCGCGCTCGGCACCAACGAGCTGCTGGCAAACTGCAAACATGGCGGCTCACTACCCCGTATCAGCGACCGCCTCGGTGAACTGGTCCGCACCAACAGCGAATCCGTGCTCACCGTCCTGTTGCCCGAGGATCGCGGCAGCTGGCGCGACGTCACCGCCAGCAGCAGTGTGCACGTCGACGCCGACACCCACGTCGAACTGCTGACCTACGGACCACACGCCGACATGCTCAGCCTGCTGTACACCGTGCTCGTCGGCGACGGCACCCGCATCACCCGGCCACTGAAATGGCTCGCCACCATCGCCCGACACCCGCGCAGATGGCTGAAGACCCTGTGGCCGGTGGGCTGGAGTAGGCGCATGGTCATGCTGCTGGTGATGCAGTCACGCGACAACGCCATCTCCTTTCGCGCCCACAAACGTCACCTCGGCCGCGGGTACCGGCTCACCAGCGAGCAGAACAGCGACAATCCCAGCCCCACCTATATCGAGAAGGGCAACCAGGTTGCCCGCTGGCTGGCACAGCACACTGGCGGCATCGCCCAGAGCAACGTGCTCGAGGCACTGGGCAACATCCCGTCCACCGCCCACCTGCTCGGCGGCGCCGTCATCGCCGACGACCCCAGCCACGGCGTGATCGACAAGAACCTGCATGTGTTCGGCTACCGCAACATGCTGGTCTGCGACGGATCGGCGATGCCAGCCAACCCAGGGGTGAATCCTGCGCTGACCATAACGGCTCTCGCCGAATATGCAATGGCTCAAATTCCGCCAGCCCCATCACCGGTGCATCCAATCCAACTGCCGGACAACATGTTCCACTGACTTTGGCAGGCAATCGACGAGCGACCACTTCGAGACGCACTACCTATGTGGTTGCCGGCAAGTGACATGCACCGGGCACGACTCCATAAGGGTTGCTCGACCGGCCGTGGCACTCGGGGTGAGTTCGCAACTGGCCGAACTCGGGCGGCCGCGGCTGATATGTATATGGCTGCCCCATATACGAAGCCACGTGGCAGATACGGGGTGAACGGCCTTCGTTGCTACCGCTGGTCGTGAGTGATCGTTTCAGTTCAACGCCAATCGCTCTGCAATGAAGCCGGTCAGGAGACGCAGCACAACCGACTCACTACCATCAGGTAGACCGATTGATATAGTCAGCTAGAGGCCGCGGTGGCCCGGATCGAAACCATGACCAGCTAAATCCCTTATACGACAGGAGAACTCATGACCAGCCTTGCCGGACAGACCGTCCTCGTCACAGGTGCCAACCGTGGCATGGGCCGCGAGTACGTCGCCCAGCTTCTCGACCGCGGTACAGCCAAGATTTACGCCGCCGCCCGCAATCCCGACACTGTTGATGCCGCTGACCCGCGAGTGGTGCCGCTGCAACTGGACGTCGCTGACGCGGCTTCGGTAGCCGCGGCTGCCGAAGCCGCCGCGGATGTGTCCGTGCTCATCAACAACGCAGGCATCGCCCGGGGTGCCTCGGTGCTCTCCACCGACACCACACTCATGCGAGAAGAGTTCGAAACCAACCTGTTCGGCCCCCTGGCATTGGTGTCGGCATTCGCCGACAGGATCGCTGAACGCTCGGGAGCAATCATCAACGTCTCGTCGGTGCTGGCCTGGCTGCCGATCGGGGCCAGCTACGGCGTCACCAAGGCCGCGTTGTGGAGCGCGACAAACTCCATGCGTCTCGAGCTGGCTCCACGCGGCGTTCAGGTGGTCGGCGTATACGTCGGCTTGGTCGATACCGATATGGCCGCCTTCGCCGGCGATGTCCCGAAATCCGCACCGGCGGACGTGATCCGCCAGGTGCTCGACGGCGTCGAGTCCGGCGCCACCGAGGTGCTCGCCGACGAGATGACCCACCAAGCTCGCGCCCAACTCAGCGCGCCTCTCGGTGCTACGTAAGGCGCTACGGCGCGGACAGGATCGATCCGAGCTGGGCCCGATGGCGATCCAGCCACTCGGCCTCTTCACCGGGGGCGGGCATGATCAACCCCGCCTCCATGATCGACGTCGAGTCGACCTCATTGAGGCCGAGCAAAAGACTCCGGACATCTTGACCGGTGATGCGAACCCAGGCGTCCGAGAGCTGAGTCAACAGCTCAGCCCGAGAGTCCCTGGTCCGACCGGCGCGGATGGTGCCGCTGATCACCGATACGGCGCGGGGAACTCCGGCGGTGAAGAACATTGATGGCTGGTAGTCAAGGAAAACGACGTTCACAAAGGCGCGCGGCGCCCCGGTGACCGAGACGTGGATTGCAGTGATGGCCTCCGCCAGTTCCGAGCGTTGCTCGTCCTCCAGCGTCCCCGTGGGGGTCAGACATTGGTAAAGCGGCATGACTACGGACCCCCGAGATCAAAGGAATAGAACCTCGTTACAGTTTACCCCGGACTCGTGGGGCATGTGCACTATTACAGCCAGGGCAGCCGGAGGTTGCCCTGGCCTTGTACCCTCGATCCACGGCGGTCACTGGTACCGCCCTCGTGGGAGGTCGGTGGCAACTGCGATGCCCAAGTCCACGAAGACTGCCACCTCACCCAAGTCGACAAGGGATGGGGCCGCACGACTGGATCGCGATCAGGCCGTCAACCAGTTGGTTTCGGCCGCAATCATGCTGCTGACAACAGAGGGCCCTGCCGCGATCAAGGCCCGCACGGTGGCGGAGGCCGCCGGGCTGTCGACGATCGCTGTCTACCATCACATTGGCGGGCTGCCGGAGCTCATCCAGGAGGTCGTCGATCGCGGATTCCGCGATCTCGGTGACACCTTCTTGAATGCCCCCTCAAGCGATGACCCGGTCACAACGCTTTTCGCAATCGCGCTGGCCTGCCGCAACTTCGCGCAGGCCAGTCCACATCTGTACGACCTGATGTTCGGCTTGTCCACCAGGGGCAGCTACCGACCCCTCGATCCCGCAAA
This sequence comes from Mycobacterium sp. Soil_C_30, assembly GCF_057656995.1. NCBI lineage: Bacteria > Bacillati > Actinomycetota > Actinomycetes > Mycobacteriales > Mycobacteriaceae > Mycobacterium > Mycobacterium sp. Soil_C_30. Next base: position 346,564 of record NZ_JBDGJH010000002.1, on the reverse strand, counting down.
GACAGCGGCGCGCGGGCGCGTCGACAATTTCCAGAAGGCCTACAACTATCTGATCGAGGGCTGTACCCGGCTGGCCGACAGTGGCCGCATCCACCGCGACCAGAAACCCGAATTGATCGCTCCCCAGCTGTGGAGCACGGTGCACGGGTTCGTGACACTTGAACTCGGCGCACACCTATCGATATTCGACAACCCGGTACGCGATGTGCTGCTGCCAATGATGGTCAATCTCGTGGTCGGGCTTGGTGACGACAGAAAATCGGCGACAGCTTCCCACCTTGCTGCCCTAAAGACGGCCGAAAAACACTAGCAGCGAAGTTCCGGCGCCGAGGTTTGTGACCTCACGAGAATGCGCCGAAGCGTCCGTCCTACAAGAGGTTCTTGGGACTGCTGAAGCTCAGCACCCCGCGAGTTGGACGCCACGCCGTGGGTGAAGCCAACCCGCCCCTGGCGGGGATAGCCTCAGGTCGCCATGCCGACTCCAAACACCATCATGAACCTTCAAGGTCGGAAGCCCACAACGTTCCTCATGATTGGAGGCGAACTCGTCGCGGATATCGATAGATCTTGACCAGCTCATCCAGATGACTGCAAGCCTGCTCAAGCGGACGAGTGGAACGGGCCGCACGCGACAACACTACCGCGCCCTCGATTGTGGCGATCACTGTGTACGACAGTGACTGTGCCACAGCAGACTTCACTCCATCTTCGATCAAACGATCAGCTAGTAGCGCGGCCCACTTGTCAAACACGTCGGCCGCCGCCGCTGCCGCCTGGGGCGCCGCATTGCTGCTGCATGCCGCAGCAAGAATAGGACACCCGCCTTCGAAGTCCGACCGCAGCAACTCCTCGCACCACATCTGCGCGAAAGCGACAATGGGTTCCGGCTGAACGAGGAATTCACGCAGCGCCTCTGCCAATGAATCGCCGGCCGCAGTGGTCGCGGCAGCCACAAGTTCAGCCTTCCCACCCGGGAAGTTCAGGTAGATCGACCGCCTCGCCACTCCACTGACCGAGAGAATCTCAGCAATCCCGGTGCCGGCCACACCGTTTCGCTGCATCAGCGTAGTTGTCGCCGACATCAGACGCTCCCGCACTCGCATACTTGCACTATACCAACTGGTCTACTACGGTCGACGTGACTTTACGTAGATCGATCGGTATACCCATTCCTGTGTTGAGCGTCGCCCGTTGCGGAGCGAGAGGACCTAGGCATGACATCCCTGCACGACCCACTCCACCTGCCGTGCGGCCAAGTGCTGCCCAATCGCATCATGAAAGCGGCGCTCAGCGAAGGGTTGGGCGATAAACAGCACGCGCCCGATTCGCGACTGGAGCGACTGTTCACCAGTTGGGGTCACGGGGGCTACGGCCTCATCATCACCGGCAACGTGATGGTCGATCACACGCAATTGGGAGAGCCTGGCAACGTCGTGATCGAGGACGAGCGGAATCTGCCGGCACTGACACGCTGGGCCAAATCGACCAAGGATATGGGCGTGCCGATCTGGGTTCAGCTCAATCATCCTGGACGCCAGTCCAATCCGCTCAATCTTGGGCACACTCCGGTGGCACCAAGCGCCATCGCGGTCAACATGCCCGGTGCAGCCACTCCACGTGAGCTCACGGGGTCTGAGATCGAGCAGATCATCGAACGGTTCGCGACCGCCGCTCAGGTGTGCGAAACCGCAGGCTTCGACGGCGTCCAGATTCACGGTGCGCATGGCTATCTGGTGGCCCAATTCCTCTCGCCGCTATCCAATCGGCGCGACGATGACTGGGGAGGTGACGCGAAGCGGCGTATGCGCTTCGTCCTCGAGATCACTCGAAGAATCCGGTCTCGCGTCACACCGGGCTTCGCCGTCGGCATCAAGCTGAACTCAGCGGACTTTCAGCGCGGTGGATTTACCGAGGACGAATCTCGGGCTGTACTCGCGGCGCTGGCCACCGAAGGGATCGATCTGTTCGAGATCAGTGGTGGCAGCTACGAGCAGCCCGCCATGATGGGGGCCACCGCAGCCAGCACCCGCGCACGAGAGGCCTATTTCCTAGATTACGCCCGCACCGCCCGCAGTCTCATCGGCGACATCCCACTGGCCGTCACCGGCGGCTTCCGGTCGCGCGCAGCAATGAATGACGCGGTGTCCAGCGGCGAGTGCGATATCGTCGGACTCGGAAGACCGACGGCCACGACCATCGACGCTGCGCATGCCATCCTGTCAGGGCACAGGGAGTCGCTGCCCACCCATCAGATGACCTTCGGGATACCCCAGCCGCTGGCCAAGCTGTTCAACACCAAGACCTTCGACGGTCTGCTGGACCTCAGCTGGCACATCGACCAGTTGCACCGCGTCGGCGCAGGCCTGCAACCGGATCTCAATCGGGGCCGGATCGCAACCACCTTGGCGATGGTGCGCCGCAACGGGCGCGCGTCCTTCGTTCGCAGGCGCGGGCTGTGAGCAAAAGGGATGACAATGCAGAAGAGACCGCCACCGCCACCACAGCACGCACGCAGTACCTGACCGTCGGGGGTACACCTTTCGCCTACCGCGTTTTCGGCCCAAGCCGAGGAGTACCCCTGATCGGTCTACACCACTTCACAGCCACCATCGACGACTGGGATCCACGTGTCATCGACGGAATCGCCGCCCACCGTCGCGTGATGATCTTCGACAACCGAGGTGTAGGCGGCAGCGAGGGACGCACGCCCACAACGGTTTCGGCAATGGCCGACGATGCGATCGCCGTAATCCGCGGGCTGGGCCTCGCCGAAGTGGACCTCATGGGGTTCTCGCTCGGCGGCTTCATTGTCCAAGCAATCGCATCGAAGCAACCAACACTGGTCAGACGAATTATTCTCACCGGAACCGGTCCAGCCGGCGGCGACGGAGTCGGCAACATCTCACTGCGACTCATCTCCGACACCCTCCAAGGATTGCTGACCCTCACCGACCCCAAGCGCTACCTGTTCTTCACACGAACACCCAACGGCAAGGCCACGGCAGCGGAGTATATGCTCCGGTTAAAGGAGCGCACTGTTGATCGGGTGAAGCCCAGCACACCGTTGACGATGGCCGCGCAGCTACTGGCAATCCGCCGGTGGGGCAATCAAACTCCCATGGATTTGGCGGCGATTACCCACCCTGCGCTCGTTGCCAATGGCGAAGACGATCGGATGCTACCCACGCGAGCGTCATTCGACCTTGCGCATCGGCTTCCCAACGCTCAGTTGCGCATCTATCCCGACTCGGGCCACGGCGGGGTATTCCAGCATCATGACCGATTCGTACCTCATGCGCTCACGTTTCTGCGATGAACCCCGTTTCACTGCAAACCGGCCAGGGTATCGTCCACCAAGCGGTGCAACTCGGTAATGCGCTCCCCACCCAACTGCTGTTCAAGCGACCGTTGCGCCTGCTTCCACGCCTTGCTCGACCGAAGGCGCTGCGCGTCTCCCTCCGCGGTGATGACGATCAGTCGACTCCGGGCACTTTCTCCGTGCTCGATGGTCACCCACCCTTGAGATGACAGCGGTCGCATATTGCGAGTCAGGGTCGAGGCATCCATCTGCAGCCAGCCGGCCAGGTCCGTCGGACGGATCGGACCCATCCGTGAGATGGCCGAAAGGAGCGCGTACTGGGTGTTCCTGATACCAGATTCGGCAAGAAACCGGTCATAGTGCCGGGTGAGTGCCCGGTCTAGCCTGCGCACCGCCAGGTTGGTACATCGGAGGTGACCGTCAGGATCATGCACGTGCGGTACGGTGGACATAACACTTGTATATACAACAAAATGGGGCAAGATGGGCACAACCGACATCGATGAGACTCTTGAGCGCTGGGAGGCCGACGAGAAGAACGTGCGCGCGAGACTCGGCGCTGCCGCGGTCGCACCCCTGGAACAGACACTCCCCCGCACCGGCATACAGTTTTTCGACGCTATCTTCGCTGGCGAACTACCGAGACCACCGATCGGCGACGCACTTGATTACGTACCCATCCACATCGAGCCGGGACTGGCGGTATTCCAGGGCCGACCGGCGCCGAGGTTCTACAACCCTCTCGGCACAGTCCATGGTGGCTGGTACGCTACGCTGCTCGACTCAGCTCTCGGGTGTGCAGTGCACAGCACACTGGCAGCCGGAAAACGTTTCACCACACTCGAACTGAAGATCAACATGATCCGCGCGCTGACCTCCTCGGTACCAATGGTTCGTGCCGAGGGGCGAGTCGTACATGTGGGCCGACAAGTCGCCACCGCCGAGGGCCGACTGCTCGGCCCGGACGACAAGCTCTACGCACACGCCACCACGACCTGCCTGATCTCGGATGCGCCTGGATCACCAGCGGGAAAGGATCGACATGAGTAGCCCATCAAGTCACGAAATGGACGACCGAGCGGGACTCTACCTCGAGGATCTTCACGTCGGACAGTGCTTCTCGGGACAGGACCGCGTCACCGTGGAGCCAGAACGAGTGAAGTCCTTTGCAGAAGAATTCGATCCCCAGCCGTTCCATCTCAACGAGTGTGCTGCGCAAAACTCGATCTTCGGAGCACTTGCGGCCAGCGGTTGGCACACCGCCGCGATCACCATGCGCCTGCTCGTCGCCGGTGCATTCAAGCCCGCGGGGGGAATAGTCGGGGCCGGCTTCACCGAACTCAAGTGGCCTCGACCGGTCCGGCCCGGGGACGAACTCCGGGTCGAGACTGAGGTGCTTGAGGTTCGCCCATCGAAATCCCGGCCCACACAGGGAATCGTCACCACACGAACCTCGACATTCAACCAACGCAACGAGGTGGTCCAGGTGTCGGTGGGGCAAGTGATCGTTCAGCGACGACCGCAGCGCACCTTGACATCTCAGGAATGGGCCGAAGGATGAACTACACACGTTTCGGCAGAACCGGATTGCTCGTGTCCGAGTTGGGTACTCGGCACCGGTAGCCTCGGAACGGGATGGGGCTATGGCAACGACCCGGACACGGGTGCCGAGATCTTCAACGCCTATGCCGACGCGGGCGGGAACTTCATCGACACTGGCGACGTCTACTAATTCGGCCAGTCCGAGGAGCATCTCGGGTCGCTGCTTCGGGGGCGCCGTGACAACTTCGTACTGGCAACAAAGTTCACCAACGGGGCTTCCCCCGGTGCTAATCCGCTAGTTCTCGGAACAGTCGAAAAGCGATGGCCGCCTCCTTGGAGGCGAGCCTCAAGCGTCTCGGCACCGATCGCCATCGGTATCTACTGGGTGCACCACCCCGACGGAGTGACTCCCGCCGAGGAGATTCTGCGCGGACTCGACGATCTCGCACGGTCCGGGAAGATCCTCTATGCCGAGCTGTCGAACTTTCCCGCATGGTGACTGGGCCGTGCGGTTGACAATGGGGGATCTCACCTGCTGTGTTCCGATCGCCGCAGCACGATGCGAGCACAGCCTCGTCCACCGCGAGCCCGAGACAGATCGCGACATCCCGGCCTTCACGACCGGCCCCGGTACGGATTTGGTGCCGGCGTTGCCGGCCAGTCCGTCGCGGTTGATCTCGGCGATGATCTCCACGATCCGGCCCTCGATGGCATTACGCTGCCCGGTCAACTCCGCCAGCGTATCGAACAACACGTCAAGCCGCTGCGCGGGAAACATCCCGGCATCAGCCAAAGGTGTTGCGGAGGAAACGAACCCATCAACACAAAAGGGGTGTGACAAAAACCGGGCCGCAGAACGCAACGGCCACGGCGGCGTTAGGGCATTGCGTTTCGCGGGGTCCGCCAACCATCCACCTGACGAAACACCGAGGCTGCCTGAATACCGTGCGGGACTCTCCGAAGTGTTGAACCACAACACCTTCGAGCTAAACTGTAGCCGGATGGAAGCGGATCCGCAGGCGGCTGCTTCAACGAAGCCCGGCCCGTTCGCCACCTCTAGTCGTCCTCCACGAACGCTTTCAAGCGTCCGAGCGCACGGTCCCACCTGGTCGACAAAGCTGCCAGGTAATCACCGGCGGCGTTGAGCGGCGTGGGCTCGACGGTCCAGATCCGTTCGCGTCCGCGTTTGGCGCTGCTCACCACCCCGGCCGTCTGCAACAGTTCGAGGTGCTTGGTGGTTGCCTGGCGACTCAGCGTGATGGACTGCGCCAGTTGCAGAGTCGAGCGTGGCCCGGCGTCACACAGAGCGATCACGATGTCGAGGCGATGGGGATCACCCAGAGCGCCGAACACCGTCGCGGTTGACGCAGTGGTCATCGCTGCGCTTCGAGCGCAAGGAACTTGCCGACCAGTCGGGTCTGCAGCTCCCAACCCTCGCTGTTGCCGCGGAAGGTACCGTCGCGATGTTCGGCGGGCAGCGCATCGAAACCGGACTCGACGATCTCGAGCAGGGTCCCGGCTTCCTGTTCGGTGAGCGTGAACTCGACCAGCGTGGTGAGGTCGGCAAACTCCGTTTCGGACAGCGGATTCCACCGGAAGGCGAGCCGGCGCCCGGGCTCAACGGCGACGATCGACAAGGTGACCGGCGCCCCGACATACGGGCGTTGCTTGGCCGCGACCTCGTCGTCGACGGATGTCTCGGTGATCTGTCCGGAGACTCGTTGACCTTCGACGAAGGCCCCGTCGACCTTCATGCCGAACCAGGTGCCGAATTTCGTGGAATCGCTGATGGCATCCCATACCCGCTCCAGCGGAGCGGCGAGCAGGACGGATTTTTCGATCCGGTCGGCAGTCATAGGCAACCTCCTTGTTGCCTATCAGCTCACCACACATGCCAGAGAAAGGCAACCTTTCAGTTGCGTGAATTCAGATGGCCTCGGGATCCTGATCGAAGCCGTCGGCGACCTTTTGCGCAAGCCCGATGGCGGTGCGGGCCCACGCCGCCGTGGCACCGGCGAGACCGCATGCCGGTGTCACACCCACCTGGTCACGCAGGACCGCGCGTGGAAAGCCCAGGCGGTCGGTCACCTTCGCGGCGGCTGCGGCCACTTCCTCCACCGCGGGACGAGGTGCTACCTCCAGTGCCGGGACGACGCCGAGAAGCACGGCGCGCCCCGCTTCCAGGAACTCGCCGATACCGTCGAGGTCCTGCGGCTGCAACGTGGAAACGTCAACCGCCACCGCGCTGATTGCGCTGCGCTGCAAGAGCTTCCACGGCAAGTCGGCGGCGCAGCAGTGGATCGACACCTCCGCCCCTGCGGCGGACACACAGGCGTCGATGAGCTCGATCGCCAGCGCCTCGTCGACGGGATGCACCGGCGTGACGCCGGTGACCCCGGTCAGCCGGCCGAGCAGCGCGGCCGGCAGTGTGGGTTCGTCGAGTTGCACCACGACGTCGGTGTCCAGACGGCGCGCCACCTCGGCGCGGTGCTGGGCGAGACCCTCGGCCAGCGACTCGGTGAGATCTCGTAGTGCACCGGCGTCGGTGATCGCCCGATGGCCGCTGCCCAACTCGAGTTGCGCTGCCAGGGTGATGGGTCCGGGTGCCTGCACCTTGACGGTTCGCCTGGATCCGCCCAGACCGGCTTTCTCCCACGACTCTTCCAGCGCGTCGAGGTCCTCCCCGAGCAGGCTGCTCGCCCGCCGCACCACGGCTCCGGGCCGCGCGGCGATGCGGTAGCCGCGGGGCACTGTGTCGATCGCGATGTCGACCAGCAGCGCCCCGGCGCGACCGATGAGATCGGCCCCGACTCCCCTAGCAGGCAGTTCGACCACATGAGTCAGGGTGTGCAGTTCGCCGACCACCACCTCGGCGGCATCTCGTGCCGAGGTTCCAGGCCAGGACCCGATGCCGGTTGCCGCCGAGAATGCAGACGGCGCTGCTGCGCTCATGGCCCAACCGTAGCCTGGGTGGATGAGGGCGGGCGCACGGATGTTCACGTGCTGCTCTGCGGTGCTGGTCGTCGGCTGCAGTCAGCAGGTGAGCGGTTTCGCGGTTCTGCCCTACTCCGAGCACCCCGGCCCGCCCGGCGCCGTCGATGTTGATGCGCTGATGCTGGATCTGTCCCGCATGCGTGCGTTGACCGGCGCCGGCGAGGATCTGAACATCATCCCGAGCATGGACGGCAAGTCTCCCGTCGATGTCGATCTGCTGGCCCGCGACGTCCCGGAGCCCTGCCGATTCGTCTTCGCCGAGACGCAGACCTTCGGCGCCGACATGGCCGACTTCCACAAGACCACCTATCAGAGCCCACCGGATTCGGCGTTGATCTCCCAGGCCGCGGCGCGGTACCCGGATCCCCAGACCGCCCGCGTCGCCTTGGACGATCTGTCCGACGCCGCCACCGCCTGTGCCGCCACCTCGTTGGGCCCGCTGCTGGTCGGTGACGTCCAAACCCAGCCCGAGACCCTGAGCACTCGAACCTCGACCACCTGTGGCCGTGATTATCGGGTGAAGGCGTCGTTACTCGCCGAGGTGACCTTCTGCGAATTCCCCGAGTCGGTGTCCGAACTCGTGATGACCAACCTGCTCGCCGGCGTTCCGGGTTAGGCCGACACCCGAGCCCTCGGGACCCGTCAGACGAACTGGCGACTCAGCTTGGCGTGCCGGTTGACGTCTTTGTACAGCAGATACCGGAAACGTCCCGGACCGCCGGCGTAACAGGCCTGCGGGCAGAACGCGCGCAACCACATGAAGTCACCCTCTTGCACCTCGACCCAATCTTTGTTGAGCAGGTACACCGCCTTGCCCTCGAGCACGTAGAGGCCGTGTTCCATCACGTGTGTCTCCGGGAAGGGGATGGTGCCGCCGGGTTCGAAGTTGACGATGTTGACGTGCATGTCGTGGCGGACATCGGACGGGTCGACGAACCGCTGTGTGGCCCAGCGACCCTGTGTCCCCGGCATTTCGATGCCCTCGACCTGAATCTCATTGGTGACGAACGGCTCGGGCACCTCCAGCCCGTCGACGCGCTCATAGGCTTTGCGGATCCAGTGGAAGCGCGCTGTCTCGGCGGTGTCATTGCGCAGCGTCCAGTCGCACCCGGGCGGCAGGAACGCGTAACCGCCCGGGCTCAGGGTGTGCTTGTCGCCCCCGATCACGAGGGTGAACCCGCCCTCGACGACAAAAAGCACTCCCTCGGCGCCGGGATCGAGCTCGGGTCTGTCGCTACCGCCACCCGGCGAGACCTCGACGATGTACTGCGAGAACGTCTCCGCGAAGCCGGACAGCGGGCGTGCAATCACCCACAACCGGGTGTCGTCCCAGAACGGGAGGTTGCTGGTGACGATATCGCGCATGGTGCCGCGCGGAAGTACGGCGTACGCCTCCGTGAAAATCGCTCGGTCCGTGGTCAGTTGGGTCTGCGGTGGCAGTCCACCGGCCGGCGCGTAATACCGTGGCGTGTTGTCAGTCATGTTCGGCTCCCACTCGCTGCGGTCTTCACTCCCGCTCCCCTTCTTGTTGTCATGCTGCGCCTCTGCTCAGGCGCCGGCCCTGCGGCTCGTTGTTGGTGTCGATTCTCCTGCCTGGCAACGGGCGCTCCGCACCTGCCCCGCCAGCGGGCGACCGGAGGGGGTGATCGTGTTCGGATCACGGTCGGTCATGCTTGTGCCTCCCGGGGTCGAGTGGTGTCCAGCTCCGGCTGCCTGAAGTCGCGCACGGAGATCGCGTAGTAGAGCACCGCGGCGATGATCACGCCCACGAACCAGGAGAACGCCGACCACGCCTCCCACGGCTTGTACAGCGCGACGAACAACGAGAACGATGCCGCGACGGTGCCGGCGATCAACGCCCGGGGGTTCCAGCCGCGCTTGTAGTAGTAACGGCTGCGCGGGTCGTCCAGATACAGCTCCTCGATCGAAACCCGTTGTCGCCGCAGCAGGTAGTAGTCGGTGAAGATCACCCCGAAGATCGGTCCGAGCAGCGCGCCCAGGCCGCCGAGGAAGTAGAAGATGGCCGCGGGGCTGCTGTAGAGGTGCCACGGCGTGATCACCACCGCCGCGACCGCACTGATCAAGCCACCCCGCCGGAAGTCGATGTGTTTGGGCGCGAGGTTGGCCAGGTCGTAGGAGGCCGAGACGAAATTCGCGACGACGTTGATCCCGATCGTGGCGACGACGAACGTGATCGCGCCGATGACGGTGACCCAGACGTTGTCGATCCTCGCGACGATCTCGACCGGGTCGGTGATCGCTTCGCCGAACACCGCGATGCTGCCCGCGGTGACCGCGACGGTGACGATCGCGAAGGCCATGAAATTGACCGGCAGGCCCCAGAAATTGCCGCGCAGGACGGTGCGCCGGTCCGGCGCGAACCGGGAGAAGTCGCAGAAATTGAGCAGTAGCGTCGAGAAGTAGGTGATGGTGAGCGCGCATGCCACGAAGAAGGCCTGCACGGCGGCACCGCCGGACTTCTGCTCGTCGGTCAGGTTCAGTGAGAAGTCCGAGCCGGCTTCGATGACGATCCACACGGCGAGTACGAACATCACCACCCAGATGGCCGGGCCCGCCCAGTCCTGGAACCGCCGCACGGTCTCCATCCCGCGGCGGATGACGAACAGTTGCAGCACCCACAGCACCGCGAACGCTGCCCAGCCCAGCATGTCGAGGCCGAGAAAGTCCGCACCACGATGGCGGGCGACGTCCGGCCACGCCGCGATGGCCAGCACCACCACCGCCTGGGAAGCCAGCCAGGTCTGGATGCCGTACCAGGCGATCGCGATCACCGCCCGGATCAGTGCTGCGAGGTTGGCACCGAACACCCCGAACGAGATCCGGGCGATCACGGGATAGGGCACCCCGGTGGCCTGGCCGGCGAAACCGGTGAGATTCATCAGGAAGAACACCACGGTGATACCGAGCACCAGCGCGAGGAAGACCTGCCAGCCGACCAGCCCGGTGAAGAACAGGCCTGCGGCGAACGTGTAGCCGCCGATGCTGTGTACATCGGACATCCACATCGCAAACAAGCTGTAGGTGCCCCAGTTTCGCTCCCTGGCGGGCGCCAGATCGTCGTTGTACAGCCGTGGACTCGGCCCGTCGGCTTGGGATCCACTGACGGTGGTGTCGGTCATGATTCCTACTCCCTGTACGCACCCGGCCTGATCCGGCGCACCCCTCGTGCGTCGGTCTCGGGCCTAATCCAGCAACGCGATCGCCGTGGGAGCGTCCTCGCCCTTGAGTGCCAGTTCCTCGAATTCGACGACGTTGTCGATCTCGGTGCCCATCGACACATTGGTCACTCGTTCCAGGATCACCTCGACCACCACCGGCAGCCGATGTTCTCTCACGAGTTCTTTGGCGCGCTCGAGCGCCGGCAACACACTCTCGGGTTTGGTGACCCGGATCGCCTTGCAGCCCAGCCCTTCGGCCACCTTCACGTGGTCGACCCCGTACCCGCCCAGCTCGGGGCTGTTGACGTTGTCGAAGGACAACTGGACGCAGTACTCCATGTCGAACCCGCGCTGCGACTGCCGGATCAGGCCCAAGTAGGAGTTGTTGACCACGACGTGGATGTATCCGATGTTGAACTGGGCGCCGACCGCGAGTTCTTCGATCAGGAACTGGAAGTCGTAATCACCCGACAAGGCGACGACGGTGGCCTCCGCGTCGGCCGTGGCCACCCCGAGTGCGGCGGGCACGGTCCACCCGAGCGGACCGGCCTGCCCGGCGTTGATCCAGTGCCGCGGCTTGTACACATGCAGCAGCTGTGCGGCCTGGATCTGGGACAACCCGATGGTGCTGACGTATCGGGTGTCGGGTCCGAAAGCCTTGTTCATCTCCTGATACACCCGCTGCGGCTTGATCGGAACGTTCTCGAAGTTGGTTCTGCGCAACATGTTTCGCCTACGCTCGCGGCAGGACTGCGCCCACGAGCCGCGGTCGGGCAACCGGCCCTCGGCGTACCACTCCGTGGCGACCTCGACCAGCACTTCCAGCGCCGCCCTGGCGTCCGAGACAATCGCGTAGTCGGGTGCGAAGACGCGCCCGATCTGCGTCGGTTCGATGTCGACGTGGACGAACCTGCGGCCGCGTGTGTAAGTGCCCAGGCCGCCGGTGTGCCGGTTGGCCCACCGGTTGCCGATGCCGAGCACAAAATCCGATTCGAGCATGGTGGCGTTGCCGTAGCGATGCGAGGTCTGCAGCCCCACCATGCCCGCCATCAGCGGATGGTCATCCGGGATGGTGCCCCACCCCATCAGAGTGGGGACAACGGGAATCCCGGTGATCTCGGCGAAGGCCACCAGCAGGTCGGCACCGTCGGCGTTGACCACTCCGCCGCCGGCGACGATGAGGGGCCGCTGCGCCGTCGCCATCATGGCCAGCGCCTTCTCCGCCTGCTTACGGGTGGCTGCGGGCCTGGGCACCGGTAACGGCTCGTAACTGTCGATGTCGAAGTCGATCTCGCCGAGTTGCACATCCATCGGCAGGTCGATCAGCACCGGGCCGGGGCGGCCCTCCCGCATCACCTGGAACGCCTTCTGGAAGGTCCCGGGAACCTGCGCCGACTCCATCACCGTGACCGACCATTTCGTGACCGGCCCGGCGATGTCGGAGATGTTGATCGCCTGGAAGTCCTCCTTGTGCAATTTGGCCACCGGAGCCTGTCCCGTGATGCACAGGATCGGGATCGAGTCGGCCGACGCGGAGTACAGCCCGGTGATCATGTCGGTACCCGCGGGGCCCGACGTCCCGATGCACAGGCCGATATTGCCGGCCTTGGCCCTGGTGTAGCCCTCGGCCATGTGGGACGCGGCCTCGACGTGCCGGGCGAGTACGTGCCTGATGCCGCCGTGGGCCCGCATCGCACTGTAGAGCGGGTTGATGGCCGCACCGGGGAGCCCGAAAGCCTGGGCGGCGCCCTCCTTTTCGAGGATCAGCACTGCGGCGTCGACGGCACGCATCTTGGTCATGATCGAGTCCTTCCGCTCAGTCGTTCGACTCCGCGCAGCAGTCCGGAGTGGTCGAGTGCGCCGTCGCCGTTGGCGAGGGCGCTGGCCATCAGCTGGGCCACGACGGCGCCCAGCGGAACGACCACGCCCGCTTCCCGCGCAGCCGCGGTGACGATGCCGAGATCTTTGTGGTGCAACGCGATCCGGAAGCCCGGGTCGAAGGACCGTTCGAGCATGTTCTGCTTTTTCTGATCGAGCACCTTCGAGCCGGCCAGGCCGCCGCCGAGCACCTCGAGGGCCGCCGCGGTGTCCACGCCGTACGCCTCGAGGAACACGACCGCCTCGGCGAGCGCCTCGATGTTCGCGGCGACGATGAGTTGGTTGGCAGCCTTGACCGTTTGGCCCGCCCCACTGGGTCCGACGTGGACGACGGTCTTGCCCACCACGTCCAGGTAGGGTTTGGCCGCCTCGACATCCTCGGCCCTGCCGCCCACCATGATCGACAGGGCCGCGTTGACCGCTCCCGCCTGGCCACCGGAGACGGGGGCGTCGACCAGCCGCAGGCCCCTGGCCGTGGCCTGCTCGGCGAGTTGTGCGGTGACATCGGGTCGGATGCTCGAGAAGTCGATGACGAGCGTGCCCTCCTTCGCGTTGTCGAACACGCCGTTGTCCCCTGCGAGGACATCGCAGACGTCCGGCGAGTCCGGCACCATCAGGCAGACCACATCGGCGTCGCGCACGGCGTCGGCCACCGACTCCGCTGCGCGGCCACCCGCGTCGACGAGCGGGGCGGCTTTCTCGGGCGAGCGGTTGTAGCCGGTCACCTGGTGGCCGGCCTTGGCGAGGTGAACAGCCATGGGGCTGCCCATGATTCCGAGTCCGATGAAGGCGATGTCAGACATCGTGTGTGCTCCTCAGTTTCTTCATCCAGCCGAAGCTGTCGGCGGAAGCGCCAGATGGCTTGTATTCAAGGCCCACCCAGCCGTCGTACCCCGCGTCCCGGAGGTCGGTGAGCTGTCGAAGCAACGGCAGTGAACCGGTGCCGGGCTCGTTGCGGCCGGGGGCATCAGCAATCTGTACGTGGGCGATTCGATCGGTGTGGGCGGCTATGACCTCGTCCACGTCGTCGCCGTTGACCGCCAGGTGGTAAAGGTCAGCCAGCAGAGCGACGTTCGGCTCGCCGGCCCGGTCGATCACCGCGAGCGCGTCGGCGGCGGTCTTGAGCGGGTATGCCGGCGCCCCGCTGACCGGCTCGACCAGAACGGTGCCGCCGATTCGGGCAGCCCCCTTGGCCGCGAGCGCCAGATTCTCGGCGCCGAGCTGGTCTTGGTGTTGCGGCGACTCACCCTCGATGCGGTTGCCGTACAGCGCGTTGAAAGCCTTGCAGCCCAACCGCTCTCCGATACCGATCGTCACATCGATGTTGTCGCGGAACTCCGCGCAGCGCCTCGGCCATGACACGAGACCGCGGTCACCGGCGGGCATGTCGCCGGCGAAGAAGTTGAGGCCCACCAGCTGCACCCCGGCGTCGTGTATCGAGGCGATGAACGTGTCGATGTCCTTGTCGGCGGGCACGGCCTCGGCGAACGGCCACCAGAACTCCACGCCTTCGAAGCCGGCTTGCTGCGCGGCTGCGGCGCGTTCCAGCAAAGGCAGCTCGGTGAACAGAATGGAGCAGTTGACCTCGAAACGAAGCGGTGGATTCATGATGTCCCCACTCTTCCGTAATGCGGAATCTTGCTTCTGTATTACGGAAGCAGAGCGTACGCCTGTGGCGTAGGTCACGTCAAGACTCACCAAGACGGTCAAACCGAGTCGACGGATCGGCCGCCCTTGACAAGATATGTGAGTTAGGTCACCATCGAATCGGCATTAACGGAATTGAACTTTCGCTATACGGAAACTATGTAGCCCATTGAGCGGCGATCGTCCGTGGTGCGAACAACACGTCGCAAGGAGCAGCAATGGGTATCGCGCTCGGACCGAACCAATACGGCAAGGCAGAGAACCGAGTCGTGCGCGTGTACCGCGACACCGACAGACATCACATCCGCGACCTGAACGTGTCGACGTCGCTGCGCGGCGACTTCACTGCAGCCCATATCAGCGGCGACCAGGGCGACGTGCTGCCCACCGATACGCAGAAGAACACCGCCTTCGCTTTCGCCAAGGAGAAGGGTGTCGCCTCCCCCGAACAGTTCGGGCTCGCGCTCGGCGCGCACTTCCTGGAGGCAGCCCCCAAGGCAACGGCGTCGCGGATCGGCATCGAGGAGTACACGTGGGAGCGCATCGAGGTGGACGGCTCCGGTGGGCACGATCACTCGTTCATCCGGCGTGGCCCCGAGTTCCGCACCACCGTTGTCACCACCGACGACAGCGCCGGCGAGCGCCGGGTCTGGGTGGTTTCCGGTGTGCAGGATCTCGTCATCCTCAAGACGACGGGGTCCGGCTTCAAGGGCTTCCTCAAAGACAAGTACACGACCCTGCAGGAGACCGAGGACCGGATCATGGCCACCGCGTTGACCGCGCGGTGGCGTTATGAGCACACCCAAGTCGACGACTGGAACAAGATCTACGACGACATCAAGCGGACGATGCTCGAGGTGTTCGCCGGCAGATACTCAAAAGCGTTGCAGCAGACCCTGTATCAGATGGGAGAGGCGGTGCTGGAGGCGCGCCCCGAGGTGGCCGAGATCAGATTCTCCGCGCCCAACAAGCACCACTTCGTCGTCGATCTGTCGCCGTTCGGTGTGGAGAACAACAACGAGGTCTTCATCGCCGCCGACCGGCCTTACGGCCTGATCGAAGCCTCTGTGGTGCGCGAAGGCGGCTCCGACCCCGGCGATGCCTGGTTGAACACTCCGGGATTCTGCTGAGGCAACCATGAAGCCACTCGCGGCAGGCGTGCAGGGCGCCGGACCGCCGGCCCGTTTTACACGAAACGCCACCTTCGCCGTCGACGGGCGAGTCCAATTGCGGTAGCGGCTCAACCACCGTCGGTCACCCGATATCCCGCCTTCAGCCGAAAGGACGGCATCCAATGACCAGATCACGATCCGCCACCGCCGAGAAGCCTCGGACCGCCAGGCACCCCGTCGACGAAATCCTGCCCATCCCAAAGCTTGCGGTGTACGGCTTCCAGCACGTCCTGGCGTTCTACGCCGGCGCCGTGATCGTCCCGATCCTGCTGGCGAACTCGATTGGGCTGACCACCGAACAGCTGATTCACCTGATCAACGCGGACCTGCTCACCTGCGGTATCGCCTCGATCATCCAGTCCGTCGGGTTCTGGAAGATCGGTGTGCGACTGCCGCTACTCCAGGGCGTGACGTTCACCGCGGTCTCCCCCATGATCGCCATCGGGCTGGCCGCGGGAGGCGGCACCGACGGCCTGCTGGTGATCTACGGCGCGGTGATCGTGGCGGGGCTGTTCACCTTCCTGATCGCCCCGTACTTCTCCCGGCTGATCCGTTTCTTCCCGCCGGTGGTGACGGGCTCGGTGATCACCATCATCGGTATCGCCCTGTTGCCGGTGGCGGCAGCCGACGCGGCAGGCGGGGCGGGTCCGACGCTGGATCCGACCAGCGGCAAGAACCTGGCCTACGCGATGGGCACCCTGGCGCTGATCGTCCTCATCCAGCGCGTGTTCAAGGGCTTCATGGCCACCGTCGCGGTGTTGGTGGGCTTGGTCGTCGGCACCTTGGTGGCCTGGCTCCTCGGCGATGCCCACTTCGACGCGGTGGTCACCTCGTCCTGGTTCGGGGTGACGACGCCGTTCTACTTCGGTTGGCCCAAATTCGCTGCGGCCGCCATTGTTTCGATGATCGTCGTCATGCTGATCACCGCTGTGGAAACCACCGGTGACGTGTTCGCCACCGGTGAGATCGTCGAGAAGCGGATCGTGCGCGAGGACATCGCCCGCGCGCTGCGCGCGGACGGTCTGGCCACCACACTCGGCGGTGTCCTGAACTCGTTCCCGTACACCTGCTTTGCCGAGAACGTCGGCCTGGTCCGGCTGACCAGGATAAAAAGCCGGTATGTGGTGGCGACGGCCGGCGTCATCATGATCATCCTCGGGTTGCTGCCGAAAGCGGCGGCGATCGTGGCGGGCATCCCGCACCCGGTGCTCGGCGGCGCGGCCCTGGCCATGTTCGCCACGGTGGCGGTGGTCGGCTTCCAGACCCTGTCCCGCGTGGACTTCCACGACCACCGCAACGTGGTGATCGTGGCGACCAGCGTCGGCCTGGCCATGTATGTGACCGCCCAACCCGACGTGGCCAAGGCAGTGCCGGAGTGGGCGCAGATCATCCTGGGCAGCGGAATCACACTCGGCAGCATCACCGCCATCGTGCTCAACCTGGTGTTCTTCCACATCGGCACGAGCCGCGGCCCTGCTGTCGCCGGCGCACCCGGCGCGGGGCTGGTGCGGCTCTCCGATGTCAACAACATGTCCTTGGAGCAGTTCAGGCGCACCTTCTCCGGGCTGTTCCAGGGCCCGGACTGGGTGGTCGAGCGGGCCTACGCCCGGCGCCCCTTCTCCGACACCCAGGACCTGCGCCGGTCGTTCCAGGAGGCGCTGTTCGCGGCGACGCCGGAGGAACAGGATCAGCTCATCGGCGCCTATCCCGATCTGGGCGCCGTCTCCGTGGCCACAGGCGAGGAAGGCGAGGACTCGATGTCCGATCAGTCGGTGCTCGGACTCACGCGGCTCGCCGAGCAGGAACACCAGGAGCTGGCGGCGCTGACCCAGGCGTACCGCGACCGCTTCGGCTTCACGCTGATCATGGCGGTGCGCGACCAGGCCAACATCGAGCAGTTGCTGCGGCACGGCTGGGAACGACTGAACAACTCACCCACCCAGGAACACGCCGCGGCGTTGATCGAGATAGCGAAGATCGCCACCTACCGATTCGACCAGCTGGTGGCCGAGGCCAACCCGATTCATTCGGCCCGCACCCGGCACGTCGAGAACTAGGAAGGCACAGCATGACCGGCGGCGTCTCCGTCGACGGATTCAACGCGCTCCCCGAATCAGAGGCCAGGCGAAGGCTTCTCACCTGCCTGAACGCACCGCGCTGGGCGGAGGAGGTGGCCGGCCGGCGACCGTACGCGGACTACGCCGCGTTGACCGCCCAGGCCGCGGCGTCGGCGGCCGAGTTGTCCGACGACGACCTGTCGGCCGCGTTGAACGGGCACCCCCGCATCGGGGAGCGCGCCGGTACGGGGCATGCCGCCGACTTCTCGGTCCGGGAACAGGCGCAGGTGGATCGCGACGACGTGGACGTCATGGCCGCGTTGGCGGCGGGCAACCGGTCCTACGAACAGCGTTTCGACCGGGTCTTCCTGGTCCGCGCCGCCGGCCGCAGTTCCCCGGAGATCCTGGCCGAATTACGCCGCCGGCTCGGCAACGACGACGACACCGAAAGGGCCGAAACCGTCGCAGCGCTGCGCGAGATCGCCTTACTCCGACTGAAGGATGTGGTGTGAGTGGGAACCCTGAGCACCCATGTACTCGACACCAGCGTGGGACGAGCGGCCAAGGGCGTCCGGGTGGAGCTCGAACAGGACGGCGCCCGGATCGGCGATGGTGTCACCGACGCCGACGGGCGTATCGGCTCCATCGGTCCGGAGCGGCTCGGCGCGGGCGACTACACGCTGCGCTTCCACACCGGCGGCTACTTCGCCGACGGCGGCCGGGACTGTTTCTATCCCGAGGTCGTCGTGGTTTTCACCATCGCCGATCCGGATCAGCATTACCATGTTCCGTTGCTGCTCAACCCTTTCGGCTACGGGACCTACCGTGGTACCTGAGCGCACCACCCACTCCGCGGTTCGCGCGCACTGCACCCTGCTTGCTCGCGCGAGTACCGTGGCCAGCACGGAAGGAACAGCGTCATGAACTGGACCCCAACGTCACCCAGTGTTTCCGTCAACGGTGAACGGCGCCGTGTCGTCGATGTCGCGCCGTATGTCACGGCGCTGGACTGGCTGCGCGATCAAGGGTTCACGGGCGCCAAGGAGGGTTGCGCCGAGGGCGAGTGCGGCGCCTGCTCCATCATGGTGGCCCGGCCCGACGTGAGCTCTGATCATCAGGGCCACACCCGCTGGACCGCGCTCAACGCCTGTCTGGTGCCGGCGCTCTCACTCGACGGCCAGGAACTGGTCACCGCCGAAGGGCTGGGCAAACCCGGCGCGCTGCACCCGGTACAGCGGGAGATGGCGCAGCGCGGTGGGTCCCAGTGTGGTTACTGCACACCTGGATTCATCTGTTCGATGGCCGCCGAGTACTACCGCCCCGATCGCGCCCCTGTCGATCCGAGCGGCAACGGCAAGCGCGCGGCCGACCACGAACACGGACCCAACGGGTTCGACCTGCACGCGTTGAGCGGTAACCTGTGCCGCTGCACGGGATACCGGCCCATCCGGGATGCCGCCTACGCGCTGGGCCGCCCGCCCGCCACCGACACCTTCGCCCAGCGGTGCGCGACGCCCGCGCCCGCCGCACCTGCCACTCGGGTGCGGGTCGGCGACGCCGAATTCGTCCGGCCCGCTGACCTTTCCACCGCACTCGCCCTGCTGGCGGAGCGGCCGGACGCCACCGTGGTCGCCGGGTGCACCGACTGGGGCGTCGAGGTCAACCTGCGCGGCACCCGCGCCCCTCTGGTGGTGGCCGTCGACCGGCTGCCCGAACTGCGCACGTTCGACGTCGGTTCCTCTCATATCGAGGTGGGCGCCGCGCTCACCCTGTCGGAGGCCGAGCGACTGCTGGACGGACGGATCCCGCTGCTGGACCAACTCTGGCCGCAGTTCGCCTCGCGACTGATCCGTAACGGCGCCACCCTCGGCGGCAACCTCGGCACCGCCTCCCCGATCGGGGACGCAGCGCCGGCGTTGTTGGCGCTGGAGGCCACGCTGGTGCTGACCGGGCCGGACGGCGACCGCGAGGTGGCGCTGGCCGATTACTTCACCGGCTACCGGCAGACGGTCAAGCAGGACGGCGAACTGATCCGGGCCGTGCGTATCCCGATGCCGCCCACCCCGATGGCCGCGTTCCACAAGATCGCCAAGCGGAGGTTCGACGACATCTCCAGCGTGGCAATCGCCTTCGCGCTACAGGTCGTCGGCGGTGTGGTCGAACGGGTGAGCATCGGCCTCGGCGGGGTGGCGGCCACCCCGCTGCGGGCCACCGCCACCGAAGAGGCGTTGCGGGGACACCCCTGGACCGCGGAGACCGTGCGCGCCGCCGCCGCCGTGCTGGGCCGCGAGGGCACCCCGATCGACGACCACCGGGCCAGTGCCGCGTTCCGCGCGGCGATGCTCGAACAGTCGCTGCTCAAGTTCCATGCCGAATCCGCTGTACCCGAGGGGGCCACGTCATGAGTGAGCTCAGCACCCGCCCGTCGCGCCCGGTGGTGGGCGTCGAGATACCGCACGAGAGCGCCGACCTCCACGTCACCGGGCTCGCGCTGTACACCGATGATCTGGTGAGCCGCTACCCCGGCGCGCTGCACGCCTATCCGGTGCAGGCCCCGCACGCGCACGCTCTGGTGCGTTCCATGGACACCGGGCCCGCGCTGGCCATGCCGGGGGTCGCCTGTGTGCTCACCGCCGCCGACGTGCCCGGTGTCAACGACGCCGGCGTCAAGCACGACGAGCCGCTGTTTCCCAGTGAGGTCATGTATTACGGGCACCCGGTGTGCTGGGTGCTGGCCGACACGTTGGAAGAGGCCAGGATCGCCGCAGGCAAGGTGGCCGTCGACTACGAACCGCTGCCGTCGCTGATCACGGTCTCCGAGGCCATCGCCGCGGACAGTTTCCAGGGCGCGCGGCCCGTGCTGCGCCGCGGTGAACCGGAAGCCGCTTTCGGCACGTGTGCTCATGTTTTCGAGGGCGAGTTCGAGTTCGCCGGTCAGGAGCACTTCTACCTGGAGACCAATGCGGCCCTGGCCAGTATCGACGAAAACGGCCAGCTGTTCATCCAGTCCTCGACGCAGCATCCGACCGAGACGCAGGACATCGTGTCGCACGTGCTGGGCAAGCCCAACCACGAGGTCACGGTGCAATGCCTGCGCATGGGTGGGGGTTTCGGCGGCAAAGAGATGCAGCCGCACGGGTATGCGGCCGTCGCCGCACTCGGCACGGTGCGCACCGGCCGCCCGGTGCGGGTGCGATTCAACCGGACTCAGGACATCACCATCACCGGCAAGCGGCACGGGTTCCACGCGGTGTGGAAGGTGGGGTTCGCCGCGGACGGCACCATTGGGGCGTTGACGGCGACGCTGACCGCCGACGGCGGCTGGAGCCTCGACCTGTCCGAGCCGGTGCAGGGCCGCGCGCTCTGTCATATCGACAACGCCTACTGGATCCCGAACATCGAGGTGCACGGGCGGATCGCGAAGACCAACAAGACCTCGCAGACCGCGTTCCGCGGGTTCGGCGGGCCGCAGGGCATGCTGGTGATCGAGAACATCCTCGGCCAGTGTGCGCCGGCGTTGGGCATCAGTGCCCGCGAACTGCGCAGGCGCAACTTCTATTCGGCGGGACAGACCACTCCTTACGGCCAGGAGGTACGCCATCCCGAACGGATCGAGCGGGCCTGGAACCAGGTCATCGAAAGCGGGGATGTGGACCGTCGCCTGGTTGAGATCGAGGCGTTCAACGCCACCCATGAGCACACCAAGCGCGGGCTCGCGGTCACGCCCGTCAAGTTCGGCATCTCGTTCAACCTGACCGCGTTCAATCAGGCCGGCGCGCTGGTGCACGTCTACAAGGACGGTTCGGTGCTGATCAACCACGGCGGCACCGAGATGGGCCAGGGCCTGCACACCAAGATGCTGCAGGTGGCCGCTACGGCGCTGGGAGTGCCGCTGTCGGTTGTCCGGCTGGCGCCCACACGAACCGACAAGGTTCCCAACACCTCTGCCACAGCGGCGAGTTCGGGAGCCGACCTCAACGGCGGCGCGGTGAAGAATGCGTGCGAGCAGATCAAGGCCCGGCTGGCCGAGGTGGCCGCCGAAGAACTCGGTCACGTGCACCCGGCCGACGTCCGGTTCGTCGACGGCAAGGTGACCGGGCTGGCGGCCACCGACCGTGAGCTGGATTTCGCCGAGCTGGTGAATCTGGCGTATCACCAACGTGTTCAGCTGTGGGCGGCGGGTTTCTACCGCACCGCAGGGTTGTACTGGGATGCCGCCCGGATGCAGGGTTCGCCGTTCAAGTACTTCGCCTACGGGGTCGCCGCCAGCGAGGTGGAGGTGGACGGGTTCACCGGCGCCTACCGGTTGCGCCGGGTGGACATCGTGCACGACGTCGGCGACAGCCTGTCTCCGCTTGTCGACCTCGGCCAGGTGGAGGGCGGATTCGTTCAGGGCGCCGGCTGGCTGACCCTGGAGGACCTGCGCTGGGACACCGGTGACGGGCCGTCCCGCGGCCGATTGGCCACCCAGGCGGCCAGCACCTACAAGCTACCCAGCTTCTCGGAGATGCCCGAGGAGTTCAACGTGACGCTGCTGGAGAAAGCCCACGAGGACGGCGCGGTGTACGGGTCGAAAGCGGTGGGCGAGCCGCCGCTGATGCTGGCCTTCAGCGTCCGCGAGGCGCTGCGCGAAGCGGTCGCGGCATTCGGCCCGACGGGTCACTGTGTGGATCTCGGCTGCCCGTCTACGCCCGAACGGGTGTTTTGGGCCATCGAGCGCGCCCGCTCGAAGGACGCACCGATGCGCCCGGAGGAGGCGGCCGCCGCCCAACTGGCCGGAGGCGCCTAGCCATGCACTGGATGAGTGCCATGGCGCGGCTACGCGAGCAGCGTCGCCCCGGTGTGCTGGTGACCCTGACGGCCGTGCGCGGCCACGCACCCCGCGACGCCGGAGCCAAGATGGTTGTGGCGCAACATGATTGCTGGGGCAGCATCGGCGGCGGCAACCTGGAGCAGTCGGCGCTGCTCGCCGCGCGCGAGCTGCTGGCCGCAGGGAGCCGGGAACCCGAGACCAGGACCTGGGGTCTCACCGAACAGTCGCGGTCGGTGCACGGAGTCCAATGCTGCGGCGGTGAGGTGACGGTGCTGTTCGAACCGCTGCCCACGGTGCCTGCGGTGGCGATCTTCGGGATGGGGCACGTGGGCTGCGAGCTGGCCCGGATCCTGGCCCGGCACGACATCGAACTGCACCTGGTCGACTCGCGGGCCCAGCACGCCGAACCGGAACGGTTGGCGGCGCTGACTTCCGACGCCGAGGCGCGGGTGCACACCCATCATGCGGTGGTGCCGGAGTTGGTCCTGGGTGAACTCCCCGCCGGGTGCCACGTGCTGCTGATGACCCACGACCACGCCGAGGACGTCGCCCTGTGCGATGCCGCGCTGCGCTGCGGCCACCTGGGTTCGATCGGGCTCATCGGGTCGTCGGTGAAGTGGCGCCGGTTCGCCAAACGGCTGACCGAAGAGGGGCACGACGAGTCTGCGCTGGCCCGCATCATCACACCCATCGGACTTCCCGACATCACCGGCAAAGAGCCGGCGACCATCGCGGTGAGCGTGGCCGCCGATCTGCTGCTGACGTTTCAACGTGAGAGTTCCGGGCGCGCCCAGGTGGCGGAGACCACTTGATGAAGATCTACCGCGGGACCGTGCTGGACACCCCCGAGTCACCGTTCACCGGCGCAGCGCTGCGTGCAGAAGCCGACGCGGGGATCGCCGTCACCGACGGTGGTGTGATCACCGAACGTGGTCCTTACCAACAGATTCGGGCGGCGTACCCCGGCGCCGACCTGGTGGACCTGACCGGCGGTGTGGTGTTGCCGGGTCTGGTGGACACCCATGTCCACTTCCCCCAGGTGCGGATCATCGGCGCGTTGGGCATGCCGTTGCTGGATTGGCTGGATCGCAGTGCGCTACCCGAGGAAGCGCGGATGGCCGATATCAGCTACGCGAGCGAGGTGGCCGGTGAGTTCATCAACGGGCTGGTCGCCGCGGGCACCACCACGGCGCTGGTCTTCGGCGCGCACTTCCCGTCCGCGGTGGACTGCCTGTTCGAGCAGGCGGCGCGCAGCGGATTGCGGATCAGCTCCGGTCTGGTGGTCAGCGACCGGCTGTTGCGCGACGAGCTGCTGAGCACGCCGGAGCAGGCGCATGCCGACGGACTGGCCCTGGCCGGCCGCTGGCACCGCAAAGACCGGTTGCGCTACGCCGTGACACCCCGGTTCTCGCTGTCGGCGAGTGCACCGATGCTGGAGTCCTGCGCGGCGCTGCTGGGTGATGTCGAGGGCGCCTTGTTCACCTCGCACTGTAACGAGAACACCGCCGAAGTCGACACGGTCCGCGGGCTGTTCTCCGAATGCAGCTCGTACGTCGACACTTACGGCCGGTACGGGCTACTCGGGCGGCGCAGCGTGCTGGCGCACAACGTGCATCCCACCGACGCAGAGCTACGGCAGCTGGCGTCTGCGGGTGCGAGCGTGGCGCACTGCCCGTCGTCGAACAGCGCGCTGGGCAGCGGGCTGTTCCCGTTACGCAGACACATCGAGCACGGCGTGCGGGTGGCGTTGGGCACCGATGTCGGTGCGGGAACCAGCTTCTCGCTGTTACGCGAAGGCCTGCAGTCGTATTTCATGCAGGCCCTTCTCGGAGCCGACGGGCTGCCGCTGACGGCGGCCCACATGCTGTACCTGGCCACCGCGGCCGGCGCCGCCGCGCTGGAGTCCGACGGCGAGATCGGCGATTTGTCGGTGGGCAAGCAGTTCGACGCGGTCTGGGTCGCCCCGCGGCCGGGCAGCACCCTCGACGTCGTGCTCGAGCACGCCGCCGACGCCAACGACGCCCTGGCCAAGGTGTTCGCCCTCGGCGGGGTATCAGACGTGGGTGGGGTGTGGGTCGGTGGAGATCGGTTGCGTTAGCCAAGTGTGTTCCGCGGGTCCGCCTTTCGTGGACCGTTTGCTGCCAGATCCGGATCTGGTCAAAAGGGTGGGGGGTCGTTGGGGTCGGCGTTCTGGGTGTACTGGCCGAAGAAGAGGCGGTATCCAAAGTCGTCTTTGGGGGCGGCCGCGCTGGCGGTAGGCCTACCGCCGCTGGCGCGGTAGGCGGCGTTGAGTGCGCGCTCTGCAGCGATGCGGTAGGCGCGGTCTTCGGCTTTGGTGCGTTTTCTTTTCGGCATCTTCACCGACTTGTCGGCGGCCGGTTGTTTTCTTGGGCTGCCCCGCTGCACGGGTGCTGAGGTGGTGTTGGCGCGTGGGAACAGGATGCGGCTCAATGGGATGCTGGTGTAGGTATGTCCGGTGGGCGTGATGATATGCATTGTGCCGTCGGGCTTTTGGATCTCCGACCAGCCATCGCGGAAGGTTTTCAGTAGGTGGCAGCGCCGGCAGTATCCCTTCTGGTTGGAGGGGTGGGTGGGTCCGCCGACGCCCCAGGTGATGGTGTGGTCCAGGTCGGCGTCGTGGATGGGGCGGTCGCAGCCTGGCATGCGGCAGGTCAAGTCGCGGGCTTGGACGAAGTCGCGGTCGGCGTCGCGGAGGCGGTAGCTCTCGGTCGGCTCCACGCTGGGTGGCTTGATGTGGCGGACCTCGGCGCCGGCGGCGATCAACGCGGCGATGAGCGCATTGGGCACCACCCCGTAACCGGGGATGAACCCCGGTGCCCGACCGACTGTGGAAGGTGCTGTGGGAGGCATGACTTCGGCGTCGTCCGTCTCACCCCGGGCAGGGTCCTCCGGCTGGGCGTCCGGGGTGGTGGGGGCCGGGCAGTGCCGCGGGGTCGACGACGCCGACTCCTGGTCTGAAGCTGGCTCGTCTGGCCCCGTCTCGGCGGGCTTGGACTCGGCGACGGGGGCGTTCGCGGGTGCAGGCTCGCCGCCCTCGGCGGCAGGAGCGGCGCAGTGCTGCGGGGACGAGGACCGCGGCTCCTGGTCGGTATCAGGCTGGGCCGGTTCGGCGTTGGGGGCGGGCTCGTCTCCGGTTCCGGCCTCGGCCACGGGCTCCTCGGCAGGCTCGGTCTTGTCGCCTTTGGTGGGGTACTTGATGGTGACGTTGTCCGGGCCGGTGGGAAACACGCCGTCGCCGTGGATCAACGGATCGGGTTCGCCCTGCAACATCTCGGCGTCGCCGTAGATATGCACCACGAACTTCGCGGCCACCCCGTCATCCGCGGCCGCAGCACAGGTCGGGGACCCGCACAGGCATGCCAGGCGGCGGGCGCCGATGTGCAGGGCTTCAGCCGCATCGGCCATGCGCTGATCCAACGTCCGGGGATCATTGGCGCAGACGGCCTTGGCCATGGTGCGCAAGGTCCCCATCAACAGTGCCCCGCCCGGTCTGGTCAGCCGCATCTTGATGGTGGTGATCCCGGCCTGGTCATCGGTGTGCTCGACCGACACTCCCCGTCCGCGCACGGTGTTGCGGACCCGCCGCACCGCGTCGGGGTCGAACCGTTCCACCCACACATCAACGGCGTTCTTCAACCGGTAGTACGACAGTCCGCTCCACCCACACAGCGCCGCCGCCTCCACACACGCGGTGTCGATCTGGGCCAGCACATCGTCGTCGACGACCAGCAGGGTGCGCTCCACCACGGTGGCCATCACCTGCGCCGAGATCTCGCCGCGCAGGAACATCGCAGCCAATTTCGGGAAGCGTTCCCGCATCGCCGCCCCGACCTGCAGATCGCTGAACGCCCGACGGGTGGAGATGCCGAAGGCCACACCCATTTGGGCTACCACGTCGTCTTCGGCATCGACGGCACACAAACCACTGTCGTCGTCCTCGTCGGCGAGGAACACCGCGGCCCACTCGGCCATCCCCGCACAACGCTGGGCTGCCGAAGCGGCTTCCACCCGAGCCCACCCCACCGCGGCATCGACGAGCGGGGCGGCATCACGGCCACCTCGCAATTCGTCGATCAGCGTCGGCAATGGAGGGAACATGCCTCGACCATACCGACCAGGTCCGACAACAATCCCCCGCGAAAAGACAAGCGGCAGAATATCTTTACTGTCACACCGTTGTCGCACAGACGCGGGCACAAGGAACTAGAACAGGCACCGCGGTTCTGCCTGTTGGAAGTCGGTGTGAGGCCGAAGATCTCGGTGCCCGGCACGGCCACCGAGCGGGCCGACGCGGCATTGGCGTCGGTCATGCTGACGGTGGTGTTGACGTTGACGACCAGAATTTTGACGGCTGCTCCCAGGGCCCACCGACCCAGCACTACTTTTCCGTATTACGGATCTTTGTTTCCGATAGGCGTATCGTGAGCGCGAGCATAGCCGCTGTCAAGAGGCGTGGCGCCGCTTCGCGAGAACAGCCAGCGAGTCGGGGTCGACGCCGGCCAGGGTGTCGAGTTCCGCGGAATCGACAGCGCCGCACTCCAGCCCACGCAGCAGATACCCCGCCATGGCCGCCGCCGTCGCCGGCTCGTCGAGGAAGCCGGACTGCCCGCCGTGTACGTAAGCGCGGAGCCGGCCGGCCGCGCTCGGCAGGCCCTCCCGGAAGAAGGAGTACGTCGCGAGATACCGGCTGGGCAGATGGCCGGGATGCATATCCCAGCCCTGGTAGATCCCCTGCTCGAGTGAACGGCGGACCAGCCGGACGTGCAGGCGCCACGCGGCGTGCACCGCGTCCCGATCGCCGACGGGAAGCACGTTGGTGGAACCGTCCGATACGAACACGCCGGTGCCCGCGGCCGCGAGCTGCATGACCGCCTTGGCATGGTCGGCGACGGGATGTTCCAGGCTCTGATAACCGGCCGCAACACCGAGTGACGCCGAGTAGTCGTAGGTGCCGTAGTGCAGTCCGGTGACGCGTTCTCCCCCCGCGTGCACCATGCGGGCGATCAGCGCGGTGCCGTCCTGGCCCAGGATCGCCTGCGGGGTCTCCACTTGGATCTCGAAGCGCAACGTGCCGGGGTCGAGTGAGCACGCCTGCTCCACCCTCTCGAGCGTGTACACGAACGCCTCGACCTGCTCGACCGAGGTGACCTTGGGCAGCGTGGTGACGAAGCCGTCGGTCAGCCCGCCCGCCTCGACCAGCGTGTGCATGAACAGCTGCAGCGTGCGCACCCCGCGACGACGCGTCGGCGCCTCGAAGCTCTTGATCCGAATCCCGTGGAACGGCGCGGCTTTTCCGGCCTTGACGGTCTCGGCCAAGGCATGGGCAGCGGCCGTCGCGGCAGCATCCTCGTCCTCGTCGGGCCTGATGCCGTAGCCGTCCTCGAGGTCGATCCGCAGGTCCTCGATGGGCTCGGTGTCCAGTTTGTGGCGGATACGCCCGTGGACCTGTTCGGCGATGTCAGGCTGCAGGCCGAGCGACTGGGCCAGTTCTGTCGCCGATGCACCATGGGTGGTCAACGCCTGCCGGGCTGCCTGCGCCCAGTCCCCCACCGTGTCAGCGTCGTAGCGGTCCGCCGGGACGTACACCGTGTGCACGGGTTGCCGACGGCCGCGGTCACCGGGATAGGCCGCCGCGAGAGCGGCATCGGCACTTGCCAGCCGGGTGTCGAGTTCGTCTGCGAGAGCGTCGAAGTCCTGAATCATCGCTTTCCCCCGCTTCATCGCCGTTTCCGTATTGTGGAGATAGTATCTCCGAGAGCGGAAAACAGAACACGACTAACGGGAGATCACGCAATGGCAGCGAGCGAGGCAGGCGCCCGAACGGGATCCGTGCAGTCGATCGGCCGCGCCTTTGCACTTCTGGAATTGCTGGCTGACGCCGGGGGCACCCTTGCGCTCTCTCAGCTCGCCAACCAGTCCGGCCTTCCCCTGCCCACCATCCACCGACTGCTGCGCACGTTGGTCGATCTCGGCTACATCCGCCAGGAATCCTCACGGCAATATGTACTGGGCCCCCGTCTCATCCGGCTGGGCGACGCCTCGTCGAAGATGCTCAGTGTCTGGGCGCGCCCGCATCTGGCGAGGCTCGTCGACGAGTTGGGCGAATCGGCCAATCTCGCCATGCTCGACGGCGACGAGATCGTCTACGTCGCACAGGCGCAGTCCCGGCATTCCATGCGGATGTTCACCGAAGTGGGCCGCCGGGTCGAACCTCATTGCACCGCCGTCGGGAAGGCCATCATGGCTCACATGCCGCTCGACGAGGTACGCGAAATCCTGAGGCGGTCAGGCATGCCGCGCCATACCGACACCACGATCACCGATCCCGATCAGTTCGCCACACAACTTCGGTGGTCGGCCGAGCACGGTTACGCCGTCGACGAGGGCGAACAGGAGACCGGTGTGCGCTGTGTCGCCGTCGCCATCCCCGACACGTCATCACGCCTTGCTCTGTCGGTGTCAGGGCCGGCAGGCCGCGTCACCGACCAGCTCGTCGAGCGCGCCGTGCCGCTGCTGACGGAAGTGGGCAAGGCGTTGTCGGCCGAGCTGCGCTGAGGCGGGCTCAGCACAAATGACCGACTACCAGGTCCAGACGGTCGGGTCCACCGGCGGGTAGGTCATGCACACATCGGTGCCGTGCGCGACGACGCCCTTGTTGTTGAAGAACAGCTTGGCCCAGTTGGGCCAGTTCCAGGCCAACGTCTCGTAGAACGCATTGGTGGCGGTCTCCTCCGAATACGCCCGCCGCCCCGCGTAATCCATCGAGAAGAACCAGCTGATGCGGTCCCGGGCCCACTTCTGCACATCGGGGGACTTGTTGTTGTAGTCGATGATGTAGCGCTCGTAGTACACCGGATTGGTATCCCGCACCGCGGCCATGTACTGATCCACCGTGCAGGTGGTCTTCAGCATCCGACTCGGGATCGGATACTCATCGGTGGCATCCGCAGAAGCCGGGGCAGCCAGGACTACCGACAACGCGGCCACGACGACCACCAGAAGACGCTTCATCGTTCACTCCGATCGGCGGCGGCTTGTAGCACGAACAGTTGATCCGGGCAGTAGATCGGAATGCCGGCACCGACGAACTGCCAGGCCTGATCAGTGGTGCTGCCCTTCTGCAACTGATCGTGGACGAACTTCGCCGAGGCGAACGCGTCCGCGTCGTGGCCGTTGCGCAGGCGCTTGCACATCAGCTTGCCGATCCAGGCGTTGAAATCCTTCTGCCCGTAGATCCCGAACCCGTGTAACTGATCGGCGAACGCCTCATCCGGATCGGCGGCAGCCACCGGGGCGAACGCGAGAGCCAACGCGGCGAACACCGCCACCGTCATAGTGCGAATCATGATGCGGTCTCCACCAATTCACGCTTGGGCCATGGCTGCGGTTTCGGGCGGGGACGCACATGCAACGGCCACCAGAACCACCGCCCCATCAGTGCCGCGATGGAGGGCGTCATGAGCGAGCGCACGACCAGGGTGTCGAACAGCAGGCCCAGGCCGATGGTGCTGCCCACCTGACCGATCACGATCATGTCGCTGACGAGCATGCCGATCATGGTGAACGCGAACACGAATCCCGCTGCGGTCACCACTTGTCCGGTGCCGGCCATCGACCGGATGATTCCGGTGTTCAGCCCGGCGTGGATCTCTTCCTTCATCCGCGACACCAGCAGCAGGTTGTAGTCCGCGCCGACGGCGAGCAGCACGATCACCGACATCGGTAGCACCATCCAGCCCAACGGGATTCCGACGATGTGCTGCCACAGCAGCACCGAAAGACCGAAGGACGTTCCCAAGCTCAGCACCACAGTTCCGACGATGACGGCGGCGGCCGCCACAGCCCGGGTCAGGATCACCATGATCAGGAAGATCAGGATCAGCGAGGCCACCGCAGCGATGAGCAGGTCGTAGTCGGCGCCCTGTTGCATGTCCTTGTACGTCGCCGCACTGCCGCCGACGTAGATGGTGGAGCCCTCCAGCGGCGTGCCCTTGATGGCGTCCGCGGCCGCGATGCGCATCGGCTCGATGCGCTCGGTGCCGTCCTCGGTCAATGGATCACCCTGGTGAAACACGGTGAAGCGCACTGCTTTTCCGTCCGGCGACATCATGAGCTTCATACCGCGCTGGAAGTCGGCGGTCTCGAAGGCCTCCGGCGGCAGGTAGAAGGTGTCGTCGTTACGGGCGGTGTCGTACGCCTCGCCCATCGCCGTGTTGTCTTCCTGCATGGCGATGTTCTGGTCCTGCTGCATCTTCTGCGCTTGATACTGATTCAGCATGATCTGCTTCTGATTCTTCATCGTCTGGATCATCGCCGGCATCAGGGCCGCCATCTGGGGCGTCAGCTGGGCCATCCGCTCGATGTCGGGAACCAGTTCGGTGAAGTCCTCGGACATGGTGCCGATGCCGTCGAGGCTCTCGAAGATCGAGCGCAGCGACCAACACATCGGAATGTTGAAGCAGTGCGGCTCCCAGTAGAAGTAGTTGCGCAGCGGCCGGAACTGGTCGTCGAAATCGGCCAGATGATCGCGCACGTCGTTGAGGTTGGTCGACGTGTCCTGCATCTTGTCGGCCATCCGGCGGGTGACGTCGGCCAGCTCGAGGGTGATGCTCTGCATCTTGGTCATCGAGTCGATGGTCACCTGCATCTCATTGGCCTGCTGCAGGGTGTTCTCCAGCACGGTCTGCTGGAAGTCGTTGTTCATCAGCTGTCCGGTGCCGCTCTGGCTGACCGTGTACGCGATCGAGGCGTGTTTGATCGGTTTGCCGTCCGGCCGGGTGATGGTGGTGACCGAGGCGATTCCGTGCACCCGGACCAGCGCCTTGGCGATCTTCTCGATCACCAGGAAGTCGGCGGGGTTACGCATGTCGTGATCGGCTTCCACCATCAGCAGATCGGGATTCATCTTGGCATCGGAGAAATGCCGGTCGGCTGCGGCGTAACCCACGTTGGCGGGCACGTCGTCGGGCAGATAAATCCGGTCGTTGTAGGTGGTGTGGTAGCCGGGCAGGGCCAGCAGACCCACCATGCACAGCACGGTGGCCATCACCAGGATGGCGCCGGGCCAGCGGACCGTCGCCGCGCCGAGCCTGCGCCAACCGCGGGCACGGGCATTGCCCTTGGGCTCCAGGACTTTTCCGAACCGGGTCACGATCGAGATCAGGGCCGGTCCCAGCGTGAGTGCCGCCGCGACCACGATCGTCATACCGACCGCCAGCGGAATCCCCATGCTCTGGAAGTACGGCAACCGGGTGAAGTGCAGACACAGCGTGGCACCGGCGATCGTCATGCCCGAGGCGAGCACCACGTGGGCAGTGCCGTGAAACATGTCGTAGTAGGCGGATTCTCGGTCCATCCCTGATCGGCGGGCCTCTTGGTATCGGCCGATCAGGAAGATCGCATAGTCGGTGGCCGCGGCGATCGCCAGCGTCACCACCATGCTGGTGGCGAAGGTGGTGAGGCCGAACACCTCGTAGAAACCGAGGAATGACACGATGCCGCGGGCCGACAACAGCCCGATGAACACCATCGCCATGGTGACGAGCATCGTGACAAAGGACCGGTAGATGATCAGCAGCATCACGATGATGATCGCGATGGTCACGCCCTCAATGGTTTTCATGCTGGCGTCACCGACGATGTTCTGGTCGGTGGTCAGTGCCGCGGGTCCGGTGACGTATGCCTTCACACCGGATGGAGCCTCGTTGCTGTCAACGATGTCGCGTACCGCCTGCACCGACTCGTTGGCCAGCGCCTCACCCTGGTCACCGGCGATGTAGACCTGCACGTAGGCGGCCTTGCCGTCGATGCTCTGGGCGCCGGCCGCGGTCAGGGTGTCGCCCCAGAAGTCCATGACGTGCTGGACGTGGGTGGTGTCGGCGTTGAGTTCGGCAACGATGTTGTCGTAGTAGGTGTGCGCGTCCGGTCCCAGCGGTTCGTCGCCTTCGACGACGATCATCACCGAGCTGCTGGTGTCGTACTCCTGGAATTTCTCGCCGACGTGCTTCGTCGCGATTAGCGACGGTGCGTCGTTGGGGCTCATGGACACCGCGCGCAGCTTGCCGACCTCTTCGAGCTGCGGCACCACCGTGTTGAGCAGCGCGACTACGGCGATCCACGCCAGCACGATGGGCACTGCGAACATCCGGATGAAGCGCGGCAGCTTCGGACGGCGGACCGCCGCGTGTCGCGCCGGCGGCATGGGGCTGGTCGGCGCGTCGTCTGAAATGGTTGTCATGCTGCCTTCACCAGGCAGTAGGTGGCGGCGTTCATCCCGTCAGCCGTCCTTTCGTCTTTCACCTCGTCATCGACGGTGACGCGGCAGCTGATGGATTGACCGTCACCCTGGGCCATGATGTTCGGCATCACCGACGGCAGCGTCGTCTCCAGGGTCAGAGACCAGGGCAGACTCACCTGGCCGGTGCGCTGCGGCTTGCCGTCGAGGTCGGCGTAGTTGATGGTCGCGGTGGAGCCGGTGCCGAACACCTCGTACGTGACGACCTTGGGGTTGAAGTTCTCGGCGGTGTCCGCGTCCACCGAGGTCACGATGGCGCCGTCCGAGCCGAAGACCGAACGGAGATTCGAGACCGCCACCGCGCCGATCGCCACCGCGGCCACCACCAAGACGGGCAGCCACACCCGCTTGACCACCGTGATCATCGGGACCATTCCCTGTGATCGGCGTTGCCGCGCAAGGGTTTCGCGGCCGGAAGAGCGCACGCGACGATTACAGGCAAGGTCGTGCCTTTCGGTGAGGGACGCCGCGAGCCACCAGTCGGCATGCGATCTTAGGGAAATCTAAGCCTGCAAGTGGATAGAGTCAATCCAGTTATAGCGATTTCGTAAGGCACATCACTAATCTGGGCCCTGTGTTTGACAAACCTCGCGCAGCCTGGGCAAGAACGGGTTCGGCGTCCGTACACTCGGCGTCATGACTGCTGGGGATCTGGAGGCATCGAGCCTCCGCAAGGATGCCGAGCGCAACCGACGCCGCATCATCGAGGCCGCGCGGGAACTGTGCGCTACGCGCGGCCTGGAAGCCACGCTCAACGAGGTGGCCCACCACGCCGGCCTCGGTGTCGGCACGGTGTATCGGCGCTTCCCCAGCAAAGAGGCGCTGTTCGCGGCCATCTTCGAAGACAGCATCAACGAACTCGTCGCGCTCGCCGACACGGCACTGACCGCGCCGGACTCCTGGGACGGCCTCGAGTGGTTCGTGATCCAGCTGTGTCAGGTCACCGCGACCAACCGCGGGGTTCGTGAGATCGCTTTCAGCAGAGCCAAATGCGGTGAGACCGTTGACTGCGCACGTGACCGGCTGGCACCGCGGGTGTCAGAGCTGGTGGATCGAGCCATCCGGGACGGTTACGTACGACCGGAGCTGTCGTCGACCGATATGCCGATCTTCGGGCTACTGGCGGGCGCGGTCACCGAGTTCGCCGGCGAGATCGACGCCGACCTGTGGCGCCGCTACACCGGAATACTGCTGGCAGGCATCCGCTGCCACCGTGGCCAGCAACGACTGCCGGTCGACGCGCTCAACCCGGACCAGTTGGACACCGCGATGCACGGCTGGCAGCCCGCCGGCCTGTGACGATCAGCGGGTGATGGTGGCGCTGGCGAGCACTTCATCGCCGTCCCGGTAGAGCACCATCGTCTGCCCGGGCGCCACACCACGCAGCGCAGAGCGCAACCGCAGCTGAAGGCGGCCATCCACCACCTCCGCCACCACGGGGGCGATACCGCCGTGTGCGCGCACCTGAACCTCACACTCGACGGGCCCGGTGAACGCGGTGCCCGAGGTGAAAACCGGGTCTACTCCGGTGAGTTCCCAGACTTCGAGTTCGGCGGCGTCGCCGACGCGGACGGTGCCTGTGGCCGCGTCGATCGAGGTGACGTAGCGGGGCCGGCCGTCGGGGCCGGGCCCGGCGATCCCGAGGCCCTTGCGTTGCCCGACCGTGAAACCGTGCACGCCATCGTGTTCGGCCAGCACTGCACCACTGGAATCGACCACCGAGCCACGGCGCACACCGATCCGGGCCCCGAGAAAGGCCTGGGTGTTACCGGACGGAATGAAGCAGATGTCATGGCTGTCCGGCTTTTCCGCCACCAGCAGCCCGCGCCGGGCCGCCTCTGCACGAATCTGCGGCTTGGGTGTGTCCCCCACCGGGAACGCGGCGTGCCGCAATTGCTCAGCGGTCAACACCGCCAGCACGTAGGACTGGTCTTTGTCCGCGTCGACGGCGCGACGCAGCCGGCCGTCCGACAGCTGGGCGTAGTGACCGGTGGCCACCACGTCGAATCCCAGTGCCAGCGCCCGCGCCGACAGCGCCGAGAACTTGATGCGCTCATTGCAGCGCACACAGGGATTCGGCGTCTCACCGCGGGCATAGGCCTCGACGAAGTCGTCGATCACATCTTCTTTGAACTTGTCTGCGAAATCCCAGACATAGAACGGAATTCCGAGCACATCTGCCACGCGCCGCGCGTCCGAGGCGTCTTCCTTGGAGCAGCATCCCCTGGACCCGGTACGCAGTGTGCCGGGCGCCGAAGACAGCGCCAGATGAACCCCCACCACGTCGTGTCCGGCGTCGACCATCCGGGCGGCGGCCACCGAGGAATCGACACCGCCGCTCATCGCTGCGAGAACCCGCATCAGCGCACCTGCCCTGAGGCAGCCAACGCAGCTTGGCGAGCCCGCTCCACCGCGGCGGGCAACACCTCCAACGCGGCATCGACATCAGCCTCGACGCTGGTGTGCCCGAGTGAGAGCCGGATGGATCCGCGCGCGGTTTCGGGGTCGGCCCCCATCGCGATCAGCACATGCGAGGCCTGCGCCACACCGGCGGTACACGCCGAGCCCGTGGAGCACTCGATTCCCTTGGCGTCCAACAACATCAACAGTGAGTCACCTTCGCAACCACGGAACGTGAAATGCGCATTACCCGGCAACCGCGATTCGCGCGCACCGTTGAGCACCACATCGTCGATCACCTCGAACACACCCTCGATCAACCGGTCACGCAGTCGGCGCAGGCGCGCGCTGTTGGCGTCCATCGACTCGACGGCCACCTTGGCTGCGGTGGCCATGGCAACCGCACCGGCGACGTCGGCCGTGCCGGAACGCACGTCACGCTCCTGACCTCCGCCATGGGTCAGCGGCACACAGGCGGTGTCCCGGCGCAGCAGCAGGGCCCCCACACCGATGGGCCCGCCGAACTTGTGTGCGGTCACGCTCATGGCCGCCAGCCTGCTATCGGCGAAGCTCACCGGCACCTGACCGATGGCCTGGACCGCGTCGCTGTGCATCGGGATGTCGAACTCGGCCGCCACGGCACACAGCTCGGCGATCGCGAAGAGCGTGCCCACCTCGTTGTTGGCCCACATGATGCTGACCAGCGCCACCTCGGAACCATGCTCTTCGAGCACGGCGCGCAAGGCCGCGGGCGTGACGGATCCGTCGGCCTCGGTGGGCAGGAAAGTCACCAGAGCGCCCTCGTGCTCGGTCAGCCATTCCACGGCATCGAGCACGGCGTGGTGTTCGACAGCCGTGGTGATGATCCGGCGGCGCTGCGGCTCGGCGTCGTGGCGCGCCCAGTAGATGCCCTTGATCGCCAGGTTGTCGCTTTCCGTGCCGCCGGAGGTGAAGATCACCTCGGAGGGACGGGCACCCACCGACGCGGCCAGGGATTCGCGCGCCTCCTCCAGCCGCCGGCGTGCGGTGCGGCCGGATGTGTGCAGCGACGACGCGTTACCGACGGTGCTCAACACAGCCGTCATGGCCTCGACGGCAGCAGGGTGCATCGGGGTGGTGGCGGCGTGATCGAGATAGACCGGCTTGGCGGGGCTCATGACCTGTCCAGGATAGCTGCCGGACAGGTCGACCTTGACAGCCGCGCAGACCCGGCTCAGGCGGCCAGCGCGTGCCGGTGCGCAGTGTCCGGCCGCGACCCGCCGCCCCGCACCGCGGTTTCGCACCGTGCGGCCAGGGCCCGGCGGTCGCCGACGGGCAGCTGCAGGGACTCCACGTGGACGTGGACGACGGTGCGTCGCGCCACGATGAGGCGGCGAATCGAGCCGAGCAGGGTGTCATCGCCGATGAACGCAGGCACCGTCGACGTGCGCCCGTCGCGATGGTGGTAGCTGAGCCGGAGCGGTTGCACAGGCCGGCCGGCGTCGATGGCCGCCTGGAACATCGCGGGCTTGAACACTCCGTAGGCCAACCCGCAGAAGGTGGTGCCCTCGGGGAAGGCGACCACGGTGTGGCCGGCGCGCAGCCGGGCCGCGATGGCGGCCACCACGTCGGGCAGGCGGCGCAGACTCGCGCGCTCGATCGGGATCACCTTCATCAGCCGCGCCAACCGGCCGAGAGCGGGCCAGTCGATGAGGTCGGCACGCGCGACGAACGACCCCGGCATGACGGCGCCGATGGAGAAGATGTCGACCCAGGACACGTGCGGGCTGACCACCAGCACGCCGCGCAGATTCCGGATCGGGCCTCCTGAGACCGTGATCCGCACCCCGAGGCAGCGCAGCACCAACCGGCAATACCCGCGTTGCAGATGTGACCGGCCCGGCATCGGGACCGCCAGCAGCGGCAGCGCCGGGATGAGTACCAGCGTCAGCATCACCCGCAAGGTGGTGCGCAGCGCCACCACCGTGCGTCGGCCTGCGTCGGCGGCGCCGGCACTCATGCAGCTCTCGTCACACGAGGCCCGCGGCAGCCACGCATGTTCGTTGCTCATGACACCGCCCCTTCGGCGGCGGACATCGATCGCAGTCGCTTCAGGTACCGGGTGTCGGCGTTGCGCTTGTCGAGCAGGGCCGGGAAGTCGCCCACCCCGAATTCGGGATCGTGGGCCGGCTCGCCACACACCTGTGCCCCCAGGCGCAGGTAACCACGCATCAGCGCCGGCACCGTCGGGCGGGCGGGCGGTTCGATGTCGTCGAGTGTCCTGCCGTCGAGCACCACCGGGCGGTAGGGCCGAACGGTGTATTCGGCCGGCGCGGCGTGGCGCCGGGCCACGAAATCGCGGACCCCGCGGACGTGGCTGCCGGGCGCACCCTCACCGTGGGTGGGTACCGAAACGCAGCCCGTCACATAGTCGTAGCCGCTGCGATCCAGGTAAGCCAGGATGCCCGCCCACATCAACAGCACCACCGCACCGTTGCGGTGATCGGCCCGGACCACGGCTCGGCCCATCTCGACCAGTGACGGCCGCAGCGGATCAAGCGCCCGGACATCGAATTCCGTTGCGGTGTAAAGGCCTCCGGCGGCGATGGCTCCCGGCGGCGGCAGCATGCGGTAACAGCCGACCAGTTCACCGGTGTTGTCTTCGCGGACCAGCAGGTGGTCACAGTGCTCGTCGAAACGATCCGCATCCCGGTCGGCGTCCTCGGTACGGGTCAGCGCGAAACCGGGTTCCGAGGTGAACACGTCATAACGCAGCCGCTGAGCGGCATCGATCAGATCGGGGTCGGTGGACAGCAGCAGTGTGTAGCGCGGGGTGTCCGCTGACGAAAGAGGTTGATCAGCGGGGATGAGTACAGAAGCAGTGCTCATACCCAGCACGGTCGCTGAACTGTTGGGCGTCACGGCAATCTCTGCATGACATGTCTGTGCACGGTAGGTGACGAGTTATCGCCGTCACCCCTTGCGGACCCGGACACGTCGGGAACACAAGACCCCGGCGCACCGAGTGCGCCGGGGTCTTCGAAATGTGTAGCGGGCCGTCAGCCCTTGCGCTTCTTGATGGCCTCGGTGAGCTGCGGGGTGACCTTGAACAGGTCGCCCACGATGCCCAGGTCGGCGATCTCGAAGATCGGCGCCTCTTCGTCCTTGTTGACCGCCACGATGGTCTTCGAGGTCTGCATACCGGCGCGGTGCTGGATGGCACCGGAAATACCCAGGGCGATGTAGAGCTGCGGCGAGACCGTCTTACCGGTCTGCCCCACCTGGAACTGACCCGGGTAGTAACCGGAGTCCACCGCCGCACGGGAGGCGCCCACCGCACCATTCAGCGAGTCCGCCAACTCTTCTACGACACTGAACTTCTCGGCGCTACCGACACCACGGCCACCGGCCACCACCACCGAAGCTTCGGTGAGCTCGGGACGGTCGCCTGCCACCGCGGGTTCACGCTTGGTGATCTTGGTGGCATTCTCGGCCGCGGCGGGCACCTCGACGGTGACCTGCTCACCGGCACCATCGGCCGGCTCGGCGTCCACCGAACCCGGACGCAGCGTGATGATCGGGGTGTCACCGGTGACCTGGGCCTCGACGGTGAACGCGCCACCGAAGATCGAGTGGATGCCCTTGCCGCCTTCGTGCACCTCGACCACGTCGGTCAACAGACCCGAGCCGATGCGCGCCGCCAACCGGCCCGCGATCTCCTTGCCGTCGGCATTGGCAGCCAGCAGCACACCCGCCGGGGTGACCTGCTCCACCAGCGCGGCCAGCACATCGACCTGCGGGGTGATCAGGAACTGCTCCACCTCGTCGGATTCGGCGACGTAGATCTTGGCGGCACCGGCCGCCTTCAGATCATCGGCCAGCCCCGCGGTGGTGCCGGGCGCGGCGACCACGACGGCCGACGGCTCACCCAATGCCCGGGCGGCGGTGATCAATTCGGAGGTGACCTTCTTGACGGCACCTTCGGCGTGCTCGACGAGCACAAGTACTTCAGCCATGTTTTCTTGAGCCTCTTATGTGTCTCGGGGGAAGGGGGTGTCTTAGATGAGCTTCTGACCAACCAGGTACTCGGCGATCTTGGAACCGCCCTCACCTTCGTCGGTGATCTTCTCGCCCGCGGTCTTCGGCGGCTTCGGCGTGGCCGACAGCACCGACGAACCCGCATTCGCCACACCCACCTCGTCGGCCTCGACACCGATCTCGGCCAGCGTCAGGGTGGTGACTTCCTTCTTCTTGGCGGCCATGATGCCCTTGAAGGACGGGAAGCGCGGCTCGTTGATCTTCTCGTTGACACTCACGATGGCCGGCAGCGTCGCCTCCAGGGTGAACACCCCGTCGTCGGTCTCCCGCTCGGCGGTGACCTTGCCCCCCTCGACCGTCAGCTTGCGCACGTGGGTCAGCTGCGGCAGACCCAGGTACTCGGCGATGATGGCCGGCACCGCGCCGCCCACCCCGTCGGTGGCCTCGTTACCGGCGATGACCAGCTCCACCCCTTCGACGGTGCCCAGCGCGCGGGCCAACGCCCACCCGGTCTGGATCATGTCGGAGCCGTGCAGGCCCTCGTCCTTGACGTGCACGGCCTTGTCGGCACCCATCGACAGCGCCTTGCGAATGGCCTCGGTGGCCCGCTCGGGCCCGGCGGTCAGCACGGTGACAGTGCTGTCCCCGCCTTCTTTCTCCTTGATCAGCAGCGCCTCTTCGACCGCGCGCTCGTTGATCTCGTCGAGCACCGCGTCGGCGGCTTCACGGTCAAGGGTCCAGTCACCCTCCGAGAGCTTGCGCTCCGACCAGGTGTCAGGGACCTGTTTGATCAGGACCACGATGTTCGTCATGACTCTGTTTCGTCCTCCTTGACGGGCCTCGAACGCAGCCGGACTTCGCAGTCTGGCGGAGCCGAGGAGCCTCTTGCCTACAGCCTGGGTTCGTCCCACTCGCAATGTTACTAGTCGGTAACTTATGGTGGTCCGTTCGTTCACCATAGCGGGTCGTCCTGCGGATTCTTACCCCTGTCGCCTCTGGCCGAACCGCGAAGGCTAGGGAAAGACATGGCTTCGGGTTAGCCTGCCTTCCAATGAGCTCCTTTGTCACCGACGGCGCCGGTCGTAACGCCGCAACTGGAACAGGTTCCACACCGGATGAGGGCCTGGCCCTCACCGGGGAACGCACCGTGCCCGGCCTCGACATCGAGAACTACTGGTTCCGCCGTCACGAGGTCGTCTACCAACGGCTGACCAACCGGTGCGTAGGGCGTGACGTGCTCGAAGCCGGTTTCGGCGAGGGATACGGAGCCGACCTGCTCGCCACCGTGGCCCGCTCGGTGGTGGGTGTCGATTACGACGAGTCCGCGGTCAACCATGTTCGGGCCCGGTACCCCCGGGTGCGCGCCCTGCAGGGCAATCTGGCCGAGCTGCCGCTGGACGCCGAGTCGGTGGACGTTGTGGTCAACTTCCAGGTGATCGAACATTTGTGGGATCAGTCACAGTTCGTCGGCGAGTGCCGGCGCGTGTTGCGACCCGGCGGGCTGCTGATGATGTCGACGCCCAACCGCATCACCTTCTCCCCCGGTCGCGACACTCCGATCAACCCGTTCCACACGCGAGAGCTCGACGCCGGCGAACTCACCGAACTGCTGGAGGCCGGTGGCTTCGACATCGAGGGCGTCTGGGGTGTTTTCCATGGCGCCCGGCTCCGCGAGCTGGACGCCAGACACGGGGGGTCCATCATCGACGCCCAGATCGAGCGGGCACTGGCAGACGCACCGTGGCCGGCCGAGCTGCTGGCCGACGTGGCGGCCGTGACCACCGACGACTTCGACCTGCTGCCGGCCGCAACCGCCGACATCGATGCCAGCCTGGACCTGGTGGCGATCGCGGTGCGCCCGTGACCCGACCCGACCCGCCGGAGGTTCCGGGGCTGTTCACCCTGGTCCTGCACACGCACCTGCCGTGGCTGGCCCACCACGGGCGCTGGCCCGTCGGCGAGGAATGGCTCTACCAGTCGTGGGCGGCGTCCTATCTGCCGCTGCTGCGGGTCCTGCGCACCCTGGCCGCCGAAGACCGTCAGGGGCTGGTGACGCTGGGCCTGACACCGGTGGTCACCGCCCAGCTCGACGATCCCTACTGCCTCGACGGCATGCAGCACTGGCTGGCCAACTGGCAGCGACGCGCCCTGGAAGCCACCACCCTACGCGGCCAGGATGCCTTGCGGGAGTTCGGTTTTCGCGAGTACCAGGAAGCCGAGCGCGCGCTCGCCGACTTCGACACGCAGTGGCGTCACGGCGCGAGCCCGTTGCTGCGGAGTCTCATCGACGCCGGCACCGTCGAATTGCTGGGCGGCCCGCTGGCGCATCCATTCCAGCCCCTGCTCACCCCCCGGTTGCGGGAGTTCGCACTGCGGGAAGGCCTGGCCGACGCCCATCAGCGCTTCGCGCACACTCCCACCGGGATCTGGGCGCCCGAATGCGCGTACGCCCCCGGGATGGAGGAGGGTTACGCGGCAGCCGGAGTCGGGCACTTCATGGTCGACGGTCCCTCGCTGCACGGTGACACCGCACTGGGCCGGCCCGTCGGCACGTCGCCGGTGGTCGCGTTCGGCCGCGACCTGCAGGTCAGCTACCGGGTCTGGTCACCGAAATCCGGTTACCCCGGCAACGCCGCCTACCGCGACTTCCACACCTTCGACCACACCACCGGGCTCAAACCCGCTCGCGTCACCGGACGCAACGTGCCCTCGGACCAGAAGGCACCGTATGACCCGCAGCGTGCTGACGCCGCCGTGGACGCCCACGTCGACGACTTCGTCGGCGTCGTGCGCCGCCGGCTGATCTCCGAGAGCGAACGGATCGGCCGGCCGGCTCATGTGGTCGCCGCCTTCGACACCGAATTGTTCGGCCACTGGTGGTATGAAGGCCCACTCTGGCTGGAGCGGGTGCTGCGCGCCCTACCTGCCGCCGGCGTACAGGTCGGCACCCTGAGCCAGGCCAACGCCGCCGGTTATGTCGGTGCCCCCGTCGAATTGCCGCCCAGCTCTTGGGGTTCGGGTAAGGACTGGCAG
The DNA here is from genome assembly GCF_057656995.1 of Mycobacterium sp. Soil_C_30. NCBI lineage: Bacteria > Bacillati > Actinomycetota > Actinomycetes > Mycobacteriales > Mycobacteriaceae > Mycobacterium > Mycobacterium sp. Soil_C_30. The sequence goes on along the minus strand of NZ_JBDGJH010000002.1, from coordinate 304,198 downwards.
GTGTGGGCTGGTGAACAGGTGGCCGACCTGGTGCAGCTCAACACCGAGGTGGTCGACACCGCCCTCAGTACCGTGGACAAAGCCCTGGAGCAGGCCACCGCGCCCGGAGCACGGCCTGCCCGGGACTTCATCGCCGACCAGATCCTGCGGGAGACCCTCCTGACGGTCTCCAGTGACTGGCCCTTCATGGTCAGCAAGGATTCCGCGGCCGATTACGCCCGGTACCGCGCGCACCTGCACGCGCACGCCACCCGTGAGATCGCCGGTGCGCTGGCCTCCGGGCGCCGTGACGCGGCGACCCGACTGGCCCAGGACTGGAACCGCGCCGACGGCCTGTTCGGCGCCCTGGATGCACGACGCCTCCCTGGACGGGTTCCGTGAAGATCCTGATGGTGTCGTGGGAGTACCCGCCGGTGGTGATCGGTGGATTGGGCCGGCACGTGCATCACCTGGCCACCGAGTTGGTGGCGGCCGGCCACGAGGTGGTGGTGCTCAGTCGCCATCCCACGGGCACCGACCCGGGCACCCACCCCACCACCGACGAGGTCACCGAGGGAGTGCGCGTGGTGGCCGCGGCCCAGGATCCGCACGAGTTCAGCTTCGGCACCGACATGATGGCGTGGACGCTGGCGATGGGGCATTCGATGCTGCGCGCCGGGCTGACACTGGGCAAGTGGCGGCCCGATGTCGTACACGCCCATGACTGGCTGGTGGCCCATCCCGCGATCGCGCTGGCCGAATTCCACGATGTACCTCTGGTTTCCACCATCCACGCCACCGAGGCCGGCCGGCACTCCGGCTGGGTGTCGGGCTCGATCAGCCGCCAGGTGCACGCGGTGGAGTCATGGTTGGTGCGCGATTCGGATTCGCTGATCACGTGCTCGGCGTCGATGAGCGACGAGATCACCGAGCTGTTCGGTCCCGACCTCTCCGAAGTGCGCGTCATCCGCAACGGAATCGACACCGCCGGTTGGCCTTTCGCTCCACGTCCGGTGCGCACCGGGCCGGCGGAACTGTTGTTCGTCGGACGCCTGGAATACGAGAAGGGCGTGCATGACGCGATCGCCGCACTCCCGCGCATCCGTCGCACCCACCCGGGCACCACGTTGACCATCGCCGGCGAGGGCACCCAGTTGGGCTGGCTGCGCGAGCAGGCACGCAAGCACAAGGTGCTCAAGGCAACGAACTTCGTTGGCCGCGTTGATCACTCAGAGCTGCTCGCCATGCTGCACCGCGCCGCGGCGGTGGTACTGCCCAGCCACTACGAACCGTTCGGCATCGTGGCGCTGGAGGCGGCCGCCTCCGGGGCACCGCTGGTGACATCGAATGTCGGCGGGCTGGGCGAAGCGGTGCTCAGCGGCCAAACCGGGATCTCGTGTCCCCCGCGGGATATCACCGCGTTGGCCGCAGCGGTACGCACGGTGCTCGACCATCCGGACGCAGCCCAGCAGCAGGCGATCGCGGCGCGGGACCGACTGACCTCCGATTTCTCGTGGACCACGGTGGCATCCGAGACCGCGCAGGTCTACCTCGGCGCCAAACGCCGGGAGCGCGAGCCGCATGCCCGGCGCACCATCGTCGAACAGCCGTTACCGGGCCGCTGAGAGCAACGGCTCCAGAATGGCCCACTCGTCGCGGCTGACCCACGACGGGTTGGACTGCTGCGGCGCCCGGAACACTTCCATCGATTCCAGACCGGCAATCGCCTTCAGTTCCGCCGCGGTGACCGGCTCGTCGAACAGCGGAATGGACGTCGTCACGCGAAGTGTCCCGCCGTCGAGCACAGGCTCTGTGGTGATCCGGCCGGCACCCCAGATTCCCCGCTTCGGGTGCGCAGACACCCAGAAGAGCACCCGCTGATCCGGCGCCATCACCCGGGACCGGTAATTGTCGGCGACACACCACATCGACGTCGCCCAGCCGGATCTGAGCATGGGCGTCAGGTTGGTCTTGGCCGGGTTGCACTTGATCACCCAGGCACCGAGCGTCTCGGGGCTGACGCGCATCACGGGACCACCAGCGCCGCCACCGACACCACGATCAGGATGACCACCGCGGCGGTGACGGCCACCACCTCGACGCGCGCGGTGATGGCCACCGGCAGTGGCTGTCTGGCCAGAATGCGCTGGCGACGCACCCCGATCAGGTACGTCAGCGCGGCGACGGCCGCTGCGACGCCCGCCGCGGCCAACCCGAAGCCCACGCGATGGTGGGCGATGTCGTGCAGCATCAGCAACGCGCCGTTGGCCAGCACCGCGAGCGAGGTGCGCGTCCACGCCAGCGAGGTGCGCTGCGCCTGCAACCCCGCCTCGACGGCGCTCATCCCGAGACCAGCTTCACCACAGCCACGCCGAGCACGAGCAGCGCGATGACACCGAGCCCGACGGCCAGATAGACCGGGACCGGGTGAGGGGGCAGGGCCGTTCCGTGCCGCATGGCGCGATCGACCTGTTTCCACCGCCACAGACCGGAGAGGGCGGTCACCGTCGCCAGCACCGCCAGCAGCGAACCGAGCGCGTAGCGCCCGCCGGGTATCGCCGGCTCGCTGACGAACTGGATGACGGCCACCGCCGCGGCGAGCAGCCCGAGCGCGGTCCGCTGCCACGCCAGGAACGTGCGTTCGTTGGCGAGGGTGAACCGATAGTCGGGTTCGGTTCCGGTGCCGTCAGAGTCGCCCATCTACCTCCGTCGGTCAGCGCGCGGATTTCTTGCGTTCGATGTCCGCCAGCGCGGCGGCCAGTTCCGCCCGCTGCGCGGCCGAGGTGTCCCAGGCCAGCTTGCGGTTCTTCACCACCTTCGCCGGCGCGCCCACGGCGATCGAATGGTCCGGGATGACGCCCTTGACGACGGCGTGTGCGCCGAGCACGCACCCGCGGCCCACCGAGGTGTCGCGCAGCACGGTGACCTTCGCTGCGACCCAGGTGTCCGGCCCGATCCGGACCGGGCCCTTGACGATGCCCTGGTCCTTGATCGGGATGTTGATGTCGTCCATCCTGTGGTCGAAATCGCAGACGTAGCACCAATCGGCCATCAGGACCGAATCGCCGAGTTCGATGTCGAGATAGGTGTTGATCACGTTGTCGCGGCCCAGGACCACCTTGTCGCCGATACGCAGCGAACCCTCATGGCAGCGGATGGTGTTCTTGTCGCCGATGTGCACCCACCGGCCGATCTCCATCTGCGACATCTCCGGGGTGGCCTGGATCTCGACGCCTTTGCCCAGGAAGACCATGCCGCGGGTGATGATGTGGGGATTGGCCAGTTTGAACTTCAACAGCCGCCAGTAACGGACCAGGTACCACGGCGTGTACGCCCGGTTTGCCAGCACCCATTTCAGTGATGCCCGGGTCAGAAAGCGGGCCTGACGTGGGTCACGCAGCCGCGAACCGCGCCAGCGCTTGTGGATCGGAGCTCCCCACATGGTCGTCATGGCCGGAAAGCCTACGCGAGGCCGTAACCGGTTCGGGTTACCCTCGGTGGGCTTTCGGGGATGACTGGGAAGAGAGGACAACAGGTTGCACCGGCGAATCGCCACGCTGGCGGTAGCGCTGCTCGGCGTCGTGCCGCTGGTGGTCGCAACGGGCTGCAGTGACACGAACTCCTGGGTCGAAATCTCACCCGGGGCCGGCTGGCCCGCCCAATACAGCGACTCCGCCAACAGCAGCTACACCTCGACCACCGGCGCCCAGGATCTGGAGTTCGGCTGGACCCGATCGGTCAAAGGTGAGCTCGGTGCCGCGGTGGCCCTGGGCTCCAACGGTGAACTGGCGGCCAACGCGGAAAGCCCCGCCGGCTGCACGCTGATGCTCTGGGAGAACGACAACAACGGCCGGCAACGCTGGTGCACACGGTTGTTCCCCGGCGGCGGATTCACCAGTGCGCTGTTCGACGGCTTCTCCAACCTCTATGTCGGTCAGCCCGGTGTCATGGTCTCCTACCCCACCACGCAGTGGATCCGCTGGCGCCGCCAGGTGATCGGGATGCCGCAGACGCCAAGGCTTCTGGGCGACGGCCGGCTGCTGGTGGCGACCCATCTGGGCCAGGTGCTGGTGTTCGACGCGCATCGCGGTTCGGTGGAGGGCAATCCGGTGGACCTGGTGTCGGATCTGGACCCGACGGATTCCCAGCGCGGTCTGACCGACTGCCCGCAGTCCGGCCCGGAATGCCCGGTCGCGACGGCCCCGGCCTTCTCCCCGGCGTCGCAGATGATCGTGCTGGGGCTCTGGCAACCGGGCGCTCCGGCGGCGACACTGGTGGGCCTGCGTTACCAGCCCGGGCAGAGCCCGGTGCTGGCCCGCGCGTGGACCAGTGACGCCGTGACCGACGGAGTGCTGGGAGCCCCGGTGTTGTCCGCTGACGGCAACACCGTCTACGTCAACGGCCGTGACCGGCAACTGTGGGCTCTCGATGCCGGCGATGGAACCGTGAAATGGTCTCAGCCGCTTGGTTTCCTGGCCCAGACACCGCCCACGGTGGGCCCGGACGGGCTGATCATCGCCGGCGGCGGCCCCGAAAGCGCCCTGGTTGCGGTCCGCGACGAGGGCGACCGCGGCGAGCAGGTGTGGCGAGACGACGAGGTGACCCCCCTGACCACCGCGGGCCGCGCCGGCGACGTGGCCTACAGCGTGGTGCGCGATGGCACCGGCATGGCGCTGCTGGTGTTCGATCCCGCCGACGGCCGCAGTGTCAATCGGTACCCGTTGCCCGAGGCGACAGGGTTTCCGGTGGGTGTGTCGATCGGCGCCGACCGCCGGGTGGTGGCGGCCACCAGTGATGGCCAGGTGTACAGCTTCGCTCCGGCCTGATCGCTCTGGCCGACGTGGACGGTTCCGTCAGAGCTGCAGCGGCGGGATGGCGCTGCGCGGCACGCTGGCCTGCAGCGCTCCGGCCGCCTCGGGCAGCAGTTCGCCCTGCCCGAAGAAGAACAGCACCGCGTCGTCGGTGATCGCGAAGTTCTGGTAGTGCTGCGGGTCCAGCCCATCACCGAGCGGGGTGATGGACGGCTCCCCCAGCTGCTGCGCCAGCGTGCGCAGCACGATGGGATAGATGGCTTCCAGCGGTTCGGTTCCCGGCGCGAACAGGGTGTCGAAGGTGAGGGGCGCCTTGGCGGCGTCGTCGTAGGTGAAAGCCTTGAACCACGTGGAGGGGTGCGCGCCGCCCACGTTCTGGTACACCTCCAGCACCACCGACCGGGTACCGGTGCCCGCCGCGCCGGCGCTGTAGCGGGTGGACTTGATGTCCAGGGCGTACGGCAGATTCCAATTGCCCGGCATCTCGGCCACATTGACGAACCCGTCTCGAGTTTGCGCCAGGTAGTCCGACAGTGCGGCACAGTCCGGATAGTCCACCGGGAAGACCATGTCGAGCATGTACCGGGGATCTGCGAGGTGCACCTCGCACATCTGCTCGGCGGCGAGTGTGCCGCCGAATTGCGCGCACACCGGCGGCGTCTCGGCCGACGCGGTTGCCGGCCAGAGAAGGCTCGTCGTCACAGCCGCAGCGGCGGCTACCAGTGTGCGCATCGCCCATAGGTTACGTGGCTAGCGGGACGGCCTGCAGACGAATGCGACGGCGCGGCTGAGGTGTCCCGCGCCGATGCGCGTGATCACCACCGACAGGGCCTGCCCGCCTCGCGGCTTCAGCCGGCGGCGCAACGCATCGGGGTCGACGCCGACACCGCGCACCAGGATCTCCAGAGTGCCGCAGTCGAGTGCGGAAAGCACTTGGCGCAGCTTCTTTTCCGTGAATGGCAGCTGGTCGATCACCTCGAAGCCGCGCACTCCCTCCGGCAGGACGTCCCCGGTGAGGTAGGCGATGTCAGGGTCCAGTTGCCACAGCCGGTGCCGTGCCCCGTACTGGCGCACCAGGCCCGCCCGCACCACGGCACCATCGGGGTCGACGATCCAACGCCCCGCTGCCGCTGCGCCGCACTCGCCGGGGTCGGCATCGGTCAGTTGTTCGCCGGTGTCGAGCACGGTGGCCCGCCGACGGATACCGGGCTCCGTCAGTCCGGGCGACCACAGACAGGCCTCCCGAACCGAGCCGCCCAACGACGTCACCTCGATCTCGCCCTCGAAGCCGAGCTCGGCCACGGCGGCGAAATCGATTCCCGGAGCACACTTCACCACCAGATCGCGGCCGCGGTACACCTGCAGCACCCGGTCGAGCGGCGGGGTGTAGGCCGTGGGATCGAACCGTCGCGCACCTCCGCTGCGGCGCGCCGGATCGATGACGACGACAGCGCCGGTGGTGATCGGATACAACGCGTCGGCGCGGCACAGCGGCGGGCGCGGTGCGCCGCCCAGTCCGAGATTGTGCCGGGCCATCGCCAGTCGTACCGGGTCGATGTCACTGCCGACGAGTTCGTCGGTGACTTCCCGGAGCGCGGCGAGCTCGGTGCCGATGGAGCAGGTCGCATCGTGCACCACGCGCCCCGTCAGCCGCCGCGACCGGTGCCGGGCCACTGTGGTGGCGGTGGCTTGCTGCAGGGCGTCGTCGGTGAACAACCACCCGTCGGTACCCGCCAGTTTGGCGTGGGCGCGGCGCCGCAGAAGGGTGGTCTCGACCAGTGCGGGGGTGTGTTCGCCGTGGCGGGCGCGCACCGCGGCGACATCGGCCACCAAGTCGGTCAGCGCGAACTCATCCACCTCGGCCAGTGCGGCGGCACCGTCGTCCGACGTCAGATAACCGACGTCGTCGAGGGTGAAGTTCAGGACGGCTTCACCCCGGTGACCATGACGTTGTAGAACCAGCCTTTGGGCACGACGTTGCGCCAGAGGTTGGCGTCCACCCAGGACAACGTGGTCCAGCTGCCGAATGCGAACTTCGCCCAGCCCCAGCCCAGCTTGCCGGGCGGCACCGCGGCCTCGAACGTCCGCACGGGCCAGCCCAGCATCGCCGCGGTGAACTCCTCGCTGGCGGTCTCGACGTCCACGGCGCCGGCATTGCGCGCCATCCGTTCCAGGTCGGCGGGGTCGAAGGTGTGGAGGTCCACCACGGCTTCCAGCGCCGCAGCGCGCGAGGACTCGTCGAGTTCGGTCTGCGGCCGGCGCCAGCCGGACAGCCCGGGCAGTTTGGTGATGTTGGTGGCCGCGCGCCAGGTCAGGGTGGACAGCTGGCGTGCGTAGGTGTTGCCCACCGTGGTGGGCTCGCCGGCGAAGACGAACCGCCCGCCCGGCTTGAGAACGCGCACGACCTCACGCAGCGACAGCTCGACGTCGGGGATGTGGTGCAGGACGGCGTGGCCGACCACGAGGTCGAAAGTATTGTCCTCGTAGGGAATGCCTTCGGCATCGGCGACCCGGCCGTCGATGTCCAGACCGAGTGACTGGCCGTTGCGGGTGGCCACCTTGACCATGCCCGGTGAAAGGTCGGTCACCGAACCGCGCCGGGCCACCCCGGCCTGGATCAGATTGAGCAGGAAGAAGCCGGTACCGCAGCCGAGTTCCAGGGCGCGGTCGTACGGGAGTTCACGCTGCACATCCTCGGGCACGATCGCGTCGAAGCGGCCACGCGCGTACTCCACACAGCGCTGGTCGTAGGAAATCGACCACTTGTCGTCGTAGGACTCCGCTTCCCAGTCGTGGTACAGCACCTGCGCCAGCTTGGTGTCGTGGCGGGCGGCTTCGACCTGTTCCGCAGTGGCGTGCGGATTCGGGACGGGGCTTTCGTGCGTGCTCGTCATGCAGGGCAGCCTAACCCGACCGGTTGTGCGCCTGTCCGGCGGCGAAGACCTCGATGTAGCGCTGGCGTTCCTCGGTGACGCGTTTGGACTTCAGCGCCACCGATCCGTCGATCACGGCTTTGGCCGCCGCCAACGCTTCGGCCGGGGCGTCGACCAGCCGCTGCGCCCACGTCATCGCGCCGTCGAAGACGTGATCGGGAGCCACCAGCTGATCGAGCACGCCCAGAGCGGCGGCCTCGTTGGCGTCGACGAACCGGCCACTGAAGACCAGGTCCTTGGCGCGGCTGACGCCGACGGTGCGGGCCAGCCGGGCCATGCCGCCACCGCCGGGAATGAGTCCGGCCAGGATCTCGGTGGCCCCGATCTTCACGTTGTCGCCGCCCACCCGCCAGTCGGCGGCCAGCGCGAGCGTCAGCCCGCTGCCCAGCGCGTATCCGGTGACGGCGGCAACAGTGGGCTTGGGAATGGCGGCGACGGCTTCGATGGCGTGGTGGCGGATGTCCGCGCCTTTTTCGGCTTCCTTGGCGGTGAGGGTGCGGAGCTCGGGTACGTCGTCGCCGGCCGAGAAGATCTCATGGCCCCCGAACAGGATCACCGTGGCGATGTCAGTGCGCGTGGCCACCTCGGCCGCGGCGTCGGCCAGTTCGCGGTACATCTGCCGGGTGAAGGCGTTGTTCGGTGGCCGGGACAGCACGATGGTGCCCACGCCGGGGTGCTCGGACGCAGTGTGGACGGTCACGAACTCCCGCATCAGGATCCGATCGCTCGCCAGCTCAAGGCCCGACTACTCGCCGGCTCCTCCCCGGGCCTCGTCCCTCGCCCCGCCTCGTCGCGGCTCAAGGCCCGACTACTCGCCGGCTCCTCCCCGGGCCTCGTCCCTCGCCCCGCCTCGTCGCGGCTCAAGGCGCGCGTCCGTCGCGTGCAGCGTTGTACCGCTCTCCGTCGAAGAACTCGATGGCCCACGTGCCGCGGCCCATGGTCAGGCTGGGCTGGATCGCGACGATCTCGCGCTCGATGGCCAGCACCTCGGCCACGGTCTTGCCGGCCAGCGAATCCAGCTGCGTCCATGTCGGCGGCAGCAGGAACGTGCGCCTGGCCGCGAAATCGTCGAGCGCCCGCTCCGGTGTGGCCCAGCCGACCCTGTCCGATTCGGTGTTCTCACCGTCGGCGCGCTGCCCCTCCGGCAGGGCGGCGACGAAGAAGAACGTGTCGTAGCGGCGGGTGCGCTCCTCTTCCGGGGTGATCCAGTTGGCCCACGGCCGCAACAGGTCCGCCCGCAGCATCAGGCCTTCCCGGCGCAGGAAGTCGCCGAAGGACAGCGTGTTGTCGGCCAGCGCCAGCCGGGCGTCCCGGTACACGCTGGCGTCGTCGACGATCAGATCGGGATCACCGGATGCCCCGGCGAACAGCACCCCGGATTCCTCGAACGTCTCCCGGGCCGCCGCACAAACCAGGGCCAGCGCCAGATCCTCGTCCACCCCGAACCGCTGCGCCCACCACGACGGCGGCGGACCGTGCCAGTCGATGTCGGCGTTACGGTCCCGGTCGTCGACCCCGCCGCCCGGAAAGACGATGACGCCGCCGACGAACTCCATCGCCCGGTGCCTGCGCATCAGGAACACCTCGACCCCGCGCTCACCGTCGCGTACCAGCATCACCGTCGCGGCGGGCCGGACGGGCAGAGGGACAAACGGCTCCTCCGACGAAGAAGTGCTCATGCTCGCCTCCGATGTGCAGCGCGGCTGCGGACCCGCCGCGCGAAGTAGCGGCCTTCGATCATCTCCAGCGCGATCGACTGGCCGAATGCCTTGGACAGGTTCTCCGATGTCATGACCTCGCTGAGCAGCCCACCGGCCACCACCTTGCCCTCCGACAGGATCAACGCGTGCGAGAAGCCCGGCGGGATCTCTTCGACGTGGTGGGTCACCAGCACGGTGGCGGGTGCGTCCGGGTCGGCGGCCAGGTCGGCCAGCCGCGCCACCAGCTCTTCGCGGCCGCCGAGGTCCAGGCCGGCTGCCGGCTCGTCGAGCAGCAGCAGTTCCGGATCGGTCATCAACGACCGGGCGATCAGCACACGTTTGCGCTCGCCTTCGCTCAGGGTGCCGTAGGTGCGCTCGGCCAGATGCTCGGCGCCGACGCTTTCCAGCATGTCGACCGCCTGCTCGTAATCGACGTCCTCGTAGGCTTCGCGCCAGCGCCCCAGCACCGCGTATCCGGCGGAGACCACCAGATCGCGAACCACCTCACTGTCCGGAACCCGTTGCGACAGAGCCGAACTCGAAAGGCCGACCCGCGCGCGCAGCTCGGCCATGTCCACTTTGCCCAGGCGTTCACCGAGCACGTAGGCCCGTCCGGTGGACGGGTACTCCATGGCGGCGGCGATGCGCAGCAGCGAGGTCTTACCGGCCCCGTTGGGTCCGATGACCACCCAGCGTTCATCGAGTTCGACCTGCCAGGAGACCGGGCCCACCAGGACCCGGCCCCCGCGGCGGAGCGAGACTTTCCGAAAATCGATCAGCAGGTCTGGGTCGACGGAGTCCTCTGCTTCGGGCACTCGATCATGGTAGTCATGGGCGTCTCGGCGCCGAACTCAGCGAGCACCTGCGCCGGCATCACCCGCAGGATCAGCTGCACCAGCGGACCGATTCCGAACGCGTAGATCACGGTCCCGATGCCGACGGTGCCACCCAGCAGCCAGCCGGTGGCCAGAACGGTGGCCTCGATCGTGGTGCGCACCAATCGCACTGACCATCCAGTGCGGGCCACCAGACCGGTCATCAGCCCGTCCCTGGGCCCCGGCCCGAGTCCGGCGCCGATGTAGAGCACGGTGCTGATGGCGTTGAGCACCACGGCGCCGAGCATCACCGCCACCCGGACGGGTAGCGACCCGAGCTCGGGCAGCACGGCCAGGGATGCGTCGACCGTGACGGCGATGACGATGACGTTGGCGACGGTGCCGACGCCGGGCCGGTTGCGCAGCGGGATCCAGGCCAGCAGCACCGCGACCCCCACCAGCGCCGACGCGGTGCCGATGGTCAACCCGGTGTGCCCGGCCAGGCCCTGGTGAAAGACGTCCCATGGGTCGAGCCCGAGGCCGGCCCGCACCATCAGTGCCATCGAGAAGCCGTAACCGGCCAGGCCCAACAGCAGTGCACCGAGACGGATGGGCGTGAGCCGGGCCCTCATGCGTGGTCCGGGAATCGGACCCGGACGGCGTCGAGGTCCTGAATGGCGCGGCGGTAGTCGGCGTCGAAATCACGACGGTCCCACATCTCGTCGCCCTGGCTGGGCCGCACCGCCGCGGCGGCCATCCGCGCACCCAGGCGCGTCAGCCGAGCGGACCACATCGATAACCAGTTTTCGTTCATGGAGACATCTTCTGGGCCCACTGGCTTGCCATTCAATAGCCAGTTGGCGAATACTGGCCTGAACATGACCATAGAAATGGGGCGACGCGCCCTCGATGTGGACCTGCTCAGCCGCGAGCTCGGGAACTGGCGTACGGCCAACCGGGCCGGTCCCGCGTACCAGGGGCTCGCAGATGCCATCCGGCTGCTCATCGTCGACGGGCGTGTTCCCGTAGGCGCCCGGCTCCCGAGCGAGCGCGCCCTGGCCGACGCGCTGCGCGTTTCCCGCACCACCGTCACCGCGGCGTACACCCAGCTCGGTGAAGACGGTTATCTGCATGCCCGCCGCGGGGCCCGCAGCACCACCGCGCTCCCGGTCCTGCCGGCGGTCCAGACCAGTGCGGCCACCGCGACCGTCAGCCTGGCCGCCGCCGCATTGCCCGCACCACCGGCGGCCGTGCTCGACGCTTTCGCCGATGCCGCCGCTCAGGTGGCGCCGTACCTGCACGCGCCCGGTCACGAGCTGGTGGGCGTCGATGCACTACGCCTGGCCGTTGCCGAAAGATACTGTGCGCGTGGACTTCCCACTGAACCCGAGGACATCCTGATCACCAGCGGCGCGCAGCACGCCATCAGCCTGATCCTGGCCGCCTACACCCAGTCGGGCGACCGGGTGCTGGTCGAACAACCGACCTATCACGGCGCGCTGTCGGCGATCGCCACCGCGGGTGCCCGCGCGGTCCCGGTCGCGATGACGGACTCCGGCTGGGAACTGGATGCCGTGCACGCCGCGATCCGGCAACTGGCTCCCAATCTGGCCTACCTGATACCGGACAATCACAACCCGACCGGTTTCACCATGGCCGACGGCGACCGGAAACGGTTGGCGCACATCATCACCGAGACACGCACCCGCACCGTCATCGACGAGACGATCCTGGACATGTGGATCGATGACGAGCCGCCGCGACCGCTGGCCGCCGAGTTGACCAGCCGGCGCGACCTGGTGCTGACCATCGGCTCGATGTCCAAGTCGTTCTGGGGTGGACTGCGGATCGGTTGGATCCGGGCTGAACCGAGTATCGTCGCCACGCTGGCCGCGCTGCGGCCCTCACTCGATCTGGGCACCGCGATTCTCGAACAACTGGTCGCCGCAAGCCTGCTCGACGGCGCTGAAGGCATCCTGGCCGAGCGTCGCGAGATCCTGCGCTCCCGGCGCGCTTTCCTGGTCGATCTGCTGGCACGCCGGCTCCCCGACTGGCAGCCAGGTCACGGAGTGGGCGGGATGTCGCTGTGGGTGCGGCTTCCCACACCGATGAGCACCGCGCTCTCGGCGTCGGCGTCGAGGCTGGGGTTGGATCTGCCTGCGGGCCCGCGATTCGGTGTGGACGGCACCCTGGAACGCTTCATCCGGGTGCCCTATGCCCTGCCCGAGGACCAACTCGAGGAGGCCGTCGAATTGATGGTGCGCGCTTGGCATTCCGTCACCGGAGTCGGTGTCGCAGATGTGGGTGCCGCCGTCGTCGTGTGACCTCACGGCGCAGCGGTATCGCGGCGGCCTCGCCGGCGCTCATACATCGCGCGGTCGGCCCGTTCGAGAACCATGTCGATGGACAGACCGTCCCCCGGCCGGTGTGCGGCGAAACCGATGGTCAACGCCACCGGAAGCTCCGCACCATCGGCAAGCCTGACCGGCGTGCGTCCCACCGCGGCGATGATCCGGTCAGCCAGCAGTCTGAGCCCGTCGTGGTCGGTGACGTCGGTGGTGATCAGGAACTCGTCGCCGCCCCAGCGTGCCACCAGGTCACCGTCGCCGACAGCGCCGAGCAGGCGGCCCGCCACCTCGATCAGCAGTTGATCGCCGGCGTGGTGGCCGCGCCTGTCGTTGACCGTCTTGAATCTCTCGATATCGCAGAACAGCACGCCGTAGCCGAGTTCACCCGCTTGCAACCGCTCGAGCCTGCTCCACGCGGCGGACCGGTTGGCGATCGCGGTGAGTGGGTCGGTGGCAGCCTGCCGCGCCAGGTCGGCCTCCCGGATGCGGTCAGCGGTGACATCCACGATCTGCGAGACGAAGCACCGGGGCCGGTCACGCGGGGCGTGCACCAGCACAGCGGTCAGGGCGCACCACACCACGCGCCCGTCGGCGGCGATGTAACGCTTGTCGATGCGGTACGACCGCCGCCGCCCCGCCAGGCACTCGGCGACCAGGGCCAGATCGGAGTCCAGGTCATCAGGATGGGTGACCTGCTGGAAAGTCATCTCGGACAGCGCCTTTCGGCTGTATCCGAGCATCACCCGCAGCGCCCGGTTGGTACGCAGGAACGTGCCGTCCAGACCGACGACCGCCATACCGATGGGCGAATGCGCCAACGCCAACTCAAACCGCCGCTCCCCCAACAGGTCGAAGGTCTGGGGTAGCAGATCATCAGGCGCCGCAGTCACTTCCGCGGCGGGAAACCCGTGCGCCGGGGGCTTCGGACGACTGAGGTGATAGCCCTGGGCCCACGTGATGCCGGCCGCGCTGACGGCGTCGAGTTCTCCTTGCGTCTCCACCCCTTCGGCGATCACGGTGGCGCCGATCTGGCCGGTGAACTCGGCGATCGCCTGCGCCAGCCGCCGCCGCGCATCGTCACCGTCGATGTTGCGGGTGATGGACAGATCGATCTTGACGAACTCCGGCTCCAGTTCGAGGACATGGGAGAACGAGGAGAAGCCGGCGCCGACGTCGTCGACTGCCACCCGCATCCCCCGTGTCCGGCAGGCCTCCAAAACGTCGTCGAGAGCCCCGTAGTTGTGCACCGCGTCGTGCTCGGTGATCTCGAGCACGATCCGCGACGCGTCGGCATCGGCCAGCAGCTCGGCCCACGGCACCTGCAGGACGGCCGCCGGCGAGATGTTGATGGCGACGAACACGTCGGCGGGAAGTTGCGGCATCATGGCCACGACGCGCATCACGATGGCCGTCTCGAGTTCGATGTTCAGGCCCAGCGCCGCGGCCCGCGTGAAGAAGGACGCGGGTTGAAACGGTTCGCACGGGAACCGGGCCAGCGCTTCGACACCCACCACCTGACCGGTGCTCACATCGTGAATCGCCTGGAAAACCACTTCGAACAGCCGATCGGAGACCACCCGGCGTATTGCCCGGCTCTGCTCGGCCGTGGAGTCGGCGCCGCGCGCCGGCGATTCCATCAGGGCCCCGATCAGTTCGGCGACGTGCCGGACGATCCGCACGTCGACATCGGCGAGGTCCGGCTTCGCGTGTTGGCTCACCGCGCACACCGTTCCCAGCGTGGCCCCGTCGGCGTCGAGCACCGGCACGCCCACATAGGCGCCCAGCCCCAGCTCGCGCGTGATCGGCAGCGCAGCGGTCGTCTGGTTGGCGATCGTGTCCGGGATGACAGCGGGCAACCTGCCATCGATGACACGCACGCAGTAAGACCCCGACAATGACGACCGCTCGCCCGACGAGAGGCCCAGCGCTTCGGCATCCCCGTCGAGGACCTCGAACACCTGCATTCCGTCGCGGAAGCACGACAGCCAGGCGGTGTCCAGACCGAGTCGGGAGCGCAGCACCCCCAACAACGTGCGGACCAGGTCGACGGGGATGTCAGGCTCGCCATCCGCGAGGGCCTTGTCAACCCCGTCGACGTGCATGGCAAGAAATATAGACCTGCACGTGACCGGACCTACTGCTCAACGAGGCAGCGGCCCGCTACTCGGAGGGAATGTCCACCCGACCGCCGAGCCCGTCCACCGCATCGGCCGCCTCGATCTCCGCGCGGGTGACACCGAGGATGAACAGCACGGTGTCCAGGTAAGGATGGCTCAACGACGCGTCGGCCACCTCACGCAACGCGGGCTTGGCGTTGAACGCGACACCGAGACCGGCGGCGGCCAGCATGTCGATGTCATTGGCTCCGTCACCGACGGCCACGGTCTGTTCCATGGGCACATTGACCTGGTGCGCGAAGTCACGCAGTGCTTTGGCTTTCCCGGGCCGGTCGACGATCTGCCCGACCACCCGGCCGGTGAGGATTCCGTCGACCACCTCGAGTTCGTTGGCCGCCACATAGTCCAGCATCAGTTCGTGCGCCAGCGGATCGATCACCTGCCGGAAGCCGCCGGAAACGACACCGCAGTGGAACCCAAGGCGCCGCAACGTCCTAATGGTGGTGCGGGCGCCCGGAGTGAGCTCCAACTGGTCGGCCACCTCGTCGAGGACACTGGCGGGCAGACCCTCCAGAGTCGCCACCCGCTCCCGCAGCGATTCGGCGAAGTCGAGTTCGCCGCGCATCGCAGCCTCGGTGATCTGCGCGACCTTGGCTTCGGCGCCCGCCCGGGCGGCCAGCATCTCGATGACCTCGCCCTGGATCAGGGTCGAGTCGACATCGAAGACGATGAGCCGCTTGGCTCGCCGGCTCAGGCTGTACGCCTCGATCGCGACGTCGATGCCCTCCTCGACGGCGACCGCGGCCAGTGCCGCCTGCAGCTCACTGCCGACCCCGGGCGGGACCGACACCCGCAACTCAAGGCCGGTCACCGGATAGTCGGAGACACCGCGGATGAAGTCGATGTTGACCCCGAGCTTGGCGGCCTCACGCGCCAGCACACCGAACGCCTGCGCCGTGACCGGCCGTCCCAGCACCACGATGGAGTGCGTCGACGGCTCCCGGATGATCGGCAGATCATCACTGCGTTCGATCGAAACATCCAGTCCGACACCATGAATCGCGGCGCGGACTTCGCTGTGGAAGTCGTGTCCACCCAGCAGTACCGCAGGAGGACCCGATACCAGCACCCCGAGGGTGAGCCGCCCCCGGATGACCACCTGTTCGACATTGAGCAGTTCGACTTTGTGCCGTGAGAGCACTTCGAACAGCGCGGACGTCACGCCAGGTTGATCAACTCCGGTGACGGTGATCAACACCGACGCCTTCGGCACGCTAAGCCCCCCGCTGACTAACTCGTATGCCTCGGAGAATCACTGGGTGAATCAGGTACGGACGTTCTCGTCGTCGAGTCGCGTCACGTCACCGTCGGACGGGCCGTGCGCACGCCCGATGTGGGCCTCTGCGCGCATCCGGTCGATCATGTGCGGGTAGTGCAACTCGAACGCCGGGCGCTCGGACCGGATCCGGGGCAGCTCGGTGAAGTTGTGCCGCGGCGGCGGGCAGCTGGTGGCCCACTCCAGGGAGTTGCCGTAGCCCCACGGATCGTCGACCGTGACCACCTCGCCGTAGCGCCAGCTCTTGAACACGTTCCACAGGAACGGCAGCGTCGAGATGCCCAGGATGAACGCACCCACGGTGGAGACGATGTTCAGCGTGGTGAAGCCGTCGGTGGGCAGGTAGTCGGCGTACCGACGCGGCATGCCCTCGTCACCGAGCCAGTGCTGCACCAGGAATGTGGTGTGGAAGCCGATGAAGGTCAGCCAGAAGTGCAGCTTGCCCAGGCGCTCGTCGAGCAGGCGGCCCGTCATCTTCGGGAACCAGAAATAGATACCCGCGTAGGTGGCGAACACGATGGTGCCGAAGAGCACGTAGTGGAAGTGCGCGATGACGAAGTAGCTGTCGGTGACGTGGAAGTCCAGCGGCGGGCTGGCCAGCAGCACACCCGAGAGGCCACCGAGCAGGAACGTGACGATGAACCCGACCGAGAACAGCATGGGTGTCTCGAACGTCAACTGGCCCTTCCACATCGTGCCTATCCAGTTGAAGAACTTGATACCCGTGGGCACCGCGATCAGGAAGGTCATGAAGGAGAAGAACGGCAGCAGCACGGCGCCGGTGGCGTACATGTGGTGCGCCCACACCGCGACCGACAGCGCGGCGATGGCCAGCGTCGCGTAGATCAGGGTGGTGTAACCGAAGATCGGCTTGCGGCTGAAGACCGGGAAGATCTCCGAGACGATGCCGAAGAACGGCAGCGCGATGATGTACACCTCGGGGTGGCCGAAGAACCAGAACAGGTGCTGCCACAGCAGGACACCGCCGTTGGCGGGGTCGTAGACGTGGGCACCGAGATGGCGGTCGGCGGCCAGACCGAACAGCGCGGCGGTCAGCAGCGGGAAGGCCAGCAGCACCAGGATGGACGTCACCAGGATGTTCCAGGTGAAGATCGGCATCCGGAACATCGTCATGCCGGGGGCGCGCATGCAGACGCAGGTGGTGATCATGTTGACGCCACCGAGGATGGTGCCGAGACCACCGACGGCCAGACCCATGATCCACAGGTCGGCGCCGGCACCCGGTGAGTGGATGGCGTCGGTCAGCGGCGAGTAGGCGGTCCAGCCGAAGTCGGCGGCACCACCGGGGGTGATGAAGCCGGCGGTGGCGATCAACGCGCCGAACAGGAACAGCCAGAACGAGAATGCGTTCAGCCGCGGGAACGCCACGTCGGGCGCACCGATCTGCAGCGGAAGCACCAGGTTGGCGAACCCGAACACGATCGGGGTGGCGTAGAACAGCAGCATCACCGTGCCGTGCATGGTGAACAGCTGGTTGAACTGCTCGTTGGACAGGAACTGCAGCCCCGGCAGGGCGAGCTCGGTCCGCATGAACAGCGCCATCAGGCCGCCGATGAGGAAGAAGGCGAAGCAGGCGACGCAGTACATGATGCCGATCAGCTTGTGATCGGTGGTGGTAATCAGCTTGTAGATCAGGTTGCCCTTGGGGCCGACCCGCTCCGGGTACGGACGCGCGGCTTCGAGTTCTCCAAGCGGGGGCGCTTCGGCGGTCAAGAGCTCCTCCAAGAAATCACTTCAGGCCACCGAACGGTAGCCACTGATCTTCTGGACGAATCCTATCCCCCGTTCCTGTGTCTGTCGGCACGGGTCCGACAAAGTGTCGTAGATGCCGGTGTTACGGTCGGGCCGTGCTGATCAGCCGTCTGCGCCCGGGGGTCCTCACCGCTGCCGCAGCCGTGCTCACGGCGGTCACCGTGACGTTGAGCGCCGGCTGCTCCGCCCCCCAGGGCATGACCCCGGTGGAGCCGTCCCGCAGCATCGTCACCAGCACCACCAAGATCGCCGACGCCGCCGTGTTGGGAAATCTGCGCCGGCCCGACGAATCCTGCGCACCCGAACCAGCTGCGGTGGATCCCGGACCTCCCACCCGCCCCGTCAACAGCGGTACCGACCGCGGTGACATCGAGGTGCCCGCCGACCCGCAACGCATCGTCGCCCTGTCCGGCGATCAACTCGATGCCCTGTGCGCCCTGGGATTGCAGTCACGCGTGGTGGCCGCCGCCCTGCCCGACGGCTCCGATCAGCAGCCGTCCTACCTCGGCACCGTCATCCACCAGGTGCCCGGCGCCGGCCCGCGCAGCGCTCCCGATACCGCCGCCGTCGCCGCGGCGAGCCCGGACCTCATCCTCGGATCGACAGCCCTGACGCGGGAGTTCTACAGCGACTTCCTGGCCATCGCGCCCACGGTGTTCACCGGGGCGCCCGGCGCCAGGTGGGCCGACACCGTGCGCACCGTGGGCGCGGCGACCGGCCGTGCCCGCGCCGCCGAGGAGCTGCTGGCCAGGTTTGCCGACGAGGCCAGGGAAACCGGACTGACCAACGACGCCACGCACTACCAGGTCTCGGTGGTGCAGCTGACCGACACCGCGGTGCGGGTGTTCGGGGCCGACAACTTCCCGGCGTCTGTCCTCGCCCAGGTGGGTGTGGACCGGCCCGCGTCGCAGCGCTTCACCGATCAGCCGTACGTCGAAGTCGGTATGGACGCCGCGGACCTCTCGGCCGCGGACGGTGACATCATCTACGTCTCGTTCGACTCGCCGGCGGCCAAGGAGCGCGCCGCATCCTTCATGACCAGCGACGCGTGGCGCGCGCTGTCGGCCACCCGGGACCATCGTGTCTTCGTCGTCAACAACGAGGTGTGGCAGACCGGCGAGGGCCTCGTCGCCGCCCGCGGCGTCGTCGAGGACTTGCGATTCGTCAACTCACCGGTCAACTGAGGCTGCACTAGATTCGTGGTCGTGTTCCACGTACTGACACTGACCTATCTGAAGCCCCTCGACGTGGTCGACCAGACCCGCCCCGCGCACGTCGAGTGGATCAACTCCGAGATCGCCAAGGGACGGTTGCTGCTGGCAGGGCGCCAGGAATCGGAACAGGGCGGAGTCCTGATCACCGGCGACATCCCCGTCGAGGCCGCCGAGGAACTGATGGCCGCCGACCCCTACACGGGGGCCGGACTGGTGACTTACGAGCGGGTCGGCTTCAACGCTGCGCTGCGGGCCCCGGGTCTTTAATCTCACAATCGGACCCGTCGGGGAGTAAACCGGGGGCGCGACCCGTTGCGCCAATTCGGGTAACCGCGAAGACGCGGGCTTGATATGTCCGAATTCGCACATCTGCACACGAGCTGAAGAGGGCTAGTTATATGACCACGACCGTTTCCGCCTACGCCGCGACCTCCGCCACCGAGCCGCTCACCAAGACCACCATCGAGCGCCGCGATGTGGGCCCGCATGATGTCGCCTTCGACATCAAGTTCGCCGGCATCTGTCACAGCGACATCCACACCGTCAAGGCCGAGTGGGGCCAGCCCAACTACCCGGTGGTGCCCGGCCACGAGATCGCCGGCGTCGTCACTGAGGTGGGTTCCGAGGTCACCAAGTTCAAGGTCGGCGACCACGTCGGCGTCGGCTGCATGGTGAATTCCTGCCAGAATTGCGAGAACTGCAAAGCCGGTAAAGAGCAGTACTGCACCGGCGGCGGCATGATCGGCACCTACAACGCCACCGACAAGGACGGCACCCCGACTCAGGGTGGCTACAGCCAGGCGATCGTCACCAACGAGAACTTCGTGCTGCGCATCCCCGACTCGCTGCCGCTGGACAAGGCCGCTCCCCTGCTGTGCGCCGGTGTCACCCTCTGGTCACCGCTGAAGCACTGGAACGCCGGACCGGGCAGCAAGGTCGCCGTCATCGGCCTCGGCGGCCTCGGCCACATGGGCGTCAAGCTCGCTGCCGCCCTGGGCGCCGAGGTGACCGTGCTCAGCCAGTCGCTGAAGAAGATGGAAGACGGGCTGCGCCTGGGCGCCAGCGAGTACTACGCCACCAGCGATCCCGACACCTTCAAGAAGCTGGCCGGAAAATTCGACCTGATCCTCAACACTGTGTCGGCCAACCTGGACCTCGGCCTGTACCTGGGCCTGCTGAAAATCGACGGCACGCTGGTCGAGCTGGGCGCCCCGGAGCAGCCCCTCGAGGTGCCGTTCTTCCCGCTGGCCGGCGGCCGCCGCAGCCTGTCCGGTTCGATGATCGGCGGCATCCCCGAGACCCAGGAGATGCTCGACTTCTGCGCCGAGCACGATGTGACCCCCGAGATCGAGGTCATCGAGGCCTCCTACGTCAACGAGGCCTACGAGCGGGTGCTGGCCAGCGACGTGCGCTACCGCTTCGTCATCGACACCAGCACCATCTAGTAGCTAGATCCCCCGCAGGAAGTCTCCGGAGACGGTGACCGCGGGCGCCGACGAGTCGCCGCCCACCACCAGCGTCGCGAACGCGACGTCTCCGGAGATTCCCGCGAACCACCCGTGAGAGCTGGTGTTGTCCCCGAATTCGGCGGTGCCCGTCTTGCCGCCGAGTTCGGGGATGTCGCGTAATTGGGCGGCGGTGCCCTCGGTGACGGTTTGCCGCATCATCGCCCGTAGCGGCTGAGTCACGTTGGGCGGCAACGGAACCGACTCCGCATCCGCCTCGGTGGCCTCACCCTCGACGAGGGTGGGCGTGACGGTGGCCCCGTGCGCGAGGCTGGCCTCGGCCACGGCCAGACCGAAGGGGCTGACCGTCACCGTGCCCTGCCCGATCCCGTTCTCCACCCGCTGCGCCGGGGTGTCCGCCGCTGGTACCGCGCCGGTGACCGTGGTCAACCCGGGGATCACATAGTCGACGCCGATGCCGAAGTCGCGCGCTGTGGTGGTCAGGGCGCCGGGCGGCAATTGGTCGGCGAGCTGTCCCATGGTGGTGTTGCACGATCGTGCGAATGCCGTGGCAAACGGCACCGTCCCCAGATCGAAGTTGTCATCGTTGGGGATGGTGCGGTTGTCGATGGTCAAGACGCCCGGGCAGCTGACCGGGGTCTCCGGTGCCACCAGTCCCGCGCTCAGAGCGGCCGCCGAGGTGATGGTCTTGAACGTGGACCCCGGCGGATAGAGTCCCGAAAAGGCCAGGGGGCCTTGAGCATTGGCTGCCACGTTCTGCGCCGCGGCAAGAATGCCGCCGGTGGAGGCGGACAGCGCCACCAGAACGGTGGGCCGGGGCTCGACGGACACCGCCCGCTGCGCCAGCAACTGCAGCCGCAGATCCACAGTGGTACGAATCGGCTCGGTGGGCTTCGGCGGCGACGACTCCAACCGCTGTGCCAGTGCGCCGTCGGCATCCACCAGGGACACCGACCAACCCGAGTTGGCCGTGATCCGGTTGTGCCACAGTTCAGGCAAACCGGCGATGGCCGGCGACGACAGGTTTCGGTCGGCGGTCAGCAGCTCACCCTGCTGGACGACGGTGACACCAGGGATGGTGGCCAGCGCGGGCGAGATCAGGGCGAGGTCGGCTTCGCGCAGCTTGATCACGGTCACCCGGTCATCGGTGTTGCCGGCGAACAGGGCGGCGATCGACTCGGGGGTGACACCCGGCTCGAACGGCACCAGCAGTGGCGCCAGGGCCGCGGCTGACGCCTGCTGCGCCCTGTCCAGGCTGATGACCCCGACGGTCTGCCACGTCAGCAGCGGCTGACCGGTGCGGTCCAGGACCGGGGTCTGCAGATCGCTGTCCTGGCTGAACTGGAAATTCAACCCCGGCTGCAGGTCGCGGTGCAGCAGCGTCGGCGACCAGGTGATGCGCCAGTCCTCTCCGTCTCGGGCGACGGTCGCATCGGTGTCGTAACGCATCTCGCGGCCCGGCCCGAACGTCCAC
The DNA here is from genome assembly GCF_057656995.1 of Mycobacterium sp. Soil_C_30. Taxonomy (NCBI): domain Bacteria; kingdom Bacillati; phylum Actinomycetota; class Actinomycetes; order Mycobacteriales; family Mycobacteriaceae; genus Mycobacterium; species Mycobacterium sp. Soil_C_30. Next base: position 282,232 of record NZ_JBDGJH010000002.1, on the reverse strand, counting down.
TGGTACGAGACGGCGAACTCGGCATCCTGGCCGTCGACCTGGACGGGAGTCGCTGCCACCGATGCGCCCTGTCCCATGCCGTCGAGCATGCCGGCGATCACCGGCTCCGCGGCGGCGGGATCCGTGGTCTCGGCGGCTGCGGCCCGAGCATCCTTGCGTTGCAGCGCGTTTGCGAATGCCGTGAAGCGATCACTCGGGTCAGGGCCGCCGGAACAGCCGACCACGCCGAGCAGCATGGCGAGCGTCGTAACGATCAGGACCACCTGGTGCACTCTGCGTCGCCTCATAGACCTCCGAGTTAACCGCTCCGAGCCGCACAGCTCAACCTGTCAAGTTGCTGCGAATACCTGTGGCCAAGTTGTGAGGCCCATTCCCCGATGCGACGCTCGCTGCGGATTCGCAACGCCGCGGAACCCTCAGCATCCCTTTTCGATCCAGGAGGCCCGCGGTGAGTACTGATTCCGCAGCCGTTCAGTCACCCGATACTCCATCGGGACTGAAAAAAGGCGCCATCGGCATGGTGGCCGTTATTTTCATGGCGGTCGCCAACGCGGCGCCCATCACCGCGATGACCGGCAACACGCCCATCGCCGTCGGGTTCGGCAACGGCCTCGGCGCGCCCGCCGGGTTCCTCTTCGCGACCATCATCCTCACGCTGTTCGCACTGGGCTACGTGGCGATGGCCAAGCACATCACCACCACCGGCGCCTTCTACGGCTTCATCTCGCACGGCCTTGGCCAGGTGTGGGGCATGGCCAGCGGGATGCTCGCGACATTCGCCTACGTGGTCTTCGAGGGATCCCTGATCGGCGGCTGCGCCTATTTCGCCAACGATGCGGTCAACACCATTGTGGGCGTGGACATCCCGTGGCTGGTGTTCGCCGTCGGCGCGGTGCTCGTCATAGCGGCGCTGTGCCACTTTCACATCAGCCTCACCGCGGCCATCCTCGGTGTCACGCTCGTGGCCGAGGTGCTGGTACTGCTCGCGCTGGCGTTCTCGGTGGTCTTCTCCGGCGGCGGCCCCGACGGTTTCATGCTGGACAAGACCGTGCTGCTGAACAACGCCTTCTCCAGCCTGCCCGAGGGCGCCTTCGGCACCGCGGCGGCGGCCGGGTCCATGGCGATCGGGCTGTTCTTCGCGTTCTGGTCCTGGGTCGGATTCGAGACCACGGCGGTGTACGGCGAGGAATCCCGCAACCCGAAGAAGATCATCCCGCGGGCCACCCTGATCGCGGTGATCGGCCTGGGGCTGTTCTACACATTTGTCTCGGCGATGGTGCTGGCCGGCAACGGCGCCGCAGCCTCGGTGGAGGCCTCGATCAGCGCCTCGCCGCTGGATCTGTACTTCGGTCTGGTGGAAGCCAACCTCGGCACCGTCCTGCTCGACATCTACAAGATCTTGTTGGTGATCGGTTCCTTCGCCTGCGCGCTGGCGTTCCACAACGCCGCCTCGCGCTACCTGTTCGCCCTGGGCCGCGAAATCCCCTCGGCCGCAGTGCAGAAGAGCATCGGCGCGGCGCATCCCAAACACGGCTCGCCGTACATCGCCTCGGCGGTGCAGAGTGCGATCACCCTGGCGATCGTGTTGCTGTTCGCGTTCTTCACCGCCGTGCAGGTGCCCGACGCCGACGGTGTGCCCGTCGACACTCCGGCGCTGGTGCCCTACACCAACATCTACGGACTGCTGGCGCTGATCGGCACCGCCGCGATCCTGCTGGTGCAGGCCATCTGCTCGTTCGCCGTGATCTGGTACTTCTGGGTGCGAAAGACCCACCGCGGCAACATCATCACCACGTTGGTGTGCCCCCTCATCGGTGGCGTGGCCATGCTCTACGTGGTGTGGCTGCTGTGGGACAACCGCGCCTTCGCCGCGGGTTATGCCGCCAACTCCCTGGTGTTCAAGGCCGGTCCGTACTTCATCCTGGCCGTCTTCGTGCTCGGGCTCGTGTACGCGCTGTGGCTGCGGTCCGCACGGCCCGAGGTCTACGCCGCGATCGGGCGGACGGTGATGGAGGACGCCCACGAACGCGCCTGAGCGCACCTGAACGAAACCCCCTGTGGCACACAGCGCCACAGGGGGTTTCGTTTGTGGTCGACGATCTAGAAGTCCCAGTCCTCGTCTTCGGTGTTGACGGCCTTGCCGATGACGTAGCTGGAGCCCGAGCCGGAGAAGAAGTCGTGGTTCTCGTCGGCGTTGGGGCTCAGCGCCGACAGAATGGCCGGGTTGACGTCGGTCTCGTCCTTCGGGAACAGCGCCTCGTAGCCCAGATTCATCAGCGCCTTGTTGGCGTTGTAGCGCAGGAACTTCTTGACGTCCTCGGTGAGCCCCACACCGTCGTAGAGATCCTGGGTGTATTCCACCTCGTTGTCGTACAGCTCGAACAGCAGCTCGTAGGTGTAGTCCTTGAGCTCGGTGCGCTTGGCCTCGTCGACCTGTGCCAGGCCGCGCTGGAACTTGTAGCCGATGTAGTAGCCGTGCACGGCCTCGTCGCGGATGATCAGCCGGATCATGTCGGCGGTGTTGGTGAGCTTGGCGCGGCTGGACCAGTACATCGGCAGGTAGAAGCCCGAGTAGAACAGGAAGCTCTCCAGCAGCGTCGAGGCCACTTTGCGCTTGAGCGGCTCGTCACCTTTGTAGTACTGCATGACGATCTCGGCCTTGCGCTGCAGGTTCGGGTTTTCTTCCGACCAGCGGAACGCCTCGTCGATCTCGGCGGTGGAGCACAGCGTGGAGAAGATGTTGCTGTAGCTCTTGGCGTGCACCGATTCCATGAACGCAATGTTGGTGTACACCGCTTCCTCGTGCGGGGTGAGCGCGTCGGGGATCAGGCTGACCGCACCGACGGTGCCCTGGATGGTGTCGAGCAGCGTCAGGCCGGTGAACACCCGCATGGTGAGCTGCTTCTCGTGGTCGTTGAGCGTGCCCCACGACGGGATGTCGTTGGACACCGGGACCTTCTCCGGCAACCAGAAGTTGCCGGTCAGCCTGTCCCACACTTCGCCGTCTTTGTCATCGTGCAGACGATTCCAGTTGATGGCCGAAACGCGGTCGATCAGCTTGATTCCATCAGACACCGGAAACCCCTTCTGCAACACCGTGACGGCGAATCGCCGCTTGTGCCCGCAACACTACAACTGGGGTGAGACAACAGGCCGCAACACAAGACGTTGTGTCGTCACGAGTTTTCTCAGGCCGGCGCCGACACGCGTTCGACACGCCGGGAAGGCCCGATGAGCCGGTACTCGTCGAGGTCCAGCGTGCGCGTCGCCGCCCAGTACTGCCAGGTGAACCCGCCCCACAACGTGCGGTTGTTGCCGTGCTCGTCGAGATACCAGCTACGGCAACCGCCGGTGTTCCACACCGAGTGCGACAGGTCCTCCTGCAGCTTGTCGTTGAATCGGTTCTGCGCCTCCCGTGTCGGTGTCAGCGCGTCGGCCCCGGCTCTGTCGACCGCCGCGATGGCCTGCGCGACGTAGCGGATCTGCGATTCGATCATGAACACCACCGAGGTGTGGCCCAGACCGGTGTTCGGGCCGAGCAGGAAGAACAGGTTGGGCATACCGGCCACTGTGATGCCGCGATGGGCCACCACTCCTTCGGCGTTCCACCGGTCGACCAGGTCTTCCCCGCCGGGTCCCTTGATGTCGACGTAGGTGTAGGAATCGGTGACGTGGAAGCCCGTCGCGAAGATGATGACGTCCGCAGCACGCTCGGTGCCGTCGGCGGTCACCACGCCACCGGGGGTGATCCGCGTGATCCGGTCGGTGATGACCTCGGCGTTGGGCCGGGCCAGCGATTGGTAGTAGTTGGTGGAGTACAGGATCCGTTTGCATCCGGCCCGGTAGTCGGGAGTCAGTTTCGCCCGCAGAGCGCGATCCGAGATGGCACGGCGGATGTTCCACTTCCCCATGGCCTCGTAGACGCGCAGCAAGCCCGGTCGCCGGGTCAAGCCGAACGCGGTGCCTTCGAGGAACCAGTAGATGCCGGCGCGCAATGCCGCGCGCACCCCGGGCACGCGGGCGAACACCTGCTGCAGCCGGGGTGAGATGTGGGCGTTGGGACGCGGGAACACCCAGGGCGGGGTGCGTTGGTAGAGCTGGAGGTGCGCCACCTGCCCGACCACCTCGGGCACGATCTGGATGGCGCTGGCGCCGGTGCCGATCACCGCGACCCGCTTGCCGGTCAGATCGATGCCCGGATCCCACTGCGCGGAGTGGAACGCCGAGCCGGCGAATGTGTCCAGCCCCTCGATCTCGGGAATCGACGGTATGTGCAGCGCACCGGCACCGGAGATCAGGAACTGTGCGACGAACTCCTCACCGTTGTCGGTGAAGACATGCCAACGGTGTTCGTCGTCGTCCCAGTGCGCCCGCTCCACCCGGGCGCCGAACCGGATGTGGCGGCGCAGGCCGTACTTGTCGGTGACTCCCCGCAGGTACTCCAGGATCTCCGGCTGCGGCGAGAACATCCGGGACCAGTCGGGTTTGGGTTCGAAGGAGAACGAATACAGATGCGACGGCACATCGCACGCACACCCGGGATACACGTTGTCCCGCCAGGTGCCGCCGATGTCGTCGGCTTTCTCCAGGATGAGGAAATCGGCGCCCTGTTTCTGCAGGGCGATCGCCATCCCCAAGCCGGAGAACCCGGTGCCGATGATCAGGGCGCGAAAACGGGGAACCTTCTCGGAGATCATGGGACCCACGGTACTGGGTAAAACTGCGTCGCTCACCCTACTCGGCGAGCATTACGATCGAACGCCGCAACTGCTGTTCAGGCGCCGCCGGCGGAAGCGGTTCGGCCGGGTGAACGGCAAACGCGTTGATGATCAACGCCGCGAATCGACGCCACGGCTCAGCCCCCTGGGCGGAGCCGGAATTCGCCGTCGCCGAGACCACTCCCGCGTTGGCCAGCAGCATCACCACCACATCGCCGGCGACGACATCGCGGCGCAGGGCTCCGGCCTGTTGTGCACGCTCGATCAGCGTGCCCAATTTGGCCAGTGCGTCGCCGGCGCGTTTCTCGATGATGCTGCTGGCGGGAAACGACATGGTGAGCAGTTCGCGCAGGCCTGCATCACTGGCCTGTAGTTGGCACAGTTCGTAGACCAGCGCCCGGAAGCCCTGCCACGGCTCGGAGTCGTCGAGGGCCCGGTCGACGGCCTCCGTGTAGCGGGAGAGGTTGCGCTCGAAGGTCGCGGCCGCCAGGTCGGCACGGGTGGGAAAGCGGCGATACAGCGTTGCGACACCGACACCGGCCTTGCGGGCCACTTCGTCGAGCGGCACTGCGATGCCCCGGGCGGCGAAGAGTTCGGTGGCCGCATCGACGATGCGGTCGCGGTTGAGTGCGGCGTCGGCACGCAATCGCCGGGTCACCCCTCCAGGGTAGCGACGTAAGCGGATGCGCCCGTCCGGTTGATTCAGCCGCCGACGTGGGTGCGGGGCACCGCTTTACCGATCGGCAGATCGGGGTCGATGCGGATACCCAGCAGCGCAGTGGTGCCGTTGATGGCCCCGACCATGATGGTGGTCAGGTATTCGATGAACTTGTCCCGTTCCATCCGGCGCGGGCTGTCCGAATCAGGCCCCAGCCACCAGTCCGTGGCCGACGTGGCCGAACCGAATGTGGTGTAGGCGGCGAGCTCGATGGCCGCGCGGTCGAGCTCCATCTCACGGAGCTCGTTGTTGAACATCTCCGCGATCGCCAGTGTGATCTCGCGGCCCTCGTTGAGCGCCCGCATGGTCGACTCGGACTGTTCCGGGAACCCCTGCACCAGGAAGCGGACGACGTTGGGATGCTCGTCGACCAGATACACGTACTGCTCGACGCTGCGCCGGATGACCTCGCGGGCGGGATCGGTGGCGATGTTGATGACCGGGAAGATGCCGGCCCACAGCATGTCGCGCATGCGTTCGCCGATGGCTTGGAACAGATCGGACTTGTCCGTGAAGTGCCGGTAGATCTTGGGCTTGGCAGTGCCGGCCTCTTCGGCGATCTCGCGCAGACTCACTTCGGGCCCGAGCTTGTCGATGGCCCGGAACGCCGCGTCGACGATCTCCGAGCGCACCTTCTTGCGGTGTTCACGCCAGCGTTCGCTGCGCGCGTCCACCTTGACCGCGGCGGTTTCCCCGCCGGGTCGGATCTTCGGACCTCTGCGCACCTGAGCACTGTACCGCTCGACGGGTGCTGACCTGGGCATACCGCTACCCACCCGCAGGTCAGGGCGGGTGTTATCACAGTCACAGCGGGCGAAGCGGTTGTTGCAACAGGTGCGTACCTAGCTTTGTGGACTACCATCACCACCCGACGCCCTGAATCTTTCGAACGAGAGGCACGAGTGACGCAGCGATATGACCTGGTCATAGCCGGCGGGGGCCCCTCAGGTTCGGCTGCCGCCTGGCAGGCCGCCCAGACCGGCGCCAAGGTGCTGGTGTTGGACAAAGCGGAATTCCCGCGGGCCAAACCGTGCGGCGACGGGCTGACCGCCCGCGCAGTCAGCTACCTGCAGAAAATGGGCCTGGCCGACGAGGTCGCCACCTACCACCGGGTCAACCGGGTGACAGTGTTCAGCCCCAGCGCATGGGAACTGTCGTTCCCCAAGCGCCCCGGCATGCCCGACCACGGACACACCGTCAGCCGCGAGCACCTGGACACCGTGCTGCTCAAGCACGCCGAGTCCGCCGGCGCCGAGGTGCGCCAGGGTGCCGAAGTCACCGGTCCTGAGCTCAACGAGAACGGCCGCGTCATCGGTGTGACGCTCAAGAACGGCGAGAAGGTCTACGGCGACGCGGTGATCGCCGCCGACGGCGCCTACTCCCCCATCAAACGCGCCCTGAAGATCGACTCGGAGTACAACGGCTACTCGGCCATCGCGATCCGCTCGGAGATGCCGGCCAACCGCGTCGACTCCGACAGCCTCGACATCTACCTGAAGCTGCAGTTCCAGGGCGATCAGCTGCCCGGGTACGGCTGGGTGTTCCCGATGGGCAACGGCATCTTCAACATCGGGCTGGGCTACGTCAACAGCTACAAGAACTGGCAGGCGATCAACGCCACCCAGTTCCTCGGCGAGTTCCTGCGCACCCTGCCCCGCGACTGGGACCTCCCGGCCATCGAGGAGCTGAAGAAGAACAAGAGTGTGCGCGCCTGGCGATTGCCGATGGGCTTCACGGCGTGGCCGCCGTGGCGTCCGGGTGTGCTGTTCACCGGCGACTCGCTGGGCGCAGGCAAGCCGGCGTCCGGCGCGGGTATCTCCAAGGCCCTGGAATCCGGCCTGGCCGCCGGTGAGTGCGCCATCGCGGCACTGGAGAACGGCGGACCCGACGACTTCACCAACTACGCGCAGCGCATGGAGGCCGCGTGGGGCCGGGAGTACAAGCGGGGCCGTTACATGCACAAGCTGATCGGTCAGCCCAAGCTGGCGAACGCCGGTATCAAGCTGATCGACAACGCCGCGTTCCGTGACCGGATGCTCAAGGCGCTCTACAAGAAGGCCCAGGGGCCGCAGCACACCATCAAGAAGTAGGACCACCCCGCCGCATCGTCGGCGCCGCCGCCGGGTGTGGACTTCCGTCCGCACTCGGCGGTTGTGGTTTTTCGCGGTCTGCCCGCACCGCAGCCTCCCTTCCCCGGTCACATATGTGTCGGTTAGGACGCGACACGCCGCGTGGCCGTCACTGGGCACATATATGTCGCTATGCGGGCCCGGCCATCGCGGGACATATGTGTGAATTCTGACGCGACACGCCGTGTAGCCGTCACTGGGCACATATATGTCAGAGCTCAGCGGTAGACCAGAGCCATGGCGACAGCACAGTTGACGGCGTTCATCTGCTACCGCGATCCCGACGCCATGGCGGGCTGGATCGGCGACGTGCTGGGCTTCGCGGTGGTTAGTGAGTTCCGCTATGACGGTCAGCTGGTGCACGCCGAGCTGCGCCACGGTGACGCTGTGGTGTGCATCCAGCACGACGACCGCAGTTACGACGTGCCCGCCGTCAAGGGCGACTGCGTGGGCTCCGGGCTGTACATCGTTGTTGACGCCGACGAGGTGACGGCCATTCATCAACGCGCAACCGACTGCGGCACAACAGTTCTCATCGCGCCCGCGACAACAGCCTGGGGCAACTTCCGCACCGAACTGCTGGACCCCGAGGGCAGGCAGTGGTCCATCGGGAGCTATCTGCCCGGCCAGGGCGAATAGGGTGGTTGCCATGGAGCAGCGCGTCAGCCTCATCACGCTCGGAGTCGACGATCTCGCCCGCTCCCGCGCGTTCTTCGAGCAGGGCCTGGGTTGGACGCCCGCCGCCGTCCACGACGAGGTCGCGTTCTATCAACTGCCCGGGATTGCCCTCGGATTGTTCGGACGCTCCGACTTGGCGGCCGACGCCCGCCACCCCGTCGACGGGAGCTTCAGCGGCATCACCATTGCGGTCAACCAACGCAGTCAGGCCGACGTCGACCAGGTCTTCGCTGAGGCCCGGGCAGCCGGGGCCACCATCCTCAAACCCGCTGAACGCACGGAGTGGGGCGGGTATTCGGGTTACTTCGCCGACCTCGACGGCCACGTATGGGAGATCGCGCACAACCCGCAGTGGACCGTCAACGACGACGGCACCGTCACCTTGTGAGCGAACCGGGCCTGACCGACGCCGAATTCCTGCGCGTCGAAGAGGCGTTGGGTTTCGAGTTCGCCGACGATCACCGGGCATTCCTGGCGGCACAGTTGCCGACGGGTTCCGGATGGCCCAATTGGCGTGGCGGCGTCCGCGGCCTGCAGAAGCAGATGCAGCTGCCGGTCGACGGAATCCTGTACGCGGTGGAATGGGACGACTTCTGGCATGACGGCTGGGGCCCGCGGCCTGCGCGCATGAAAGATGCTCTGCGCAGCGCCAATTACCACCTGGCGCGGGCGCCGCGGCTGGTCCCGGTGCACGGGCACCACTACCTACCGGCCGGACGCGGTACGAGCGGCCGACCCGTGTTGTCGGTGATCCGCACCGATGTCACCGTCGTGGGCGCCACGTTGACCGACTACCTCGGCTCTGACGACGGCGACCGTCAGCCGGGTGTCGTCGAGTTCTGGTCCGAGTTGATCAGCTAGCGTCGACCGCGCTTGGCCTGGCCGGGTTTGCGGGCCACCTTGCCTGCGGCGGCCCGGGCGGCCTGCTTGGCCAGCGTCTTCTCCCGGGCGGTGCGCTTGGGTGCCGGCTCGGCCTGGGCCCGCGATGAGCCGGCCTTGCGGCCCCGCACGATGCCGATGAACTCCTCGACCAGTTCCGACTGCGGACCGGCGGGGACGGCTAGCGCGACGGGGCAGGTGGGTGCATCGGCAATGGGACGGTAGGTCAGGTCCTTCCGGTGATACAGCCGAGCCAACGACTGGGGAACGACGAGCGCGCCCAACCCGGCGGCCACCAGTTCGATTGCGTCGCCGGTGGTTTCGGGCCGATGCTCAACCGGCGTTCCGGGTGCCTGCGGCCAGTTGACCACGTCGTCACACGGCAGCAGCCTCGGCTCGCCGTCGAGATCGGCGGCAGAGATCTCGTCGACGGCGGTCAAGAGGTGGTCGGTGGGCACCACAGCCACCGTCGTCTCCTCGTACAGCGGAATGATTGCGAGCCCGGAGATGTCGGCGGGTGGCCGGAGGAGCGCCACGTCGACGGCGCCGGTCCGCACGGCGTCGGCCGCCTCCGCGGCCGTCAGCGCGTGCAACTCCAGGGGTGAACCGGGGTGGCGCTCCGACCAGATCCTGGCCCACTTGGCGGGCGTCCCACCTGGGACGTAGCCGAGGGTGAGCGAGGCCGATGTCACCGCTTCAGGCTACCGATACGCTTGTCCCATGAGCAGGCCCGACTCACAGTCCATGAAACCCGCCACGGCGGCCAAGAAGCTGGACGTGTATCTGCCGGCCACGCCTGCGGAGTTCCAGGAGAACGTGATCACCCGCGCTGAACTCGCCGCCTTGCAGGAGGATCCGCCGCAGTGGCTCAAGGATCTTCGCAAGAGCGGGCCGCACCCGAAGAACCTGGTGGCGGCCAAGCTGGGTATCTCGATCGCCGGTCTCGGCCGCGGCGGTGTCACCGAGGCCCTGACCACCGAGCAGATCAATCAGTTGCTCGAGGAGAAGCCGGACTGGCTGGTTGCCGAACGCGAGAGCTACCAGAATGTGCTGCGTGAAGAAAGACGCGTGAAGGCACTGCACGCCGATAAGGCCCGCGAGAGGTGACTACCGCCTCCTGAACTTTGCTGCTAAGCATGTCTGCAGAGGAGGGGATGGCAGTGGCTCTAGAGGTGAACATCGAGGATCTGGCGGCCTCGGGTGTGAAAGTGACCAGTCACGGCGAAGACGTGGCCATGAAGCACTGCACTGCTGATGCCCGGATCGAAACCGCTCATGGTGGTTGGCAGGGACATTCGGCGGCATCGCTGACGTTGCGGATGGCGGCCTGGTCGAGCACGACGACGAGCCTACTGACCCAGCTCAGCGCACACGCCCAAGGCCTGCACACCTGTGCCCAGGAGTTCTGCGCCATGGAGGAACGCCACGCCGAGGCTCTCGAAGCACCAGGGCGACAGGCTGATTCCATCGCGACCCAGATGTAGAACCCCGCGATCGTGACGCTCACCATCGCCGACATCGAACGGTGGGATGCGGGAGATGTCCGGGAGGTTTTTCACGCCGCCACCAGCCGTGCACAAGCCGTACAGGACGCGGCTGACGGCATCGCCGAGTTGCCTGCCTTTGCCAGCTGGGGCGGCGAGGCGGCCGAGGCGGCCAAAGAGGCCATCGCCAAGACCCGGGCCGATCTGGAGGCTCACGGTGCGGAAGCCCTCGCTGTAGCCATTGCTGCCCGCGCGGCGGCAGACGAGATCGAGCGCATCAAGTCCGATTTGGCGACCCTCAAGGCCGACGCCGCCGCTCTCGGTATGGAGATCGACCCGGTATCAGGTCGAGTGGTCGCCGGCCCGGATTTCAACGGCGACCCGATGGAACTGTTACTCAAGCAGCAACAGCTGCAACCGCGGGTCGACACACTGCTCGGCGAGGCAAACCTGGTCGACATGGCCTTGGCCAACGCCATCGACATGGCCAGCGGGGAGACACCGGCTCAAGCACCGGCCGGGACGAACCCGCCCGACGCCGAAAACCCGGATGCGCCCACGAGTCTCGAAGACATGCTGATTCCGCCGGAGGCTCGCCAGACGGCCGAGGGCGCGGCTGGGACACCCCGTGAGATTCTCGCCGGCAGTACCACCACTGATCCCGGTCAACCCGAGAACCTCGACGACGCGCTGACCGACGTCGCCGGACAACCCGTGCCGGTGCCGCCCGATGCCACGGACCGCCTAGTCGGGGAGCTCACCGGTAAATCCGAAGACGGCACCCCCTACACCCAGGCGCCGTTGGCGGGACCCATTGCGGCCACTGACCCCTCCGCTGTCAATCGGCAACTCGCCAAGGTTCACGCCGCTGAGCAGAACGTGAAGGCCGCAGAGGCGGCACTCAACAATGCCGCCGCCGAGAACTACACAGCAGGCGCGGGGGCAGGCCCCAACCGCAACGCCACGGATTTGCTGACCCAGAAGCTGTTCGACGCGCGCCGCGAGCTCACCGACCAGCGACAGATCCTCGAAGACCTGAACTTCGCCGTGACCGAATCCGGCGGTCGAGGCGTCGAAGTTCCACCGCCCTTGCCCAACGCCGACGTCCAGCGGCTCCCGCCGGAGCCGTCGAAACTGGCGGAAGCGAGTCGCGCACTCAGTGAGGGCAGCTTCGGCATCATCCCGGATTACGTGGAAACCGCTGACGTGCTGACCAACTGGGGCGAGCAATCAGGGGCCGAACAAGCCGGAGCCCTGCTCGACATCGCCGGGTCTGTTCCGATCCCGGGCGGCAAGCTGGTCACCGAGGGAGTGGAGCACGGCCTCGACGCTCTTGGCGTGGTTGGTCGTCATGCCGACGACATTCCCACCGACGTTCCAACACCTCACGTCGGTGCCGATGATGTGCCGAGCAGCCCTGACCTGCCGGATGTCCCGGACGGTGCAGCCGACGACATCGGATCCGTGGGTTCTTATGGCATTGAGGACACCGCTGCACTGCTCACCGCCAGCGAGGCGTCCGGCGGGCATCTCATGGAGAGGCACGTTGGCCGCACCTTCGATGATCTCGCCGCGCGCTTGGAGTCACGTCCCCGTATGGAGGCTGCCTCGACATTCGTGAGTCAGGAGGAAGCGGCGGCCGCGGTCAGCACTACGCTCCAGCACAATCGGACAGCCATCGATAATTGGGTTGCCAATAACGCTGAGGACACGTTGGTGTTGGAGGCGCCATTCAACGGCGGATCGGTACTCGTAAGGGATGCGGCGGAGACGACCACCGGGTCCTCTACCCTTGTCGTCCTGAAGGGCGACGGAACCGGTAACTGGTACATATTGACGGGATACATGGAACCATGACCAAGGGCGCAGTCTCGGAGACAATACGGCAGTTCTTCGGAGGCAACTTTCACCAGGACTGGGACATTGTTGCTGAAGAGTGGGAGGGCGTCGTCGACAGTTTCGCGAAGGGAAAAGAGGCGGCGAGGCTCACCGCCCTTGCCCTCGAGATCGATGAATTACTTGACTGCAGCGATGAGCACACGCTCGAATATCTTGTGTCACGCCAGGCACACTCCGCGTACAACCCTCAACCGCTGACGACTTATCACGAGTGGCTGAGCCAGATAGCAGACCGACTCCGCCAACACGCCGCTTCCATTGAGCGGCGGGGAGCAATCTCGTAGTCGGGCGATGTATCACCGCCGACGCCTACCGCGACGGGCATGGATGTCGAACCCGTCGACTGCAGCCGCTCGGATGCCACGCTGCAACTTGCGGCTCGAGGCGACTCGACAGCGACCTGCCCTGACGGCAATCGGGAGGGCGGCCTGTATCCGGTGCTCGCCAGCGACTCTCGCACGCAGTGCTTCGTCCTCAACTTGAGTGAGGAAGGCTGCCACGCCATTGCCCGCAAGCGGTTCCGGTGGACTGCACTGACCCCAGCGCGAACGTCAAGGTCGCCAGCCGCGTCGAGAGCAGCGCCGAGGACGCAGCCTGCGACGCCGACGCCGAGGTGTTGGCCTACCGCCAGCCACCTCGTACGTTCTGCCTCGTCGTGCCTTGACCGCTGGCCCTACCGGTCGAACATGTCGCTGAGGCGATCAAAGAACCGATCGACGCACCGCTCCACCCGGGAGCCTCTCCCCCACTTCTCCCAGACGTAGATCAGGGCGAACATCGCGACGACGATCCCGACGACCAGTACAGTGACGAGGACCGCCACAACCAACGTCGACATCAGTTCATCATCACGCACACCCGGGTTGGCGCGCACCGGCCACTAGGATTCACGTCAACGTGGCGCAGAAATTCACTTCAACAGCAAGAACAGTTACCGACCACGACCATGACCGATGACTCGATCTCCTGGGATCTGGGCCAGTTCTTCGGCGCCTACTTCCACCAGGACTGGGATCTCGAAGCGGACGATTGGCAAGGCGTCGTCGACATGTACGTCGACGACGATCCCAATGCCGAGCAACTGAGAACGCTGGCCGACGAAATCGACGATCTACGCGCGAGCCGGCCGGAGCCGGAACTGGATCATTTCCTCCTGCACACCGCCGGTTGTTACTACTGCCCCGACCCGGTGCCTCACCGACACTGGCTCGGCGAGGTCGCGCACCGACTGCGCCTGCATGCAGACGGAATTGAGCGGAACGCCGCGTCCCAACGCAGAGCCAAGTGCAAATAGAAGCAGGCCAGGCGAATCCGCCTGGCCTGCAACTCAATTGACCGTCACAGCATGCAGCTGACGCAACCCTCGACCTCGGTACCCTCCAGGGCCATCTGACGCAGCCGGATGTAGTACAGCGTCTTGATGCCCTTGCGCCAGGCGTAGATCTGAGCCTTGTTCACGTCGCGGGTGTTGGCGGTGTCCTTGAAGAACAGCGTCAGGCTCAGGCCCTGGTCCACGTGCTGGGTGGCCGCGGCGTAGGTGTCGATGATCTTCTCGTAGCCGATCTCGTACGCGTCCTGGTAGTACTCCAGGTTGTCGTTGGTCAGGTAGGGCGCCGGGTAGTAGACGCGGCCGATCTTGCCTTCCTTGCGGATCTCGATCTTGGACGCCACCGGGTGGATCGAGGACGTGGAGTGGTTGATGTAGGAGATCGAACCGGTGGGCGGCACCGCCTGCAGGTTCTGGTTGTAGATGCCGTGAGTCTGCACCGACTCCTTCAACCGCTTCCAGTCGTCCTGCGTGGGGATGCGGATGCCGGCGTCGGCGAACAATTGGCGCACCCGCTCGGTGGCCGGCTCCCACACCCGGTCGGTGTACTTGTCGAAGAACTCACCGGAGGCGTACTTCGACTCCTTGAACCCACCGAACGCCTTACCGCGTTCCAGCGCAATGCGATTCGACGCCCGCAGTGCGTGGTAGAGCACGGTGTAGAAGTAGATGTTGGTGAAGTCCACACCCTCTTCGGAGCCGTAGTGGATCCGCTCGCGGGCCAGGTAGCCGTGCAGGTTCATCTGCCCCAGCCCGATGGCGTGCGACTCGTTGTTGCCCTGCTCGATCGAGGGCACCGAGGTGATGGAGGTCTGGTCGCTGACCGCGGTGAGCGCCCGGATGGCCACCTCGATGGTCTGCGCGAAGTCCGGCGAGTCCATGGCCTTGGCGATGTTGAGCGAACCGAGGTTGCACGAGATGTCCTTGCCCACTTTGGAATAGGACAGGTCGTCGTTGAACTCCGACGGAGTGGACACCTGCAGGATCTCCGAGCACAGGTTCGAGTGCGTGATCTTGCCAGCGATGGGGTTGGCCCGGTTCACGGTGTCCTCGTACATGATGTACGGGTAACCGGACTCGAACTGCAGCTCGGCCAGGGTCTGGAAGAACTCCCGCGCCTTGATCTTGGTCTTGCGGATGCGGGCGTCGTCGACCATCTCGTAGTACTTCTCGGTGACCGAGATATCGGCGAACGGCACGCCGTAGACTCTCTCGACGTCGTACGGCGAGAAGAGGTACATGTCCTCGTTCTTCTTCGCCAGCTCGAAGGTGATGTCCGGGATCACCACGCCCAGCGAGAGCGTCTTGATCCGGATCTTCTCGTCGGCGTTCTCGCGCTTGGTGTCGAGGAATCGGTAGATGTCGGGGTGGTGGGCGTGCAGGTACACCGCGCCGGCTCCCTGGCGGGCGCCGAGCTGGTTGGCATACGAGAACGAGTCCTCGAGCAGCTTCATGATCGGGATGACACCCGAACTCTGGTTCTCGATGTTCTTGATGGGCGCGCCGTGCTCACGGATGTTGGTGAGCAGCAAGGCAACTCCGCCGCCGCGCTTGGACAGCTGCAGCGCTGAGTTGATGGAGCGCCCGATGGACTCCATGTTGTCCTCGATGCGCAGCAGGAAGCAGCTGACCGGCTCACCGCGCTGCTTCTTGCCCGAGTTGAGGAACGTCGGGGTGGCCGGCTGGAAGCGGCCGTCGATGATCTCGTCGACGAGCTTCTCGGCCAAGGTGGTGTCACCGGCAGCCAGCGTGAGCGCCACCATCACCACGCGGTCTTCGAAGCGCTCGAGGTAGCGCTTGCCGTCGAAAGTCTTGAGTGTGTAGCTGGTGTAGTACTTGAACGCGCCGAGGAAGGTGGGGAACCGGAACTTCTTGGCGTAGGCCCGGTCCAGCAGCGTCTTGACGAAGTTACGGGAGTACTGATCGAGGACCTCGCGCTCGTAGTACTCCTTCTGGACCAGGTAGTCGAGCTTCTCGTCCTGATTGTGGAAGAAGACCGTGTTCTGGTTGACGTGCTGCAGGAAGTACTGATTGGCGGCTTCGCGATCCTTGTCGAACTGGATCTTGCCGTCCTTGTCGTACAGGTTGAGCATCGCGTTGAGCGCGTGATAATCCGTCTCGCCTGGAAGGGCGTGCACGCCGGTGGTTACTGGTTCTGCAGCTGTGACGGTTGGTGGCACGTCTGTTCCTTCCAAAAATCGGCTAGTCCGGCGCGAACCGCGAAGACGTCATCCGTCGTCCCCATCAGTTCGAATCTGTACAAAAAGGGCACGCCGCACTTGCGCGAGACCACATTGCCCGCGTAGCCGAATTCGGCCCCGAAGTTCGTGTTGCCCGCGGCGATCACGCCGCGGATCAACGATCGGTTGTGTTCATTGTTCAAGAAGGCGATCACCTGCTTGGGCACGTAGCCCCCGGCGTCGGGATCGGGACCGTTGGCGTGCCCACCCCCATAGGTGGGCACGACCAGCACATACGGGTGGTCGACCTGAATCCGGTCACGCAGCGGGATCCGGATCGAGGGAAGGTCGAGCTTCTGGACGAAGCGGTGGGTGTTCTCGGACACGCTGGAGAAGTAGACGAGGTTGGGTGCGGGCACGTCCGCCATCTCGCTCCCCTCTCCGGTCGATCTGTCCTTCGTGGTCGTCAGGCCGTGGCCGCGGCGGTGACGCCGAGCGCCTTGATCCGGTCCGGCCGGAAGCCCGACCAGTGCTCGTTTCCGGCCACGACGACCGGCGCCTGCAGGTAGCCCAGCGCCATCACGTAGTCACGGGCGTCCGAGTCCAGGGTGATGTCGATGACGGTGTAGTCGACGCCTTGCTTGTCCAGAGCCTTGTAGGTGGCGTTGCACTGCACACATGCGGGCTTGGTGTAGACGGTGACGCTCATGTTTCGTTCGACTCCCTCTTCGGCTCAGCGAAACGGTTATTGACCTGACTCGGACGAGGCTCACTACTGTTCAGCAGACCGCTGCGCCCCGAAATTCCAGTTGTCCGCCGGGAGTTTCGTTCTGATTTCTCCGTCATGGATCGATCGGAACTCTGACCTTCGGCTGCCTCTAGAGGTTGGGGTCTGTCGGCTCGTCAGACACTACACCTAGTGGCCGACATTCCGAAGAGATACCACATGTTCTGAACAACATTCATGAAATTCCCTGGTCGTAAGCACTTTGGCGGCGCGTCGGGCGGCGTGTTGCAGATCACAACTCACCGTCGCGGCGCCCTCCGCCCTACTACTACCAGTGCCCACCGACAGAACCGCCTCGGCGCCGCGTCGCCCTATAACACAGCAAAGCCGTCGACAGGTCATATCCGACCCGTCGACGGCTTCGTGTCGCGAAACCGCGTCAGCCGACCTCGGCGACCAGCTTTCCCACGATGTCGCGCAGTTTCCCGACCACCTCAGCACTGTCCTGAGGGTGCTTCCCGTCCAGGCTGGACGTCGGCAGGGAGAACTCGATCGACTCCACCACCCGGAGCCCCGCGACCCCGATGGACTTGCGCGTCTCGTTGTGCGCCCACACGCCGCCGTACTGTCCGAGCGCCGCCCCGATCACCGCGGCCGGCTTGTCCTTGAGCGCGCCCTGGCCGTAGGGCCGGGAGATCCAGTCGATGGCGTTTTTCAGCACTCCCGGGATGCTGCCGTTGTATTCCGGGGTGACGATCAGGGTGGCGTCCGCTTGCGCGGCCGCATCACGCAGCGCCTGCACCGGCTCGGGCACGGGGTCGACGTCGATGTCCTCGTTGTAGTACGGCAACTCCCCCAGCCGGTCGAAAAGGTTCAGCCGGACACCCTCAGGGGCGTTGGCGACCGCGATCTCGGCCAACTGGCGGTTCACCGACTGCGCCCGCAGGCTGCCTACCAGCACCAGGACATTGACGACATCGGACTTGATCTCTGACACAGCCGTGACTTCCTTTCGATTCCGCGAGAGTTGCCCAGTGTAACCGGACTGAGGTCCGAATAATTCCGGCTGCGTTACAGTGCAGTCATGAGCACTGTGGAGTTCCCCGGCGCCCTGCCGGTCACGGACGCACCGCAGGAACGCGGCGACGCGGCACGTAATCGCCTGCTGCTACTCGAGGCGGCGCGTCGGCTCATCGCCGAGCACGGCGCCGAAAGCGTCACGATGGACGATATCGCCACCGCCGCAGGCGTGGGCAAGGGCACGGTCTTCCGACGCTTCGGCAGCCGGGCCGGCCTGATGATGGTGCTGCTGGACGAGGACGAGAAGGCCAGTCAACAAGCCTTCCTGTTCGGTCCTCCCCCGCTCGGGCCCGGCGCACCGCCGCTGGACCGGTTGATCGCGTTCGGACGCGCGCGCCTTCAGTTCACCCACGACCATCACGCGCTGCTCGCCGATATCGGCCGCGACCCGGAAAGCCGCTTCAACGCTCCGGCGATGGTGCTGCACCGCCACGTCCGGGTGCTGCTGGACGAGGCGGGCACCACGGGGGACCTCGATGCCCAGACCGACGCCCTGTTGGCGCTGCTGCAGGCCGACTACGTGCAACATCAACTCGCCGACCGCCGTCTGACCCTCGACGAACTCGGCGACAGATGGGAAAGCCTGGCGCGGAAGTTGTGCGGGCGCTGACACGATGAAGCCGCGCTGGGTGCTGCACGTCGATCTCGACCAGTTCCTGGCCTCGGTCGAATTACGTCGCCGCCCCGAACTGGCAGGCCTTCCCGTCATCGTCGGCGGCAGCGGGGACCCCACGGAACCGCGCAAGGTGGTCACCTGCGCGTCCTACGAGGCCCGCGAATTCGGCGTACACGCCGGGATGCCGCTGCGCACCGCGGCTCGGCGCTGCCCGGAGGCCACGTTTCTGCCATCGGATCCCGAGGCCTACGACACCGCCTCCGAGCAGGTGATGGGCCTGTTGCGTGACCTCGGGCATCCGGTCGAGGTCTGGGGATGGGACGAGGCCTACGTCGGCGCCGACGTCGACGACCCGGTGGCACTCGCCGACCAGATCCGTGCGGTCATCGCCGCTGAAACCGGACTGTCCTGCTCGGTGGGTATCAGCGACAACAAGCAGCGGGCCAAGGTCGCGACCGGTTTCGGCAAGCCGGCCGGTGTCTTCATCCTCACCGACGACAACTGGATGTCGGTGATGGGTGACCGACCGGTGGACGCACTGTGGGGCGTCGGACCGAAGACCGCGAAAAAGCTTGCCACTTTGGGCATCACCACGGTCGCGGACCTCGCGGCAACCGATTCCACCGTGGTCACGTCGACGTTCGGTCCCACCACCGGACTGTGGATCCTGTTGCTGGCCAAGGGAGGAGGCGACGACGACGTACGGGCCGAACCGTGGGTGCCCAGGTCCCGCAGTCATGTCACCACCTTCCCCGTCGACCTCACCGAGCGATCCGAGATCGACGCCGCGGTATGCCGGTTGGCGTGCGAGACGCTGGCGGAGATCATCGAGCAGCGCCGAGTGGTGAGCCGGGTCGCCGTCACCGTACGGACCAGCACCTTCTACACCCGCACCAAGATCCGCAAACTTCCCTCACCGAGCGTCGATCAGGAGCTCATCACCGCAACGGCTTTGGATCTTCTGCACCTGTTCGAGCTGGACCGCCCGGTCCGGCTCCTGGGCGTGCGCCTCGAGCTCGTCATGCCTGAACCCCAGCCTTCCGCAGTGCGCTGACACGTCTGGTGCACTCCTTCTGTCACCGGTGATGGTTACCGTGGCAGTCATGTTGCACACCGTCGCCGTCCGGGGCTACCGATCCCTACGGGACGTCGCTCTGCCTCTGCAGCAGCTCACCGTCGTGACCGGCGCCAACGGCACCGGTAAATCGTCGTTGTACCGCGCCCTGCGGCTGCTGGCCGACTGCGGTCGCGGAGAGGTCATCGGCTCGCTGGCCAGGGAGGGTGGACTGCAGTCGGCGCTGTGGGCGGGCCCCGAGCAGACGAAGGGCGCGCGTCGCACCGGACGCACCGAAGGCACCACCCGAACCCGGTCGATCTCACTCGAAATGGGCTTCGCCGCAGATGATTTCGGCTACCTCGTCGACCTGGGCCTGCCCCAGATGGCGGGTATCCAGTCGGCTTTCGCCCGGGATCCGGAGATCAAGCGGGAGTCGGTGTTCGTGGGCCCGGCACCGCGCCCGAATTCGACGCTGGTGCGCCGTGGTGGTCCCCTGGCCGAGGCACGTTCGGAATCCGGGCGCGGCTTCGACCAACTGACCCGCGGCCTACCCACCTATCGCAGCGTTCTAGCGGAGTTCGCGCACCCCGGTGAGCTACCGGAGCTGTCCACGGTGCGAGATCGGTTGCGGTCCTGGCGTTTCTACGATGGTTTTCGTGTCGATGCCGCTGCGCCGGCGCGCCACCCGCAAGTGGGCACCCGGACCCCGGTGCTCGCTGACGACGGCAGCGATCTGGCCGCGGCCATCCAGACCATCATCGAGGCGGGGTCGGGATCCAATTCGGACGAACTGCACGCCACGTTCGCCGAGGCGTTCAACGGCGCCGGGGTCTCGGTGACGGCCACCGAAGGGCTCTTCGATCTCGCCGTGCACCAACCCGGAATGCTGCGTCCGCTGCGCGCCGCTGAGTTGTCGGACGGCACACTGCGTTTCCTGCTCTGGGCCGCTGCACTGCTGAGCCCCAGTCCGCCGTCGCTGATGGTGCTCAACGAGCCGGAGACATCACTACATCCCGACCTCGTTCGTCCCCTGGCCACCCTCATCCGTTCGGCGGCCAGGGTCACTCAGGTTCTGGTCGTCACACACTCGCGGTCGATGATCGATTTTCTCGACGAAGGCGAGCAGGAAACGGGACGCATCGAGTTCTTCAAGGACTGCGGTGAGACCCGGATCGTCGGGCAGACGCAACTCACCGCTCCGCCGTGGGATTGGGGTTCGCGGTGAGCGGCGGGGCGGTCGCCGGCTTGAGTACGCGGGTGAACACCGCATTCACTTGGCGCATCGCCACGCTGTACGGCCACCAGGCAACACGTTTGAACATGTACAGCGCCCGGATATCGGGTGAGGTGTAGACCAGGAAACGGTTCTTCCTGACTCCGGTCAGGATCCGCTCGGCGACATGTTCGGGTGAGACCGCGTGCCCGGAGAACCGATCCACCCACGGCGCCACCTTGGGGTGATCGCGGTCCACACCGGCGATCTCGACCGATTTCACCAGCGGGGTCTTCACCGCGCCGGGCACCACCACCGAGACCCCGATCCGGTACTTGGCCAGATCGAATCGCAACACCTCGGACAGCCCGCGCAGACCGTACTTGCTCGCGCTGTAGGCGGCGTGCCACGGCAACGCCACCAGTCCCGCGGCCGAGGACACGTTCACCAGGTGACCGCCCCGACGGGCGGCGACCATCGGCGGCACGAAAGTCTCGATGACGTGGATCGGGCCCATCAGGTTGATGTCGATCATCGACCGCCACTGCTGGTGGCTGAGTCGGTCCACAGTCCCCCAGGCCGAGACTCCGGCGATGTTGAACACCAGGTCCATCGGGGGGTGGGCAGCGTGGATATCGGTGGCGAACTGAGCCACGGCGTCGTAGTCGGAGATGTCGAGCGCGCGGTACGCGCGGACCTGCGCACCCAGTGCCCGGGCGTCGGCGACGGTCAGTTCCAGTCCCTCGGCGTCGCGGTCGGTCAGGAACAGCTCAGCGCCGTCGCGGGCCAGCCGCAGCGCAGTGGCGCGGCCGATACCACTGGCCGCCCCGGTGAGAAAACAACGCTTGTTCGCGAAATCGCCGAGCTCAGCCATAGGCGCGACCCTACCGACGCGACGCGGGCTCAGGCCGCAGCGCCGCCCCAGAAACCGTGCAGCCACAGCTGCTCGAGCACTGCGACCCCGCGTTGCAGGTCCCCCTCCGGGCCGATGAACGTCGAGTCGCCGGAGAGCATCCACGCGGTGGTGGCGCCGAGGGTGCGGACCAGCATCGGCAGGTCATCGCTGATGGGGTGGGCCGTCCCGGCGGCCACTTCGGCCGAGATGTTGGCGACGATCTGATTGATGATCGTGTCGATCTGGTCGTCGAGGATCTTGCGGATCTCCGCATCGGCGTTGCGGGCGATATTGCAGGCCGACATCACCGGGTCGTTGTGCGAGAAGACGACGACGGCACTGCCGACCATCCGCTTGGCGAATGCCGCCGGCGACTCGTCCTCTCCGCGGGCGGCGAAGAAATGGGTCAGTTCTTCGAGTTCCTGAGTGGCTTCGGCGAGGATCTGCGCCAGGACGGAGTACTTGGAGTCGAAGTAGAAGTAAAAGCCGGACCGGGCGACGCCGGCGCGGTCGCTGATGGCGCTGACCGACAGGTCGGCGAACGGGGTTTCCTCGAGCAGTTCCCGCACCGCCTTGACGATGGCGTGCCGCTGCCGGTCGCCGCGTCGGCGGGGGACGGAATCGCCCGGGTCGGACTGCTGGGGAACGCTCACGTTCTAACCATGCACCACACTTGCACTCGAATGAAACTTGACAGGCGTCAAGAAGGCCAGTGAATATGGAATAAGTGGCTCACGCCACACCGCATCGACATGGTCGATCGGTCACCAGCCCGCACGGAGCTTCTCGAGGAGTAGTGCCCATGCCCGCCACGATCAACACTTCCGACTACCTGATCGACCAGGCCAAACGCCGGCTGACGCCGACCATGAACAACCTCCCCGGTCTGGGAGTCGTCGAGAAGCGACTTCGTGAGCACGAGTTCAAGCAGTTCGTCCTGGCCGAGCCCCCTCCCGGCAGCGAGCTCAAACCGGTGATGGGTGATTCGGGCGTGCCGATCCTCGGGCACATGATCGAGACCTTCCGTGGTGGTCCCGACTACCTGTTGCAGGTGTACAAGAAGTTCGGCCCACTGCACTACGCGTACTCACCGGCGCTGCCCAGCGTCGTCGCTTTGGGCCCCGACGCCACGCAGGCGGTGTTCTCCAACCGCAACAAGGACTTCTCCCAGAAGGGCTGGGATCCGGTCATCGGTCCGTTCTTCAACCGCGGGCTGATGATGCTCGATTTCGAGGAACACATGTTCCATCGCCGCATCATGCAGGAAGCCTTCACCCGTACCCGGCTGTCCGGCTACGTCGAGCACATCGACAAGGTGGCCTCGCACGTCATCGCCAACGACTGGGTGGAGAACGATCCCCGCTTCCTGTTCTATCCGGCGGTCAAGGAACTGACCCTCGACATCGCGTCGGTGGTGTTCATGGGCCATGAGCCCGGCAGCGACAAAGAACTGGTCACCAAGGTCAACGACGCGTTCACCATGACCACCCGCGCCGGCGGCGCCATCATCCGCACCGGGCTGCCGCCGTTCAAGTGGTGGCGCGGGCTGCAGGCCCGCAAGGTCCTCGACAATTATTTCGAGGAACGGGTCAAGGAACGCCGCCGCGCCCAGGGCACCGACATGCTCACGGTGCTGTGCCACACCGAGGACGAGGACGGCAACCGCTTCACCGACCAGGACATCGTGAACCACATGATCTTCCTGATGATGGCGGCGCACGATACGTCGACGTCCACGCTGACCACCATGGCGTACCACCTGGCCGCCAATCAGGACTGGCAGGACCGCTGCCGCGAAGAGTGTGACCGCCTCGGCGACGGGCCGCTCGACATCGAGGCGCTGGAGAAGCTCGAAACTCTCGATCTGGTGATCAACGAGTCACTGCGCCTGGTGACGCCGCTGCCGTTCAACGTCCGGTCGACCGTGCGGGACACCGAGCTGCTCGGCCACTTCATTCCCGCCAACACCAACGTGGTGACCTGGCCGTCGGTCAACCACCATCTGCCCGAGCTGTGGACCGATCCGGAGAAGTTCGATCCGGCCCGCTTCGCCGAGCCGCGCAACGAGCACAAGCAGCACCGCTACGCGTTCGCGCCGTTCGGCGGTGGCGCGCACAAGTGCATCGGCATGGTGTTCGGCCAGCTGGAGATCAAGACGGTGATGCACCGCCTGCTGCGCCGCTACCGGCTCGAGCCGCCGCGTCCCGGATACAAGGCCCGATTGGACTACGGCGGCATGCCGGTGCCGATGGACGGCATGCCGGTCACCCTGCGGCCGATCTACTGAGGGCCGCGACCCCGGTGGTCGCTTAGCCGTTCGCCAGTCGGTTGGCGCACGCGATGACCGCGCGCAGCGCCGACTGGGTGGCGTCTTCGGCCCACGCCATCGCCCACTCGTCGTGCACGCCGTCGGTCCCGCGGATGAAGGTCACGGTGTCGCGACCCATCTGCCGTTGGTGGAAGTTGAGCATTTCGAGGCCGAAGCCGCGCTCGTGGAGCATGGCGGTCATCGCGGCGATGGGTCCCGGGGCCGACGCGCTGGCCGTGCTGGTGTGACCCCCGATGGTGAAGGTCGCCTGGTACGTACGCGGCCCGAGCCACCGGGAGACGCCGCGCTGATCGGTGCACTCCCAGTGGCTCAGCTCCAGCGGGCCCGCGCTGTGCCCGTAGGCGGCCAGGAAACCGTCCCAGGACATGTCCTCGGCCTGCTCACGGAGTCCGAGCGGCAGCGGGGCCCGGGACAGGTCGAGGCAGAGTGCGGGGGTGGCGGTGTTCGCGGTGATGTGTGCGGTCATGTCGGTCTTTTCGACTCGGAGGGAGACGACCGACAGGTAGTAGCTTCCGACCCACAGCGGGGGGTCGGTCTGGATCAGACCCCGCTGCGGGGAGCTACTACGAGAATGTGATGCACGGACGCGACACTAGCGGGTGCTCGCGTGGTCCCGCAACCGGTTTCGCGCCTCACACGAAAGGCTGATCGCCGGCGGCCACCCGGCGGCCGAGCTGGATCAGGTTGGCCGCGTTGTCGTGCAGGCGTTCGCCTGCGTCCCGGTCGGCCAGCCCGGCCAGATACCGCGCATAGGTCCCCTCGATCACGATCGCGAGCTTGAAGCACGCCAGCGCGATGTACCAGTCGAGCCGGTCGGTGGCGCGCCCGCCCGCGGCGCGGTACGCATCGATGATCTCGCCGCGGCTGGGCAGCCCCCCGAGCGCGGCGAGTTCGGACCCGGCATTGATGGGGTCCGGGTCGTCGGGCCAGCACACCAGGATCCAGCCGAGATCCAACAGGGGGTCACCGACGGTGCACATCTCCCAGTCGACGAAGGCGGCCACCTCCGGTGTCTCCCGCCGCAGCAGCACATTGTTCAGATGCGCGTCGCCGTGCATGATCCCGGGTTCGGCATCGGGGGGCCGGTTGTCCTGCAACCACTGCGCCAGAGATCCGACCTCGGGCAGCGAATCCGGAGAATAGCCACCGAGTTTGCGGTAGCTGTCGAGCAGGCTGAGGAAACCCGGCACCTGACGGCCCAGGAACGACCCCGGCTTGTGCAGCCGTTGCAGCGGAAGCCCCCGCCACCGGGCCTGTCCCAGACGCGCGAGGTCGGCGGCGTAGTTGAGCCCCACCTGATGCCGCATGCCCGCGTCGTGGATGTATGCGTCGGTGACCTCCGTACCCGGGTTGAAGCCGTCCACATCCTCCATCAGGTAGAACACCACCCCGAGGACATCGAGATCTTCACAGGCCCGGACGAACCTGGGATGCGGGACACCACTGTCGGCCAGCGTGGTCAGCACCGCGATCTCGCGTTGCATCGTGCGGTCGCTGTTGGGACGCGGATGCAGCGGCGGCCGCCGCAACACCAGGGTGCGCCCGTCGACCAGGACGCGCACCACGACGTTCTGCGTGCCGCCGGTCAGCGGTTCGACATCCGTGATGTCGTTACCGATGCCCTCGGCGCGCAGCCAATCGCCCAGGGCGTCCAGGCGCGTCGGTGACCACGGGTCGGCGTCATTCGAAGTCGAGGGCACGTCACTTTCTTACGTGAGCGAACCCCGCCCGGTCGGAAAATAGTGAAAGTGGTCGGCCCTCAGCGGGTTCCGGTGAACCGGATCAGCGCACCACGGCCGGGTGCGGCACCCTCGGCGAGCCGAGGATCTCCCGGTGCGAAGCCGGTCTGCGACCGTCCTCGTCGGTGATGCCGTAGCGCTGCGCGAGTTCGGCGCCGATCAACGTCTGGCCGCTGATCTCGGCGAGATCGGGATCGTGGTAGAGCGCATTCACCAAATGCCCGGTGAACTCCGGAGTTTCGGCGTGCTCGGCGAACTCGGCAAGGCCGTGCGGATTTCCCTCGAAGGCCCGGCGCAGCTTCTCGGTCAGCAGGATGCCCATCCAGATCGACACCACCGCAACACCGGTGCCGCGGAAATCCACCGCCATGTCAGCCGCCAACTTGTCCACGCCGGCCTTCTGCGCACCATAGGCAGGACCATGCATATAGCAGACCGACCCGGGCGACGAGGTGAACACGATCAGGCCCCGGTCCTGGCCCACCATCAACCGCGCCGCGTGCCAGGACGCGACGTAGCCGGACCGCAACCCGACGTCCAGCACGTCGGCCAACCCGATCGGTTTCTCCCAGAAGGGTGCGGGGTTGGTCAGATCCTCGTGGATGGCAGCGGCGTTGTTCACCAACAGATCCAGCCGACCCGACTCCTCGGCCACCCGCGCGAACAGCTGTCCCACCGACTCGTCGTCGGCGTGGTCGACACGGACCGGCACACCGTCACCGCCGGCCGCCGACACCTGGGCGGCGGTGGCCTCGATGGTGGTACGCCGGCCCGATTTCGCATCGGAGCGACCGGTCACGTAGACGCGCCATCCCGCGGCTCCCAGCGCTGCGGCGATACCCCGCCCCGCTCCCCTGCTGGCGCCGGTGACCACCGCTGTCTTGCGGTGCATGTCAGTCGAGCAGTCGTCGCGCGACGTTGGTGCTCACGAGGTCGAGCAGCTCGTCCGCGCGGCCGGCGAGGATGGTGCGAATGGCGTACAGGGAGAACCCCTTTGCCTGCTCGACGGTGATCGCGGGGGGGATGGACAGTTCCTGGCGGGCGGTGACCACATCGATCACCGCAGGACCGGGGTGGGCGAACGCGTCGCGCAACGCTGCGTCGAGGTCGCCGGGGCGTTCGACGCGGCGACCGAACATTCCCATGGCCTGCGCGACGGCCGCGAAGTTCGGGTTCTCCAGCTCGGTGCCGAAGTTCACGATGCCCGCTGCCTTCATCTCCAACTCGACGAAGTTCAGCGACGAGTTGTTGAACACCACCAGCTTGACCGGCAGCTTGTTCTGCATCAGGGTGATCAGCTCACCGAAGAGCATCGTCAGCCCGCCGTCACCGGCGAACGCCACCACCTGGCGGCCGCGGTCGGTGGTCTGGGCGCCGATGGCCAGCGGCAGCGCGCACGCCATGGTGCCGTGATTGAAGGAACCGAGCAGTCGCCGCCTGCCGTTCATCTGCAGATAACGCGCCGCCCAGACCACCGGGGAACCCACGTCGACGGTGAAGATCGCGTCGTCACTGGCCAGCTGACTGGTCAGGGCGGCAAGGTATTCCGGCCGGATCGGCGTCTTGTCCCGATCGTTGACCGCCAACGCGTCCAACGACTTGCGGGTTCTGCGGTAGTGCGCAAGGCAACGCTGCAGATGGGTGTCGTCGGTTTTCCGGGTGAGCAGAGGCGCCAACGCGGCCAGTGTGTCGGCCACCGTGCCCACCAGGGCGAGGTCGACGGGAGTTCGGCGGCCGATGTTGCGGCCCCGGATGTCGACCTGGATGACGGTGGCGTTGTCGGGATAGAACTGTTGATACGGAAAGTCGGTGCCCAGCATCAGCAGGACATCGGCTTCTTTGATCGCCTTGTAGCCGGACGCGAAGCCGAGCAGCCCCGTCATCCCGACGTCGTAGGGGTTGTCGTACTCGATGTACTCCTTACCCCTGAGCGCATGCACCACGGGTGCCTGCAACGTGGCGCACAGCTGCAGCAGCGCCTCGTGCGCACCCGCGACGCCCGCTCCGCCCAGAATGGTGATGTTGTTGGCGCAGTTGAGGATCGAGGCAGCGCGGGCCAGTGCGTCGTCATCGGGTCGCACCACCGAACTGGTGGGCAACACCGGCGCGGCCCACGGCGAGATGTCCGCCTTGGCGTTGAACACCTCCCCGGGGACGACGACGACAGCCACCCCGTTCTCCTCGACGGCGGCCCGCATGGCCATGGACAGGATGCGGGGCAGCATCTCCGGGGTGCTGACCAGTTCGCAGTAGACGCTGCACTCCTTGAACAACTCCTGCGGATGCGTCTCCTGGAAGTACTCGGATCCGATCTCGGTCCGCGGGATGTGGGCAGCCAGCGCCAGGACGGGAACACGGCTGCGTTGCGCATCGAACAGGCCGTTGATCAGATGCAGGTTGCCAGGGCCACAGCTGCCCGCGCACACCGCGAGCCGGCCGGTCACCGCGGCATCGGCGGCCGCGGCGAAGGCGGCCGCTTCCTCGTGACGGACGTGCTCCCAGGTGACTTCGGGTGCACGCCGGATCGCGTCGGTCAGCCCGTTGAGACTGTCACCGGGCAGTCCGTACACCCGGCGCACCCCGCTGCTCTGCAACGCTGAGATGACGTGATCGGCAACTGTGGTCATCGCACCAGCGTAGCTACCACCACCAGGAGGACAGCGCTTCGAGGTGACGTCGGCACCGGTGCCGGGCGATGCTGGTGTCGCCGTCGGTGATGGCCTCGATGATGCGGGCGTGCGCCCGGTGCACCTCGGCGGCGTCCTCGGCTCCCGGCATGGGATTCATGGTGGAACCCCAGTGCCTGCGGAAGAGCTCGACGAGAATACGCAGGTACAGGTTCAGGACCCGATTTCCGGCCCGCTCGGCGAGGTCGGTGTGGAAGTAGAACTCCGCGAGCCCGGCTTCCCTGGGATCGTGGTGGTCGACGACCGGGGGCTGCTCGGTGAGGAAGCGGACGACATCGGGGTCGTGGCGACGCTGAACCAGCCGCGCGACGTTGCTGATCTCGATGGCATCGCGGACCAGGCTCAGGTCCCCGCGGCTGGGTTTGCGGTATTCCAGGTACAAGGCCACGGCATCGACGCTGGCGCGGTGTACGGGCTCGGTGATGAACAACCCTCCACCCGGCCCGCGGCGCATGCGCGCGACAGAATGGTATTCGAGTATCCGAACAGCTTCGCGCAGAACAGATCTGCTGACCCGATAGCGTTCGAGCAGCTCGGTTTCAGTGCCGAACAATGTCGCTGTCGGCCACCCTCTGGCGGCGATGTCGTCATGGATGGCCGAGGCCACCACTTCGGCCAGCTTCTCCTGCGCGCCGACGGTCACCGGCGCATCGTCGGTCCCGCGCCCAGGCACGTGGTGGCGGCGCAACCAGGCCGCCACCCCCGCCACGTGCTTGCCGGTCAGGGTTTGTGCCGCGGCGGCGTCACCGGCTGCCACCGCCTCCACGATCCGGGCGTGGTCGGCGGTCAACCGCTCGACGGCCGATGCGATCTTTTCCTGCGGCGCTTGCGATTCGACCGCGTACCGCGCGGTCAGACGAATCAGTACGTCGATGAACAACGCGAGCACGGGGTTGCCGGTCAACTCACCCAGCACGGGGTGAAACTCCTCGACCACCGAACGCAGCCGCGCTATGCCGGCCTCGTCGATCTGCCGCGCGGCCAACTCGGCGGCCAGCGGCTCGAGCACCAGCCGGGCATCGAGTAGTTCGTCGATCGTCACGCCGAGATACTCGAGATAGATCACCACCGCGCGCGTGGCCGGTGCGGCGTCCGGGGCCACCACGATCAGCCCGCCGCCCGGGCCTCGCCGCATCCGGGCCACTTGATGGTGCTCGACCAGCCGGACGGCTTCGCGCAACACCGATCGACTGACCCCGTACTGCTGTTGCAGCGCGTGCTCGGAGCCCAGCGATTCGCCGACCGGCCAGCCGCGGCGGATGACGTCCGCCTCGATCTGGCGAGCCACCTGGGCCGCTTTGCCGGGCCGTTCGTCGTCGGGATCCGGACGCACCTACTTGATCAGCGGATCGCGCGGCATCCCGAGGATCCGTTCCGCAATCTGATTGCGGGACACTTCCGAGGTGCCGCCGGCGATCGCCATACCTCGTGCCCCCAGGGTCATCAGGTTCACCATCGCCGCCGAGCCGTCCATCAGCGCGGCATCGGCCCCGAGAAGCGCCGACGAGATCGCGGCGTGCTCGCCCATGTGCTCGGCGAGTTTGAGTTTGGTGATGTTGCCTTCGGGCCCCGGCCCGGCGCCTTCGATGCTGCGCACCGCCCGGCGCAGATTGAGCAACCGCATCGCGTGATCGTCGGCCAGGTAGTTGCCCACCCGGATCCGCACGCCTGCCACCCGGTCTGCGTGTTTGTCGGCCAGCGGCACCAACGCGGCGGCCGCGATCTCGCTGACGCCGGACCCGCCGCCGATGCTCACGCGCTCGTTGCCCAGGGTCGCGCGGGCCACCGTCCACCCGGTGTTCGGCTCCCCCACCACGTCCTCGTCGGGAACGAACACGTCGTTGAAGAACACCTCGTTGAACTCCGAGCCACCGCTGATCATCCGCAACGGCCGGATCTCGACCCCCGGCGCTTTCATATCGATGATCACCGTGGTGATACCGGCATGCTTGGGAACATCGAAATCGGTTCGTACCGTGGCCAATCCACGCCGGCAGTAGTGCGCACCGCTGGTCCACACCTTCTGCCCGTTGATCTTCCAGCCGCCGTCGACGCGGGTGGCGCGGGTCTTGATGCCCGCGGCGTCCGACCCGGCGTCCGGCTCGGAGAACAGCTGGCACCAGATCTCTTCTTTACGCAACGCGCGAGCAACGAAACGTTCGATCTGCGAGGGCGTTCCGTGCTGGACAAGGGTGAGGATCACCCAGCCGGTGATGGAGTAGTCGGGTCGTTTGATGCCCGCGGCGGCGAACTCCTCTTCGATGACCAACTGAGCGACGGCGTCTGCGGCCCGCCCCCATGGCCTGGGCCAGTGCGGCATCACATAACCGGTCTCGATCAGCTTGTCCAGCTGGTCCTGGTCGGCCAGCTTGGCGATCTCGGCGGCGTCGGAGCGGATCTGGGCACGCAGTTCCTCGGCCTCGGCGGGCAGGTCGAGGCTGTTGGCCCGGGTGACACCCACGGCGGTCAACGCGAACACATCAGCCGCGGGCCCGTCACCGCCCAGCACGGCGCGCAGCACCAACGCCCGCCGCAGATGCAGGTGCGCGTCGTGCTCCCAGGTGAATCCGATGCCGCCGTGCACCTGGATGTTCAGTTCGGCGTTACGCACATAGGCGGGCAGTGCCTGGGCGGCGGCTGCCGCGGCGATCAACTGGAACGCCTGCTCGTCCTCGGAGCTGGCTCGGGCGGCATCCCACACCAGTGCCACCGCGGATTCCGCGGCGACGATCATGTTGGCGCAGTGGTGCTTGATGGCCTGGAATGTGGCGATGGTGCGGCCGAATTGCTGGCGCACCTTGGCGTACTCGACCGCCGATTCCACGCAGTCACCTGCGCCGCCGACGGCTTCGGCGGCGAACAGGACCCGGGCGCGCGCGAGAGCCGCCGCCCGCGCACCGGCCAGGACGTCGTCGTCGGAGACATCGACGTCGTCGAGCACCACCCGTCCGGACCGCCGGGTCGGATCCAGGTTGTCGGGAACGTCGACGCTGATCCCGGCGCGGCCGCGGTCGAGCACCAGCACGTCGTCGCCGACGGCCAGCACCAGCAGGTCGGCTAGCCTGGCGCCGAGCACCACACCGGCTGAGCCGCTGACGCGGCCCCCGTCCAGGGTGAGGTCACCGCCGAAGCCCACACCGGCGAGCAGGGAGCCGTCGGTCAACCCCGGGAGCAAACGGCTTTTCTGGTCGGCGGAACCGGCATGGTCCACCACAGCGGATGCCACCACGGTCGGGACGAACGGGCCGGGGGCCACCGCCCTACCCAGCTCCTCGATCACCACCACCAATTCGGGCAAACCGTAACCGGACCCGCCGTATGCCTCGTCGACGTGCAATCCGAGCCAGCCCAACTGAGCGAGATCGTTCCAGAACAGCGGCCGGGGCTCGTCGGGCGAATCGAGCAGCTCGCGCGCGGCGGCCCTGACTTTCTGTGCGGTGAGGAATCCCCGCGCGACCTCACTGAGCTCGCGATGGTCGTCGGTGAGAGCGATAGCCATGAAAAGAGTGTACTGATTTACTTCGGGGCGAACCGCTGACCCGCATCGAGGCGTAGGCACTGCCCGTTGAGCATCGGGTTCTCCACGATCGCGGTGACCAACTTGCCGTACTCCTCGGGGCGGCCCAGCCGCTTCGGGAAGGCGGCGTCCTTGGTCAGTGCGGTGGCGAACTCATCGGGGATGCCCTTGGTCAATCCGGTGGCGAACAGGCTCGGGGCGATGGCGAGCACCCGGATCCCCACCGAGCCCAGGTCACGGGCCATGGTCAGGCACATCCCGGCGATCCCGGCCTTCGCCGCGGTGTAGGCCACCTGGCCGATCTGACCCTCGAACGCGGCGATCGAGGCCGTGTTGATGATGACGCCGCGCTCCTCGTCTTCCGGCTCGTTCTTCGCCATGTGCGACGCGGCGAGACGGCTGATGTTGAACGTCGCGATGAGGTTGAGGTCGATGGTCTTACGGAACGAATCCAGACTGTGCACACCGGCCTTGCCCAGCGTCCGCTCGCCGATGCCACCGCCGGCGGTCGTGACGATCACATGCAGGCCACCCAGGCCGTCGACGGCAGCGGCCAGCGCTTCCTCGGTTCCGTCGAAATCCGTCACGTCCACGGCATGGAACTCACCGCCGAGGGCGCTGGCGACGTCCTTGCCGTCGGAACCCTCACGGTCCAGGATCGCCACGCTGGCGCCCTTGGCCGCCAGCAGCTCCGCCGATGCCCGGCCCATACCGGAGGCACCGCCGACGACGATCGCCTTCTTGCCGTTGATTTCCATTGAAGAACCCTTCCTGGCGTGGTTGAGTTACAAACTTAGCTTGCCGTGTCACGTCTGGGAACCCGGCGCCGCTACCTGCGCCCACTGATTGAGTGTCAGGTTCTCGCGGTTGCCGGGGCGTGTCACCGTTTCTTCACGGGTCGCTGACACCGGACCGCCCGTGGCGCGGGTAGCTTGACGGCATGGCTGCTCCCGCGCCCGGCACGCGGATGATGAGCGGTATCGCCGCCGCCGCGGTTGCTCTCGGCGTGGCCCAACTCGCGGCGATTCCGTTCGGTTCATCGGCGGATGTCCGCAATGCGGTCGGGTCCACCGTCGTCGACCTGACCCCCGGCCCGGTCAAGGAATGGGCGATCCAGACTTTCGGGACCTCGGACAAGTTGTTCCTCGGCGCGGCGGTACTGGCCGTGATCGCCGTGATCGCCGCGGTCACCGGTTCGGCCGAGACCCCGCGCCGACCGGTCGGCAGCATCGCCATCGGGCTGGCCGGTATCGCCGGCTGTGCCGCGGTGTTGTCCCGCGCCGATACCGACATCCTCGACATCCTGCCGACACTCGTGGGCACCGCATGCGGTATCGCGGTGCTGCGGCTGCTGACCTCCGGCCGGATCACCAACGGGGAGCAGGACCCTGGCGACTCCCCCGCCGTCGACCCGGGCAGACGACTGTCTCTGGTGACCCTCGGCCTGCTCGGCTTCGGAGTGCTCTCGGGAGTGGTCGGCTCGATTCTCACCCGCAGGGTGCACTCCGTCGAGGAGGACCGGTCGACGTTCGCGGTGCCCCGGCCCCGAGTGAGCGCGCCGCCGATACCCCCTGAGGTGCAACCAGCCGGCGTCGAGCTGCCCAGCTTCGTCACCGGCAACGACGACTTCTACCGCATCGACACCGCGCTGAGCGTTCCCCAACTGGCCAGGGAGAAGTGGGCGCTGCGGATTCACGGCATGGTGGACCGCGAGATCACCCTCAGCTTCGACGATCTCAGCCGTTTCGAACTCGTCGAGAAGGTGGTGACGCTGGCGTGTGTGTCCAATCCCGTTGGCGGTGACCTTATCTCGAACGCCGTGTGGACCGGCTACCGGGTGCGCGACCTGCTTCGCGACGCCGGCGTCCACGCCGACGCCGACATGGTGTTGTCGACGTCCTCGGACGGCTTCACCGCCGGCACCCCCGTCGAGGCGTTGACCGATGACCGCGACGCCCTGCTGGCCATCACCATGAACGGTGAACCCCTGCCGGCCCGGCACGGTTACCCGGCCCGACTGGTGGTGCCGGGGCTCTACGGCTACGTGTCCGCGACGAAATGGGTGGTGGACCTCGAACTGACCCGTTTCGACCGGGCCGAGGCGTACTGGACCAGGCTGGGCTGGGCGCCGCGGGGACCCATCAAGACCGAATCCCGCATCGATGTTCCGCGCAGCGGGCAGGAGGTGCCCAAGGGCGCCGTCACATTCGGCGGGGTGGCGTGGGCGCAGAACCGCGGCGTGCGGAACGTGGAAGTCCGGATCGACGGACCTGCGGGCCAGGGCATCTGGCAACCAGCTCAGCTGGGGGCCAGCTATTCGGGCGAGACCTGGCGGTTGTGGAGTTTCCCCTGGCAGGCCACCACCGAAGGGCTGTACACCATCACGGTGCGCGCCACGGACAACACCGGCGAAACCCAAACCGAGGAACAGGCTGGTGTGCTCCCCGACGGCGCGACCGGCTGGCACGAAGTCTCGTTTTCAGTACGTTGACTCTTCAGTACGTTGACATGGTGCTGCTCGTAGACGTCGCCACCGCCTCCGCCGACGTGGGTGCCACCTCGGCGCGACTGGCCAAGATCAGCCGAATCGCCGACCTGTTGCGCGGTTGCGGCGCATCCGAGGTCGCCATCGTGGTGTCCTGGCTCTCCGGTGAGCTGCCCCAGCGCCAGATCGGAGTGGGCTGGGCGGCGTTGCGTTCACTGCCGCCACCGGCGCAGGAGCCCGCCCTGACGGTGGCCGAGGTGGACGCCGCGTTCAGCGAGATCGGCGCCATTGCGGGCAAGGGCTCCCAGGCGCGCCGGTCCGCCGCCGTGGCCGCCCTGTTCGGCGCCGCCTCGGAGATGGAGCAGACGTTCCTGAGACGGCTGCTCAGCGGCGAGCTGCGCCAGGGCGCGCTGGTGGGCGTCATGGCCGATGCCGTGGCCAAGGCCTCCGGCCTGCCCGCGACAGAGGTACGCCGTGCGGCCATGGTGGGCGGCGCGCTACCCGCCGTCGCGGCCGCGGCATTGACCGGCAGCAGCGAGGCACTGGCCGAATTCCGGCTCACAGTGGGCCACCCCGTCGGTCCCATGCTGGCCCAGACCGCCACCGGAGTCGCCGAGGCCATCGACAAACTGGGCGGCACAGCACTTTTCGAGGCGAAGCTGGACGGCGCACGGGTGCAGATCCATCGCGACGGTGATCAGGTGACGGTGTACACCCGCAGCCTCGATGACGTCACCGCCCGGCTGCCCGAAGTCGTCGAGGCCACCCTTGCGTTGCCGGTCAGCTCTCTGATCGCCGACGGCGAGGCCATTGCACTGCGCCCGGACGGGCGCCCGCACCGATTTCAGGTCACCGCATCCAGATTCGGCCGGGCCGAACGTTCCGATCAACCACTGTCGGTGTTCTTCTTCGATCTGCTGCACCTCGACGGCGTCGATCTGATGGACCGGCCGGCGATGGATCGCGCCGCCGCCCTGGACTCCGTGATACCCGGACAGTTCCGGGTGGACCGCTTGATCACTTCCGATGTGCAAGCGGCGCAACAGTTCTTGGACGCCACCCTGGCGGCGGGTCATGAAGGTGTGATGGCCAAGTCGCCGTCTGCACCGTATGAGGCGGGCCGCCGTGGCGCGGGATGGCTCAAGGTCAAGCCGGTGCACACCCTGGACCTGGTGGTGCTGGCCGTCGAATGGGGATCGGGTCGGCGCCGCGGCAAGCTGAGCAACATCCACCTCGGCGCCCGAGATCCGGCCGGTGATGGATTCATCATGCTGGGCAAAACCTTCAAGGGCATGACGGACGCGATGCTCGACTGGCAGACCGCGCGGTTCCTCGAACTCGCCGTGGGACCCACCAACGGTTACGTCGTCACGCTGCGGCCCGAACAGGTGGTCGAGATCGCCCTCGACGGCGTGCAAACCTCGACCCGCTATCCGGGCGGCATGGCCTTGCGCTTCGCCCGCGTTCTGCGGTACCGCGACGACAAATCCCCTGCCGAGGCCGACACCATCGACACCGTGCGCGCGCTGTACCAACGCAGCGACTAGGTCGACCGGTCTGAAGATCAACCCGCGCGTTTCGCCCAATCGGCGCGGCGCCAATGGAAGACTCAGGGATATGGCTTCATCTTCTGCAGCGTCGCAGGGCCGCGTCGTCACCGAAGAGCAGCACGACGGTGACATCACCTATCTCCGCACCGACAAGGACTCACCGCCGGTCGCGATCATCGACAGGTCGCCGATCACGGGCAAACACAAAGCGATCTTCGGGATCGTCGCGCTGGTGGGTGCGGTCGCATGGGCGGTGATCGCCTTCTTCCGCGGTGAGACGGTCAACGCCGTCTGGTTCGTGATCGCGGCCATCTGCACCTATGTCATCGGATTCCGTTTCTACGCACGGCTTATCGAGATGAAGATCGTGCGGCCCCGCGACGAGCAGGCCACCCCGGCCGAGGTCTTCGAGAACGGCACCGACTACATGCCGACCGACCGGCGGGTGTTGTTCGGGCATCATTTCGCCGCGATCGCCGGCGCCGGCCCGCTGGTGGGCCCCGTGCTGGCCACCCAAATGGGTTATCTGCCAGGGACCATCTGGATCATCATCGGCGCGGTGGTGGCCGGCTGTGTGCAGGACTACCTGGTGCTGGCCATCTCGACGCGCCGCCGCGGCCGGTCGTTGGGCCAGATGGCGCGCGACGAGTTGGGCGCCGTCGGTGGCGCCGCGGCGATCGTCGGCGTCCTGGTCATCATGGTGATCCTGCTGGCGGTACTGGCGCTGGTGGTGGTCAACGCGCTCTCCGAGAGTCCGTGGGGTGTGTTCTCCATCGCGATGACGATCCCGATCGCCATCTTCATGGGGCTCTATCTGCGCTTCCTGCGGCCCGGGCGGGTGTCGGAGGTTTCGCTGATCGGGGTGGCGCTGCTGCTGCTCGCGGTGGTGGCCGGCGGCTGGGTGGCCGAAACGGATTGGGGTACAGAGTGGTTCACCCTGTCGAAGGTGACGCTGTCGTGGTGCATCATCATCTACGGTTTGGCGGCCTCGGTTCTCCCGGTCTGGCTGCTGCTGGCGCCGCGCGACTATCTGTCGACGTTCATGAAGGTCGGCACCATCGTCCTGCTGGCCATCGGCATCGTGCTGGCCAGGCCCGTCATGGAGGCGCCGGCCATCTCCTCGTTCGCCGCCAGCGGCACCGGCCCGGTGTTCGCCGGGTCGCTGTTCCCGTTCCTGTTCATCACGATCGCGTGCGGGGCGCTGTCGGGTTTCCATTCGCTGATCTCCTCCGGCACCACCCCGAAGCTGCTGGAGAAGGAAAGCCAGATGCGCTTGATCGGCTACGGCGGCATGCTCACCGAGTCGTTCGTCGCGATCATGGCCTTGATCACCGCGTGCATCCTCAACCAGCATCTGTACTTCGTGATGAACGCGCCGGCGGCGCAGACCGGGACGACGGCGCAGACCGCCGCCGAGTACGTCAACGGGCTCGGCCTGTCCGGGGCACCCATCACTCCTGCGGAGATCGACGATGCTGCGGCGAG
Organism: Mycobacterium sp. Soil_C_30; assembly: GCF_057656995.1. NCBI lineage: Bacteria > Bacillati > Actinomycetota > Actinomycetes > Mycobacteriales > Mycobacteriaceae > Mycobacterium > Mycobacterium sp. Soil_C_30. Next base: position 244,840 of record NZ_JBDGJH010000002.1, on the reverse strand, counting down.
TGTCGGTGAGAATTCGATCATCTCGCGCACCGGTGGCGCACCGACGCTGGCGTTCGGGATATCGGAAGTGCTGCATCAGGTCTTCGGCGGTCAGGCGCTCAAGGCGTTCTGGTACCACTTCGCGATCATGTTCGAGGCACTGTTCATCCTCACCACCGTCGACGCCGGCACCCGGGTGGCCCGTTTCATGCTCTCCGACGGCCTCGGCAATCTGGGTGGGCCGCTGAAGAAGCTGCGCAATCCCAGTTGGCGGGTGGGCGCCTGGATCTGCAGCGTCGTCGTTGTCGCCGCCTGGGGGTCGATCCTGCTGATGGGTGTCACGGACCCCCTTGGCGGAATCAACACCCTCTTCCCGCTGTTCGGTATCGCCAATCAGCTGCTGGCCGCCATGGCACTGACCCTGGTGACCGTCGTCGTGATCAAGAAGGGCTATCTCAAGTGGGCGTGGATCCCCGGGGCGCCGCTGTTGTGGGATCTGGTGGTGACGCTCACCGCGTCGTGGCAGAAGATCTTCTCCGGCGACCCGAAAGTGGGCTACTGGACCCAGCATTTCCAGTACCGCAACGCCAGGGATTCCGGTGAGACCGCCTTCGGCGCGGCCAAGGACGCCGGCCAACTCGATGCCGTCATCCGCAACACGTTCATCCAGGGCAGTCTGTCGATCATCTTCGCCGTGCTCGTGGTCATCGTCTTCATCGCGGGTGTCGTCGCCGCACTCCAGGCAATCCGGGGCGGTGGCCGGCCCCTCACCGAGGACGATCCGGTACCGTCACGGATCTTCGCTCCGTCCGGCATGATTCCCACCCACGCCGAGAAGGAGGTGCAGAAGCAATGGGACGCGCGAACCGAACCGCACGCCAGATCGGTTGGTATTGCTCCAGGTTGACGTGGTTCTGGTCATCGTTGATGGGTGACAACCACTACCGTCGCTATGTCGAACACCGCACCCGGACACATCCCGGCGAACCGGTGATCGACGAGCGTGAGTACTGGCGGATGCGGCACGCCGCCGCGGAATCGAACCCCGGTTCCCGCTGCTGCTGACGGCACGGGATGTCGGCGTTGCGTGCTTTGGGCCTCGTCGGCGACGAGGTGTGGACCTACCGGTACCTGCGCATCGGCCTGGCCGGTGCGGTGGCGTTTCTGGCGGTGTCGGTGGTCGGCACCACCGTGTCCACGGGCCGGTGGCAGCCCTCCATCAGCGCGTACTACTTCACCATCTCGCACGCTGCCTTCATCGGCGCGCTGTGCGCGGTCGGTCTCGGCCTGATCGCCTACCAGGGCAGCACGGCCACCGAGGACGTCCTTCTCAACTCCGCGGGATTCCTGGCGTTCGTCGTCGCTCTGGTGCCGACGTCCAGACCACCGTGTGACGGTGCGCCGGCCACGTGTGGGCAGTGGCTTCCGGATTATGAGGACGCAACGGCCGCGGTTCCGAACAATCTTGTTGCGCTCGTGGTGGCAACCGGCGTCGGGATCGCGTTCTACGTGACCGTCTGGGTGATGAACCCCGCCCCGCAGACCCGGTGGCCCGCCCCGCGACCTCCCGGTTGGTGGGCCTGGCTCGCCCGCCTGGCGCAGGCCGCCTTCGTCGCGGTCGGCCTCATCGTGCTGTGGCGCTGGCCGGCGGTGTTCTACACGTGGGCTCACGACGCGGCCGCGATCGCGATGTTCGTCGCGATCATCCTCGTGGTGGCCCACTACGCCTGGTACTCCGCGAGGCGGCCGAAGCCACACGATGCCCCACCCCGCCGCATCACCCAGGCCTACCTGGTGATCGTCGGAGTCATGACCAGTGCCCTGCTGCTGGCGATGGTGCTGCAGCCCGGCGGTTTGGTCCTGATCGTCGAAGCCATTCTGGTCACCGGGTTCGCGGCGTTCTGGTGTGTACAGACCGTCGATCTGTGGGAGAACGAGGACAAATACTGCCGGATTGGTCACACCCGGTCATCGCGACGCAGGTCGCGAGACCAGGGTGCGGTAAGCTGACCTCACACGCTGGCAGCGCACACGCGCACACCAGTACGTCGCTGAACGAGCGCGCCGAGACCTTCTCGCCACCGCCATGGTGGATTCGCGCAATTGAAACCGGCTCCTTTCGCGGCGAACGACATTGCCCACCGGCAATGTCGCCACCGATGCCCGAAAGGCACTCCTTGACTTCCCCTGTGAACTCCCCCGACGTGACCTTCGCCGACCTCGGCGTATCCGATCAGCTGGTCCGCGTCCTCGCGAACCGCGGTATCACGCAACCCTTCCCGATCCAGTCCAAGACATTGCCGGACACCCTTGCCGGGCGTGACGTCCTGGGGCGCGGAAAGACCGGTAGCGGAAAGACTTTGGCGTTCTCGCTGCCGCTGGCCAGCCGGCTCACGGGCACCCGTACCAGGGCGGCCCGACCGGCGGGCCTCGTGCTGGCACCCACCCGTGAGCTCGCTACACAGATCACCGCCTCGCTGGAACCGCTGGCCGCCGCCAACGGCCTGACCGTCACCACCATCTTCGGTGGTGTGTCGCAGAACCGCCAGGTCAGTGCCCTGCGGTCAGGTGTCGATATCGTCGTGGCCTGCCCGGGCCGCCTCGAGGATCTGATGCGCCAGCGCGAGATCAGCCTCGACGCTGTGGAAGTCACGGTGATCGACGAGGCCGACCACATGGCCGACCTGGGCTTCCTGCCGGGTGTCACCCGCATTCTGGCCGCCACCCCGGCCGGCGGCCAGCGCCTGCTGTTCTCCGCCACCCTCGACAACGGGGTGGACAAGTTGGTCAACCGCTTCCTCAACGAACCGGTGCTGCACTCGATCGACGAGGCCAACTCGCCGGTGGCGGCCATGACGCATCACGTTTTCCACGTCGCGGGCGTCGAGGCCAAGAAGAAGCTGGTACACCAGCTGGCCTCGGGCACGGGCCGCCGAATCCTGTTCATGCGCACCAAGCATCAGGCGCGCAAGCTGGCCAAGCAGCTCACCGACGCGGGCGTGCCATCAGTTGACCTGCACGGCAACCTGTCTCAGCCCGCCCGTGACCGCAACCTCGCCGCCTTCAGCTCGGGCGAAGCCAGGGTGCTCGTCGCCACCGACATCGCCGCTCGCGGTGTGCACGTCGACGATGTGGAACTGGTGGTGCACGTCGATCCTCCGATGGAGCACAAGGCGTACCTGCACCGCTCGGGCCGCACCGCACGCGCGGGCAGCGCGGGCGATGTGGTGACACTGGTGCTGCCCGAACAGCGCAGGGACACCCAGGCCCTGTTGCGTAAGGCCGGAATCACCGTCAAACCGCAAGACGTGCATGCTGATTCAGAGTCGGTGCAGACACTGGTCGGCGAAGTCGCGCCGTATCAGGCGCCCGCGCCCAAGGTGGCGCAGGCCCCGACTCAGGCGCGCCCGGCTCGCAACCGTGGTACCGGCAACGGGTCTCGCCGTGGCGGACAGCCCGGCGGTCGCCGCGGCCAGTCCAGCAGCCGGTCCAGCGGCAACCGCAGCCAGCATGGCGGCAACAGCCGCAACGCCGCACGCAGCCGCTAGACGGTTACGAGGCTCGGGCCAGGTCCGTCACATCGAGGCGGACCGCCCTCTGGCGGTGTTCGGCAACGAAGCTGTCGGCGAACGTCTCGATCGGGCAGTCACGTAACCCCACATCGAGCCGCGCGACCGGCAGTTCGTCCGGCGCAGCCGATTCGGGCCCGTGAAGCGCGGCCCAGCCGAGACCGTCACGCTCATGGGGGTAGGTGACCACCACGGCATCGCCGGGAGCCATCTGATCGAGCACCGTGGCCACCGGGTCTTCGGGTTCGGCCAGCACCACCACCGCTTCGACGCCGTGGCCGGCCGCCGAACCGAGGTAGGCCCGCACCTGGTCCTGGAGCTCACCGGGGGTGAGCAGACGCTGCAGGAACATCCGGTCGGTGAGTCTGTCGCGGTGCACCGCACCGACCTTGCTGCGAACCCAGATACCGGCGACTTTCGCTTCGACGTGCTCGACCACCGGCGGTAGGTCATACCGTTCGACGTTCAGCAGCTCGGTCAGCTCCGCGCGATAGGACGTGCGGGCTTGCGCCAGGGTTTCCGCAGTGCCGGCACACTGGCCGGGCATCGAACGGTAACTGATGACGGGTTGACCTTCGGGTGCCGTCCGATAGACGACATTTTCAGTAACAGCCATGACTACCTCGCAGGGACGACTTTCAGGAGTTCGAACCCCTTGCCCCGCAGGGTCAGGGTGAACTTTCTACCGGGCAGGAACAACTCCACCCGGGTGCGTTCGACACTTGACTGGTTTCCGCATCGGTTCACGCGGAGACCTCCTTTCCTTTGCGCTGCACCACCATCGCGAGGGTGAGCACCACGAGAGCACTTGCCGCCAGCATCGCGCCCGCGGCGGCCGGGGCGGTATAGCCAAAGCCGGCGGCGATCACCAGGCCACCGATCCAGGCACCCGCGGCGTTGGCGACGTTGAGCGCCGAGTGGTTGAGCGCGGCGGCCAGCGTCTGCGCGTCGGCGGCGACATCCATCAACCGGGTCTGCAACGCCGGCCCCACGGCCGCACCGCTGGCGGCGATCCCGAAGAGCAGCACCAAAGCAGTGAACGGGTTGTGCGCGGCAAGCACAAAGAGCACCAGCATGATTCCGAGCGAGGTGATGGTCACGTACAGGCTGCGGATCACCGACTTGTCGGCCATCCGGCCGCCGACGATGTTGCCCACCACCATGCCGGCACCGAACACCATGAGCGCCAACGGAACCAGGTTCCGTGACATGCCGGCGACATCGGTCATGGTGGTGGCGACGTAGGTGTAGACGGCGAACATGCCGCCGAAACCGATCATTCCGACGGCCAGGGCCAACAGGACCTGCGGCCGCTTCAACGCCGCGAGTTCGGTGAGCGGGCTGCTTATGCGGTCGGACCCGATCTCGGGCAGCCAGGCCCAGATCGCGACGAGAGTGACCAGACCGATGAGCACCACCAGCGCGAAGGCGCTGCGCCACCCGAGCGCCTGGCCGAGCCAGGACGCGATCGGCACACCGACGACCGTGGCCACGGTGAGGCCGGTCATCACCTGAGCGACGGCTTTGGCACGCCGCGACGGTCCGAGCATGCGAGCGGCCACCAGCGCGGCCACGCCGAAGTAGGCGCCGTGCGGCAGGCCGGCGACGAAGCGGGCAGCCACCAACGTCTCGTAGTTGGGCGCCACGACGGTCGCGAGGTTGCCGAGGGTGAACACCGTCATCAGGCTCAGCAGCAGAACCCGGCGCGAGAGCCGGGTGGTCAGCGCGGCGATCACTGGGGCGCCGATCACCACGCCGAGCGCATAGGCCGAGATGACGTGGCCTGCCACCGGTTCGGAGATGTTCATCCCGGTTGCGATGTCCGGCAGCAGTCCCATCGCCACGAACTCGGTGGTCCCGATGCCGAAACCGCCGAGGGCCAGCGCGAACACCGCGAGCCGGAGCACGGGTGGCGGTGGCGCGACCACGGCAGTGGTCACCGACGGGCGGGGGGCAGTGAGAGTCACGGTCAGCTTTCGTGTGCGGCGGGTCGCAGCGCAGGCCGGTCGGCCCGTTCTACGACGTCGTGGTGGCACTCGCCGCATTGCAGAGCGCCTCGTCGTGGTTGAGCCTATCGAGACTTTCGGCGCGCATCCAATCGACTTTGGTCTTTTTGCGGACAAAGTGATGATCATTACAACCCTTGCTGATCATTTGTTCAGCTTGTTTAGATGGATGTCACCGCCCTTTCACGCACCACTTCGACAAGGAGCATCGGACTATCCGCAGGTCGAAAACCGGATCACGGTCCCCAGGAACGCCGGCGAGCGCCGGCGAGATCTTCGCGTTGATCCGCGACTCAGTGGCCACCACCCGAAGCGACATCCGCGCCATCACCGGCCTGTCCCGCACCGCCGTGGCCGCCCGCGTCGCCGAACTGACCGACTACGGCCTGGTGGTGGAGCGGCAGGAAGGCCTGTCGACCGGCGGCCGCCCCCCTACGCTCCTGGCGTTCAACGAGGACGCCGGTGTGGTCCTGGCCGCGGCGATCGGCCGCAGCCGCACCCACCTGTCGGTGTGCAATCTCGCGGGCCGCATGCTGGCGGTCACCGATATCGACGAACACGTCGGTGTAGGTCCCGACGAACTGATGCCGCAACTGGTCAAGAGACTCGAGGCCTTGGTGACCGACGCCGGCCGGCAGCCCTCGGCTGTCCTCGGGGTGGGCGTGAGCCTGCCGGGCACCGTGGACCAGCAACGCGGGTGCAGTCTGGACTCCCCTGTGATGAGCGGCTGGGACGGTGTGCCACTGGCACCGTACTTCCAAGATCTGACCGCTGCTCCGGTGCTGGTGGACAACGATGCGAACGTGATGGCGCTGGCTGAACGCCATGGCGATTTCCGGGGTATGGATGATCTGCTGTTGCTGAAGATCTCCACCGGCCTGGGCGCCGGACTGATCTGCGGCGGTGTGTTACAGCGCGGCGCGGTGGGCGCGGCCGGCGAGTTCGGCCACAACAAGACCTCGGCCGCCGACGGGCTACCGTGTCGTTGCGGTGACGCGGGCTGCCTCGAGGCCGTCGCCAGCGGGTGGGCGCTGGTGCGCGCCTTGAGCGAGCAGGGCCACGACGTGAGCCATCTGCGTGACGTGGTGGAGCTGGCCAACCGCGGTGACGCCGAGGCGCGCCGCCTCATCCGGGAAAGCGGCAGGCACGTCGGGGAAGTGGTGGCCCCCCTGGTCAACCTGCTCAACCCCGGTGTGGTGGTGATCGGAGGCGACATGATGGGCGCGTACGACCTCCTAGTGGCCGGACTGCGAGAAGCGTTGTACGGCAACGCGACCGCGCTGGCCACCCGCACCCTGCAGGTGGTTCCCGCCACGCACGGCGAGCGGTCCTCGGTAGCCGGCAGCGCCGCACTGATACTCGACACGATTCTCGACGCCGATGCCATCGACGCGGCGCTGCACGCCCGCCGCTAGTACGCCAACCCTGGCTCAGAAGGGCGGTGGGTCGTTGGGGTCGGCCCTTTGGGTGTGGTATCCGAAGAAAAGGCGGTAGCCCCAGTCGTCTTTGGGGGCGGCCGCGCGGCGGGTGGGGGTGCCACCGCTGGCGCGGTGGGCAGCGTTGAGTGCGCGCTCTGCGGCGATGCGGTAGGCGCGGTCTTTGGCTTTACTGCGTTTTCGTTTCGGCATCTTCACCGACTTGTCGGCGGCCGCCTCTTTTCTCGGGCTGCCCCGCTGCACCGGCGCCGAGCTGGTGTTCACCCCCGGGAACAGGATGCGACTCAACGGGATACTGGTGTAGGTGTGGCCGGTGGGCGTGGTGAAGAGGACGGTGCCATCTGGCTGTTGGACTTCCGACCAGCCGTCGCGGAAGGTCTTGATCAGGTGGTGATGGCGGCAGTCGCCCTTGAGGTTGGAGGCATGGGTGGGCCCGCCCTCGCCCCAGGGGACGGTGTGATCGAGGTCGGCGTCGCGGATGGGTCGATCGCACCCCGGAACCCGGCAGGTCAGGTCACGGGCTTGTACGAATTCGCGGTCCGCGGCGCGGACGCGGTAGCTCTCGGTCGGATCGACCGCCGGGGCCTTGATGTGCCGGACTTCGGCGCCGGCGGCGATCAGGGCCGCGATCAACGCATTCGGCACCACCCCGTAGCCGGGGATGAACCCCGGCGCCGTGCCAGTCTTGGGAGCCGGTGGGGCAGAAATGGTTTCGTCAGCCGCTGGCGTTGTCGCAGCAGCGGGCTCTGACTCGGGCTCATCCGTCTCGGTTACCGCCGCGCCTGCGTGAGTGGTTTCGCCGGCGGTAGGAGCCGCGCAGTGCCGCGGCGGAGAGGAGTGCGGCTGCTGGCCGGAGTCGGGTCCGGTTTCGGCGGCGGTCCCCTGACCGTCGTGATCGGTGTCGGTCTGTGCGTTCGGGCTCGGCTCGTCGGGCGGATCGGCGGCCTCGGACTGGTCGACGTTCGCAGGTACAGTCTTCTCTCCCACCTCGGCCTCGGCCTCGGTCTCGGCGGCAGCGGCCGCGGGCTTGGTGTCCTTGGTGGGGTATGTGATGGTCACGTTCGTGGGGCCGGAGGGGAACACCCCTTCGCCGTGGATCAGCGGATCGGGATCACCCTCCAGCGCAGGGGCGTCTGCGTAGATGTGCACCACGAACCGCGAGGCCACCCCGTCCTCGGCGGCCGCGGGGCAGATCTCCGAGCCGCACAGGCATTTCAGGTGATCGGCATCAGCGCCCAAAGCTTCGGCGGCATCGGCGAGCCGCTGGTCCAGCGTGCGGGGATCATTGGGGCACACCGCTTTGGCCATGGTACGCAGTTTGCCCATCAGCAACGCCCCGCCGGGTTTGGTCAACCGCAACGTGAGGGTGGTGATGCCGGCCTTGTCATCGGTGTGCTCCACCGTGACCCCACGCCCGCGCACCGTGTTACGCACCCGCCGCACCGCATCCGGGTCGAAGCGCTCGACCCACACATCGACGGCGTTCTTCAACTTGTAGTACGACAGCCCACTCCACCCGCACGTGGTGGCAGCCTCGACGCACGCGGAATCAATGGCCGCCAGCGCCTCCTCGTCGACCACCAAGAACGTGCGTTCCACCACGGTGCACATCACCCGCGCTGAGATCTCCCCGCGATGGAACAGGGCGGCGAGTTGGGGGAAGCGTTCCCGCATCGCCGCGCCGACCTGCAGATCGTTGAACGCCCAGCGCGCCGAGATGCCGAACGCGATCCCCATCTGGGCCACCACATCGTCTTCGGCGTCGATGGCACACAAACCGGCGTCCTCGTCCTCGGCGGCGTCGGCCAGGAACACCGCTGCCCATTCGGCCAGCGCCGCCAACCGCTGTGCTTCCGCGGCGGCGGCCACCCGAGCCCAGCTCACCGCGGCATCGACGACCGGGGCGGCAGCACTGCCACCTCGCAACTCGTCGATCATCGTCGGCAACTGGGGGAACATGCCCCGACCATACCGACCACCACCGACAAAAAACCTTCACCAAAAGGTAAGCTGCAGAACGCTTTTACTGTCGCTCAATTGTCGCGCCCAGGCGGGCACAATCACTCGAGCAGGCCCCGATTGGCGGTCGGAGCCTCCTTCTGACTAGCGGTTCACCACATTGCGCAGCGGCTCGCCGCGGTCGAGTCGCACGATGTTGGCGGCGATGTCGTCGACCCGGCCCCGGAAGGTGTCCCGGGTGACGCCGGAGGAATGCGGGGTCATCAACACGTTGGGCAGCTCCGCGAACGGCAGCCTGCTGGGCTCGCCGCGACCGTCCGGACCCGGGTAGGTGTACCAGACATCAATGGCCGCAGCGGCGATCACGTTGTCACGCAGCGCACCGTAGAGGTCAGCTTCCACCACCAGCGGACCACGACCGACATTGATCAGCACCCCGGCAGGCCCGAGCGCACGCAACTGGGGCGCCCCGATCATCCCGGTGGTCGCCTCCGTCAACGGCGCGGACACCACCACGATGTCCGACTCGGCCATCAGCCGCTCCAGCGACGAGGTGTCAGCCGCCCACTGCAGGCCGTACTCCCCCGCATCCACCCGGCCCGAACCGGTCACCGCGGCCCCGGTGGCACCGAACGCCCGGAACAACTTCCAGGCACGCTGCCCGATGTGGCCGAACCCGACGAATCCCACTCGCGCATCGCTCAATGTGGCCGGCTGGGCGATACCGGCGTCGTACACCGACGTCGCCCACCGGCCCTGTCGCAGGGCTCGGTCCTGGGCCAGGAAGTCACGGCGCAGCACAACGGCCGCCGCCACGATGTACTCCGCGATGGACGCCTCGTGATGAAAGGTGTTGGCCACCAGCACCCCCGATGCCAACGCCGCGAAATCCACCTTGTCGGTCCCGGCGCCGGCGACGTGGATCAACCGCAGCTTCTCCGCGGCAGCGGCCAACTCGGCACCGAACCACCCACCCACGTAGACATCAGCGTCGCGTACGTCCTCGAACAGGTCCTGCGGACTACAGCCGATACGCCAGCACACCTCGAATGACGACGGTAACGCCGCCTCCAGCTGGGGACGGTGCGGCACCAGATTCACGTCGGCGACAACGATTTTCATCGGTCGAGTGCCGGACGCTTGCTGTCGAACGTCCATCCCGGCACCAGATACTGCATCGCCAGTGCGTCGTCGCGGGCGCCGAGGCCTTCCTTCTGATACAGCTCGTGCGCGGCGGCCACGGCCTCTTCGTCGAGCTCGACGCCGAGACCCGGCCGCTCGGGCACGGTCAGGTAACCGTCGACGATGTCGTAGGGCTCCTTGGTGATCCGCTGGCCGTCCTGCCAGATCCAGTGCGTGTCGATGGCGGTGATCTCCCCCGGTGCGGCCGCGGCCACATGGGTGAACATCGCGAGCGAGACGTCGAAGTGGTTGTTGGAGTGCGATCCCCAGGTCAGCCCCCACGCGTCGCAGAGCTGAGCCACCCGAACCGAGCCGTTCATGGTCCAGAAGTGCGGGTCGGCCAGTGGGATGTCGACGGCGCCGGAGCGGATCGCATGGCCCATCTCACGCCAGTCGGTGGCGATCATGTTCGTCGCCGTGGGTAACCCGGTGGCGCGTTTGAACTCCGACATCACCTCACGACCGGAGAATCCGCCTTCGGGCCCCACCGGATCCTCGGCGTAGGCCAACACATCGGCCAGGCCGCGGCAGGTGCGAATGGCATCGGCCAGCAGCCAACCACCATTGGGGTCCAGGGTGATCCGGGCATCCGGGAACCGCTGCGCCAGAGCGGTGACGGCCGCGGCCTCGTCAGCGGCGGGCAGCACGCCGCCTTTGAGCTTGAAATCCGCGAACCCATAACGCTCATAGGCCGCCTCCGCCAGCCGCACCACACCTTCCGGGGTGAGCGCCTCCTCGTGCCGGACCCGCAGCCACGCATCCGCGGAGTCGGGCTCATCCTCCGGCGACAAATAGGCCAGGTCGGTCTTGGTGCGGTCGCCGACGAAGAACAGATAGCCCAGCGCCTGCACCTTGCTGCGCTGTTGACCATCGCCCAGCAGCGCCGCCACCGGCACCTCGAGATACTGGCCCAGCAGGTCGAGCAGCGCCGATTCCACGGCCGTCACCGCGTGCACGGCGATCCGCAGGTCGAAGGTCTGTGCGCCGCGGCCGCCGGTGTCGCGGTCGGCGAAGGCCGTGCGCATGGCGGCCAGCACCGCGTGGTAGTCGCCGACGGTGTTGCCCACCACCAGGCTTCGCGCGTCCTCCAGGGTGCGACGGATCGGTTCGCCGCCGGGCACCTCACCGACACCGGTGCGGCCATCGGAATCGGTGAGGATCACCAGGTTCCGGGTGAAGTACGGCGCGTGGGCGCCGCTGAGGTTGAGCAGCATGCTGTCGTGTCCCGCGATGGGGATCACCGTCATGTCACTGACAACCGGGGTGCGTTTGGCAGAACTCATCGTCGAACCTTCATCTCTTGTCGTCATGACGCAAACCATTTGTCACCGTTGGCCACCGGCCGCACCACGCGGGACACCTTGTCGCACACGGTGTGCAGGGCCTGCACGATCTCGGCTTCCCGTTCTGCCGTGAGCCGTGACAACGGCACCGATGCGCTGATCGCATCCTGGGCCGGATGGGTGTAGCGCAGCGTGACCGCGAAACAACGCACCCCGACGGTGTTCTCCTGGTTGTCGGTGGCGTGCCCGCGGATCCGGACCTCTTCCAGGGTCTCCTGCAGTACCGCGGGATCGGTGATCGTGTGCGGCGTCAGGGAGGTCAGCGCGGCCGGGATGTGGGCGGCGCGGTCCGCGCCCACCCGCTCGGCGAGCAGCGCCTTGCCGAGCGCGGTGGTGTATGCAGGTAGTCGGCGGCCCACCCGGTTCGCATTGCGCAGGTACTGTTTCGACTCCCGCGTGGCCAGGTACACCACATCGGTGCCGTCGAGGCGCCCGAGGTGGAAGGTCTCGTCCAGCTCGGCGCGCAGTTCGTCGAGGAACGGGGTGATCAACGGGAGGTACGGGTCGCTGTCGAGGTAACTCGTGCCCACCAGCAGCGCCCGCATGCCGATGCCGTACTGCGTGCCCGACTCGTCACAGCGCACCCAGCCCTGCCCCATCAGCGTTCTGAGCAACGCGTGGGTACTGCTGCGCGGCATGTCCAGGGCCGCGCAGATCTCGCGGATCCGGGCCGGGTTGTCCTGGCGGCCGGCCAGATACTCGAGCAGTTCGACCGTGCGGACGGCCGACTTGACCTTGCGTACGTTGACATCACTGTCGTCCGCGGCGTCTTCAGACACTTTCATCTCCTCCCACGTCCTGCCACTCCGAAGCCCGACTCACAGCAGCTGGCGGACGATCAGCACCACCGCGCCTGTCGCCGACACCCCGATGGCCAACCACCTGAGCCGTGCCGGGTCCAGGAACCGGTTCACATACCTCGACAGCACATAGCCGACCACCGTGGCCGGCGCCAGCACCGCGAACGTCATCAGCGTGTGGGAGCTCACCGCGCCGGTGAACCACAACGCCGCCAACGACATCAACGAACCGACCAGGAAGAAGCCGCTCATCGTGCCGCGAAGCCGCGCACCGCTGTTGCCCTGCCACACCAGCGCCATCGGCGGACCACCGATGGAGGTGGCGGTCCCCAGCAGCCCGGAGGTTGCGCCCGCGAGCACGACATTGCGACGCCGCGGTGCCGGCACCCACCCGGCAGTGGTCAGCACGACGCCCAGCAGCACCACCGCGGCCAGCATCACGGCCAACCCTTTCTCCGGCAGGGCGGCCAGCAGCAGCGCGCCGGCGATGGTGCCCGGCACCCGGCCGACCAACGCCCACTTCGTCCCGCTCAAGTCGATGGCCGCGCGTTCCCGCACCGACACGATGAGGGTGACGAAGGTGGCCAGCATGATCAACGTGCCGGGAATCAGGGCGGGGTCGACGATGGCGACGACGGGGGCTGCCAGCATTCCCATGCCGAAGCCGATCGATGCCTGCAGGCACGAGGCCAACAGCACCGCCACCGCCACCACGGCGAAACCCGCTGCCGTCGTGGTCATTGGCGCGCATCATCGCTCACGCCGGTACCGCTGTTGCGCTCTGCTCCACGTTCAGCGGGTGGAAGCACTCCGCACGGTGGCCCTTGCCCGCGGTGTCGAGCACCAGCGGTGGCCGGGTGCTGGCGCACTCGTCGGTGGCCTTCCAGCACCGGGTGCGGAACCGGCAGCCCGACGGCGGATTCAGTGGTGACGGGATCTCCCCCTTCAGCAGGATCCGTTCTTTGCGCTGGGCGGCGTTGAGCTTGGGGGCCGCGGACATCAGCGCCGCCGTGTACGGGTGGTTGGCCCGGTCGAACACCGAGTCGGTGTCGCCGGATTCGATGATGCGGCCCAGGTACATCACGGACACCCGGTCGGCGACATGGCGCACCACCGACAGGTCGTGGCTGATGAAGATGTAGGAGATCTGCAGTTCCTTCTGCAGATCGTTGAGCAGGTTGAGCACCTGCGCCTGTACCGAGAGATCCAGTGCCGACACCGGCTCGTCGCAGATGATGACATCGGGATTCAGCGCCAGGGCGCGGGCGATGCCGATGCGCTGGCGCTGCCCGCCGGAGAACTCCTGGGGGTACTTGCCTGCCGCCTTGGCGCCGAGACCCACCATGTCGAGCAGCCCGCGCACCCGCATCTCGCGGTCCTTGCGGCCGGGATAGAGGGTCTTGTGGGTGCGCCACGGCTCGGCGATGATCTCGCCGGCCGTCATCCGGGCGTTGAGCGAGGCGTACGGATCCTGGAACACCATCTGGACCCGCCGCCGGAATGACAGCAGCTCTTTGCCTTTGAGGGTGAAGGGGTCGATGTCGTCGAACGTCACCGAGCCGGAGTCCGGGCGTTCCAGCATCATCAGTGTCCGGGCCAGCGTCGACTTGCCGCAGCCCGACTCCCCCACCAGTCCCAGCGTCTCGCCACGCGCCAGGTCCAGATTGATGCCGTCCAGCGCGCGCAACGAGTTCTTGGCACCGGGAACCCTGAACGTCTTGGTGAGGTCTTTGACCTCGAGCACCTTGGACGTCCGCTGTTGATCAGACATTGACGACCTCTTCCGGGAAGTGGCAGGCGGCTTTGCGGCCGGTGCCGGTGGCGGTCAGGCTGGGCCGGGTGGTGGCGCACAGATCGCGGGCCAGCGGGCAGCGCGCCTGGTAGACACAGCCTTTCGGAATCGAATGCAGATCCGGCGGCGCACCCCCGATGGACTTGAGTTCCTCGCCGCGTTCGGCATCGACCGGGACCGAGTTCAGCAGGCCCTTGGTGTACGGGTGCTTGGGGTTGGCGAAAATCTCTGCCACCGGCCCAGTTTCGACGATGTTGCCGGCATACATCACCGCCACCCGGTCGGCCTCCTCGGCCACCAGCGCCAGATCGTGGGTGATCAGCACGACGGCCATGTCGTACTCGGTGCGCAGGTCGCGCAGCAGCGCCATGATCTGCGCCTGCACCGTCACGTCGAGTGCGGTGGTCGGTTCGTCGGCGATCAGCACACTGGGGTTCAGCGCCACCGCCATGGCGATGAGCAGACGCTGGCGCATACCGCCGGAGAACTGGTGCGGGTAGGAGTTGACGCGGGTCTCGGGCTGCGGGATGCCCACCCGCTCCATCAGTTCCACCGCTTTGCGTTTGGCCTCTTTGGCTTTCATGCCATGGTGGATCTGGAACGGCTCGGCCAACTGGGCGCCCACGGGGTACAGCGGGTTCAGCGCGGTGAGCGCGTCCTGGAACACGATGGCCAGTTCCGTGCCGGCCAGTTTGCGGCGGGTCCTGCGGTCGACGGCGAACAGGTCCTGCTCGGCCAGGATCGCTGAACCCTGCGTCACCTCGGCGACGGGTTCGAGCAATCCGACCAGCGCGGTGGCCGTCATGGACTTGCCGCACCCGGATTCGCCGAGCAGCGCCAGGGTCTCGCCGCGGTGCGCCTCGAACGTCACGCCGTTGACGGCGCGCACGGTGCCGGTGATGGTGCGGATGTCCACGCACAGGCCGTCGACCTTGAGTGCCGGGTCGGCGGCGACGTCGTGCTCGGCGGACACGTGATCAGCTAACACGGTCATCTACAGGGCCTTTCCGGACTTGGCGAAACGGGACAGACGCTTCTGCGGGACGGTGAGCCGCCACCGCTGCCCGGGATCGGTGGCGATCCGGGCCCAGGCGGCGAGGATGGTTGCCGAGACGGTGGTGATGACGATGGCCAGGCCGGGGAAGAACGACAGCCACCAGGCGGTGTGCAGGTAGGTGCGGCCCTGGGCGACCATGAGGCCCCAGCTGACGTCCGGCGGCTGGATGCCGATACCCAGGAAGCTCAAGGAGCTCTCGGCCAGCATCACGTAGCAGAAGTCCAGGGTGGCGACCGTCAGCAGGGTGGGTAGCACCACCGGCAACACGTGGCGGACGATGATGGCGTTGCCGTTGGCCCCGAAGGTGCGAGCGGCGTCGACGAAGACCCGCGTCGACAGCTCCGCCGACTCGGCCCGGGCGGTGCGCAGGTACACCGGGATGCGGGTGATGGCCAGCACCGCAACGATGTTGGCGGCACTCGGCGAGAACACGTAGAGCACCACCACCGCCAGCAGCAGCGAGGGGAAGCTCATGATGACATCGGCGACGCGCATGGCCACCGTTTCCCGCCAGCCGCGGTAGAAGCCGGCCCACATGCCGATCAGCGACCCGATCACGGCGCTGATCACCACCGCCGGGATGGCCACCGAGAGGGTGGTCTGGCTGGCGACGATCAGCCGCGCCAGCATGCTGCGTCCGAGCGGGTCGGTGCCGAGGATGTTGGCCCAGCCGTGGGACAGGGTGAAGGGCGCCTGGTTGGAGTTGTCGAGGTCGATGCGGGTGGCCAGTTCGCCCATCAGCATCGGGCCGAGCAGGGCGGTGAGGAACACCACCGCCAGGACGATCGCCGCGGCGGCGGCCACCCGGTCGTTGACCAGGAGGCGCACCCAGGTGGACCCGGCACGTTTCTTGGGCGTTGCGGCCTCTCCGACGATCGGGGTGGTCGGCTTGACCGGGACCATATCGATTTGAGTGCTCACGTTCTGGCTCCCTTAGACTTTCGCCGGTTCGCGAACGCGTGCGTCGAGCAGCGCGTAGCAGGCGTCGATGAAGATGTTGAGCAGGAAGATGCTCACGGCGGTCAGCAGAACCGCGGCCTGCAGCACCGCGAAATCACGTTGCAGGATCGCGTCGATCATCAGCTTGCCGATACCGGGCCAGCCGAAGATGGCCTCGACCACCACCGCGCCGTTGATGAGGCCGACGGCCAGGTCACCGGCGACGGTGAGGGCGGGTGCGGCGGCGTTGCGCAGCGCGTGATGGGTGACGACGCGAAAGTCGCCGGCGCCCTTGCTCCGCGCCAGCCGGACGTAGGGCGCGGACAACGCCGAGACCATGGCACCGCGGACCACCTGGGTCAGCACCCCCAGCGGGCGGATCATCAGGGTGGCGATCGGCAGGATCCAGGACAGCATGCCCGCGTCGGTGCCGGAGGTCGGCAGCCAGCCCATCAGCACCGAGAACAGCCACACCCCGGTGATGGCGAACCAGAAGTCGGGGATGGATGCCGCGGTCATGGACAGCAGGCTGGAGAACCGGTCGGCCAATGAGTTGGGCCGGTAGGCCGCCCAGCAGCCGATCACGACAGCCAGGACGATGGCCAGAAGCATTGTGGTGACGGCCAATTGGAGCGTGGCGGGGAATGCGCGCAGCGCCATGGTGGAGGCGGACTCCCCGGTGCGCAGCGAGGTGCCGAAGTCCAGGTGCAGCACGCCGGAGAAGTAGTTCATCAGCTGCGTCCACACCGGCTGGTTGAGGCCGTTGGCTTCGGCGAACTCGGCGCGCTGCGCTTCGGTGGCCGACTCCGGCAGGTACAGGCTGGTGGGGTCACCGGTCAGCCTGGCCAGGAGGAACACCCCCAGCAGCACGATGATCAGAGGGAGGGCGCTGGTGTACATCCGGCGCCTGACGAACGAGAACATGGGCGAAGCCTCCTGTGCGATCAGGTGTTGTCGGTCTGGGCGGCGTCAGCGCTGGCCGGTGTCATCTCGGCCAGTCGCATCTCGTCGCCGGTCGCCGAGTTGGGGGTGTAGGCGACCCGGGCCGATTTGCCGAGGATGCCCTTCATGTGGGCGAGGTAGGCCATCTGCATGATCTCCTGCGGTTCCTCGGCGAACAGCTGCGCGAACGCATCCTGGCGGGCCTGGCCGGTGAGGGCTTCCGCGGCTCTGATCTTGGCGTCGAATTCCGGTGTGCCGTAGGCCGCTTGGGGGCCGTCGGACAGCATGTACTGATCCAGGGTGAAGGCGGCGTCACCGGCCTGGTTGCCGTGCATGATCATCAGCAGGTACGGGCCGGTGTTCTCCGGGAACGGCCGCAGCTGGTATTCGAGCTGGGCGGCGGTGTCCATCATCTCGATCTTGACGTTGAGACCGATGTCGCTGAACTCGCTCTGCAGCACCTCGATGGTCTCGGCGATCTTGGGAAATTGTGCGGTGCGGCCGATCAGCCGGATCTCGTTGTCCACCGGCACCCCGTCGGCCTTCGCCTCGGCGATCAGTTGCTTGGCCTTGTCCGGGTCGTAGGGCCACAGCGGCAGGTCGGCGTTGTAGCCCACCACGCCCGAGGGGATCAGCTGCGAGGCCGGATCGCCGAGCCCGCGGAACAAGGCCTTGACGATGCCGGGGCGGTTGACGGCGTAGTTGATCGCCTGCCGCACCCGCATGTCGTCGAGCGGCGGCTCTTCTGCCTGAATGCGCAGCGCGGTGGTCTCGTTGTTCTGGAACGGCACACCCAGATCGCCCGCACCGTCTTCAGGTCCGAGTGAGGTGGCGATATCAGCTTCGTCATTGGTGATCATCGCCGCCCGGACGCTGCCCTCGCTGCGCCACTGGTACTCGGCACGCGCGAAGGCCGGCGCGGCACCCCAGTAGGTCTCGTTGCGGTGCAGGGTGAGTTTCTGTCCGTACTCCCAGTTCTCGATGGCGTACGGGCCGGTGCCGATGGGCTCGCGCACCTTCTCCGCGGTGCTGGTGCTGCGCGGAACGATCTCCACGAACGAAAGCCGCAGTGGCAGAATCGGATCCGGGGTCTGGGTGGTGACTGTCAGCGTGGTGGGATCCACCACGGTCAATCCCAGCTCCTCGTCGCCGAACACGTAGCCGTCGACATTGCACTGCAGATCGGAGTTGACGGCGCGGTCGATGGAGAACGCCGCGTCGTCGGCGGTGAACGGTGCGCCGTCGGAGAATGTCACGCCTTCACGGATCGTGAAGGTCCATTCGGTGGGCGTGGCCTGTTCCCACTGCGTTGCCAGCAAGGGCTGCAGTTCGCCGGAGTTGGGATCGCGCTCGACGAGCGGTTCGGTGATGTTGGACCGCACGACGATTCCGGTCGAGGTCAGTGAGCTCTCGCACGGTTCCAGGGTCGGCGGCTCCTGGGACAGCACCACCCGCAGGGTGTTGGGGTCGTAGCCGCCGTGGCCGGAGTTGGCCACCGTGCAGCCGCTGGCCGTCACGCACACCCCGGTCAGGGCCAGGGCCATCACGCGGCGAGAAAACGGGCCTGCGTGGCTCATGAGGGTCCTCCAATTCGAGGGGTCAGATGAGCGCTGGGCTGGAGCGCTCCGGGGTCTCGAGTGACGTCCACGTATGTAGATGACAGCTGTGATCGCAGACACAAGGTAAGAACGTGCCAACAGCCCCGTCAACCCCGCCGAGGGCGCCTGAAACCGGTCGTCACAGCCCAAATCCGTTGGGACAACGAAGCCGCCCACTGGCAGAAAAGCACTCTGAGCAGGGGTTTTTCTCGTAACGGACACCGATCCATGCCGTCACGGACGGCGCGCTGGCCTAGTTATTCGCTTTCGGCAACAATCGATGCTAATTCCGTGTTGGACAGGTATTCGCGCCCGGACTTACCGTCGCTACACACCGTTGGAGGAGAATCGTTGTGACCAGCCCCGGCCAGACCCCCGCCACCGCCGTGCTGCAGGTGGGCCCCCTCAAGCCCTCACTGCAGGACACACTGCGCTCGTCGTACGGCGCCGTGGTGCTGCCCTCGGACCCCGCACAACGCGCCGACTTCCTGGCCGAGCACGCCGACCACATCACCGTCGCCGTCACCTCGGGGCGTACGGGTGTCAACGCCGAGTTGATCGCAGACCTGCCGAAACTCGCGGCGATCGTGCACTTCGGCGTCGGTTATGACACCACGGACCTGGACGCCGCGGCCTCGCGCGGCATCGTCGCCAGCAATACACCGGACGTGTTGACCGATTGCGTCGCCGACACCGCGGTGGGGCTGTTGATCGACACGCTGCGACAGTTCTCGGCCTCGGACCGGTTCGTCCGCGCCGGGTCCTGGTCAGCGACGAACAATTACCCGCTGACCCGTCAGGTCAGCCACACCCGGGTCGGGATTCTCGGCCTCGGCCGCATCGGCGGGGCCATCGCGCAGCGCCTGACGGCGTTCGGCTGCCGGATCTCGTACCACAACCGCAGTGAGGTGCCGGACTCGCCGTTCACCTACGCCCCGTCGGCGCTGGAACTGGCGCGGCAGGTGGACGTCCTCATCGTCGCCGCCGCGGGCGGGGCCGGCACCAGGCATCTGGTGGACGCGGAAACCCTTGCCGCGCTTGGCCCCCAGGGTTATCTCGTCAATGTCGCACGCGGCAGTGTGGTCGACGAGGACGCCCTGGTCGAAGCGCTGACCAACGGCCGCCTCGCCGGTGCCGGGCTGGATGTGTTCACCGACGAGCCCAACGTCCCCGAGGCACTGCTGGCCCTCGACAACGTGGTGTTGTTGCCCCATGTGGGCAGCGCCACGGTGCAGACCCGCGCCGCCATGGAGGATCTGACGCTGCGCAATCTGGACAGCTTCCTGCAGTCCGGCGAGCTGGTCACTCCGGTGCCCATGCCGTCGACCGTCTGAGGCAGGTCAACGGAGGATGGTGTCGTCCTCGACCAGATCGTCGGTGGTCCACTCACGCGGCGGCAACACGTCACGCAGCAGCCTCAGCAGCGCCGGGTTGGTGCTGTCACTGCGCCAGACGGCATCCAGTTCCACCGGCCGTTCCCGGAACGCCCCGATGGACCGGAACACCACGTCGTCGGGATGCAGCGTGGACGCCGACGCCGGCACCAGTGCGATGCCGAGTCCGGAACGCACCAGCACCAGCATGGTGTGCACCTGTGTCACGTACTGGACGTAGCGCGGCGTCGCCCCGGCGATGGTGAACGTACTGATCAGCAGCTCGTTGAAGTACCGCGCCTGGACCGGCGAGTACATGATGACGTCCTGGCCGTCGAGGTCGGTCAGCGTCAGCTGACGCGGCAGTGCCGCCAGCGGATGCCCGGACGGCAGCGCGGCCACCAGCTGCTCATGCAGCAGCGGACGCGACACCAGGCCGGGCCGTTTCAGCGGGGGCCGGGCCATCCCCAGGTCCAACTCGCCGGTCATCAGGCCTTCGAGCTGGACGGCGGTGACCATCTCGCGCAGCTCCAGCTTCACGTCCGGTAGGTGCGCGCGGGCGCTGTCGAGCAGCCGCGGCAGCACCGCGTGCGCCGAGGCGGCGGTGAACCCGATGACGACAGTGCCGAGGTCACCGGCCGGTACACGTTTGACGGTCAGGGCAGCACCCTCGGCGAGCTGCAGGATGCGACGGGCATCGGGCAGGAAGGCCACCCCGGCCGGTGTCAGCGTCACCGAACGGGTGGTGCGGTCGATGAGCTGCACCCCGAGTTCGGTCTCCAGCTGCTGGATCTGCCGTGACAGTGGGGGCTGCGTCATGTGGAGACGCTCGGCGGCACGGCCGAAGTGCAGCTCCTCGGCTACCGCGATGAAGCAGGACAACCTCGCCAAGGAAAACACGGCACACTCCGATGCGCTCTCCGCATAACTGCCTGGTTGTTATGCCTCTTGGTGCATCAGTGTACGAAACACAGAGCTACCAGCGCGGGCTGATCGACTCGAAAGACGGGTCGACACTGCGCATGTAGCCGGTGTCGTCGCGGTCCCGGATGCCGCTGCGCAGATACTGCTCGTGCAACGAAGCCAGCGCGTCGGCATCGAGCTCGATGCCCAGCCCGGGGGACGTGGGTACTGCCACCGATCCGTCCCGGATCTTCAGTACACCGGGTTTGACCACATCATTCGGCGCCGCCTCCTCCTTCCACGGCCAGTGGGTGTCACAGGCGTAGGTGAGGTTCGGGGTGGCCGACGCCAGGTGCACCATCGCCGCCAGCGAGATGCCCAGGTGCGAGTTGGAATGCATGGACAGGCCGAGTCCGAAGGTGTCGCAGATGCCGGCCAGCAGCCGGGAGCGCTGCAGTCCGCCCCAGTAATGGTGGTCGGAGAGCACCACTTTGACCGCCCCGGCGGCAACCGCCGGCGCCAGCTGATCGAAGGCCACCACACACATGTTGGTGGCAAGCGGTATCGGCGCCTGCTGGGCCACGTCGGCCATGCCCTCGATACCGGGCGTCGGGTCCTCCAGGTATTCGAGGATGCCGGCCAGCCCGGAGGCCACCTTCACCGACGTCTGCGGTGTCCAGGCCGCGTTGGGGTCGAGCCGCAGCGGGTGGTTCGCGAACGCGGCATGCAACGCCTCGATGGCGGCCATCTCCTCTTCGGGGGGAAACACGCCACCCTTGAGTTTGATTGCGGTGAAACCGTATTCATCGATCATGCGGCGTGCCTGGGCGACAATGCCGTCGGGGTCCAGAGCCTCACCCCACGAGTCCGGCTCGGCACCGGGATGGGCCGCCCACTTGTAGAAGAGGTAGGCGCTGAACGGCACCGCCTCGCGCACGGCGCCGCCGAGCAGATCCGATACCGGCCGTCCGGTGGCATGGCCCTGGACATCCAGGCACGCCACCTCGAACGGCGAGAGCACCTGGTCGACAGCACTGGCCGAGGTGATCATCCCCGCGGTGCCCACGGCGGCGTCGTCGCCGTGCAGGCGGACCGCGATCGCGGCGCGGATCTCGTTGAGCGCAAACACGTCCAGGCCCGTGATGGCCTCGGCCGCGGCGTGCAATCGAGCCAGGTGCCGGGTGTCGGCGTAGGTCTCCCCCAACCCGGTCAGCCCGGCGTCGGTGTCGAGTTCGACGATGGCCCGCAGCGCGTACGGCTGATGGACCCCGACGGTGTTGAGCAGCGGCGGGTCGGCGAACGCCACCGGGGTGATGCGTGCCCCGGTGATCCGGATCGGCCCGGACATCAGCGCACCGCGGCGAGTTCGTTGGCGATCACGGCGCGGCCGGCCTTGAGCATCTCCTCGAGCTGGGCCACGTCCTCGCGCGCCGCATCGATCAGCGGCGGCCGCACCGGTCCGGCTTCGATGCCCTCCAGGGCCACGCCGGCCTTGATGAGGGACACGGCGTAGCCGGGCACCGTGTCGCGCAGGCGCACCAGCGGGTGGAAGAACTCCCGCAGCAGCGCCGCGACCAGTGCTTCGTTACCGCTTTCCAGCGCCTCGTAGAACGCCAGCGCGAGTTCGGGTGCAAAGGCGAACGTGGCCGACGAGTACAGCGTGACGCCGATGGCGCGATACGCCTGCTGAGACACCTCGGCGGTGGGCAGACCGTTGAAGAACTGGAACGGCTTGCCGGACGGTTCGAGGGCATCGGTCACCGCGCGCACGATGCGGGCCACCCGGTCGATGTCACCGGTGCCGTCCTTGAAACCGACGACGTTGGAAATGTGGGCGACCTCGACGGCGGAGGCCTCGGTGTAACGGGCATTGGCGCGGTTGTAGACGATCACCGGCAACGAGGTGGCGCCGGCGACAGCGCGGGTATAGGCCACCAGGCCGGCCTGCGGCAAGCTCACCAGATACGGCGGCAGCAGCAGGATCCCGTCGGCGCCTGCGGTCTCGGCCGCCCGGGCGAACACCTTGGCCTGCGCCACCGATCCCCCGGCGCCGGCGTACACCGGCACCCGACCGGCGACGGCCTCCACGGCGGTGCGCACCACCGCGGCGAACTCCTCCGCCTCCAGCGCGTGGAATTCACCGGTACCGCAGGCGATGAACACACCGCCCGGCCCGGCGTCGACGCCCTTGGCGACGTGCTCGGCGAGCTTGTCGAGATCGACGTCACCGGTCGCGGTGAACGGGGTGACGGGGAAGAACAGAACGCCGTCGAGTTGGGTGCCTGAGCGCATGAGGAGTCTCCTAGTGGGGTGTGAGGGTCAGTCTTGGACGAGGCGGCCGTCGATGCGACGCCAGAGGTGATCGGGATTGCCATCGGCGATTGCGCTGGGCAGCAGGGCTTTCGGGACATCCTGGTAGGCCACCGGCCGCAGGAACCGTTCGATGGCGCGTGCGCCCACCGAGGTGGTACGAGAATCCGAGGTGGCCGGGAACGGTCCGCCGTGCACCATCGCGTAGCCCACTTCCACGCCGGTGGGCCAGCCGTTGAACAGGATTCGTCCCGCCTTGAGCTCCAGGATCGGCAGCAGACGGGCAGCGTCGGGGTGGTCGCTGTCGTCGGCGTGCACCGTCGCCGTCAGCTGGCCCTCGAGTTTGCTTGCCACCGAGGCCACTTCATCGGTGTCGGCGCACCTGACGACCAGACTCGAAGCGCCGAAGACCTCGGCCTGC
This sequence comes from Mycobacterium sp. Soil_C_30, assembly GCF_057656995.1. Taxonomy (NCBI): domain Bacteria; kingdom Bacillati; phylum Actinomycetota; class Actinomycetes; order Mycobacteriales; family Mycobacteriaceae; genus Mycobacterium; species Mycobacterium sp. Soil_C_30. The sequence continues at coordinate 221,231 of NZ_JBDGJH010000002.1, read as the reverse complement.
AGCACCTCGGAGCCCAGGAAGCTGGCGGCATCGGTGGAGAACAGCGCGGCCTGGCAGGTGGTGGGGTTGGGGCCGGACTCACCACGCGCCACCAGATCAGCGGCGCCGTCGAGATCGCGGACCCCGTCGGCGTAGCTCTGCGCGATGTTCGGGGTCAGCATGGGCGTGGGAGCGGTCTGGCCCAGGGCTTTCCCGGCCGCGGCCACGAACGCATCGAGATCCGGTCCGTCGACGGCGATGACGAGGCCGGGGTTGGTGCAGAACTGCCCGGATCCCATGGTCAACGACGCCACGAACGCCTGGCCGAGTTCGGCGGCACGGGTGCGCAGCGCACCGTCGAGCAGGAACACCGGGTTGATGGAGCTCATCTCGGCGTAGACCGGGATGGGTTCGGGACGGGCAGCCGCGGCGGCCACCAGAGCTGTTCCCCCCGAGCGTGATCCGGTGAACCCGACGGCCTTGATGCGAGGATCGGTGACCAGGGCGGTGCCCAGCGACCGGCCGGAGCCGAACAGCAGGGAGAACGTGCCTGCGGGCAGTCCCGAGTCCGCGACGGCTTTGGTGATGGCGCGGCCAACGATCTCGGAGGTGCCGGGGTGTGCGTCGTGCGCCTTGACCACGACGGGGCAACCGGCGGCCAGCGCCGACGCGGTGTCGCCACCGGCCACCGAGAACGCCAGCGGGAAGTTGCTTGCTCCGAAGACGGCGACCGGCCCCAGGGGTACGGCGCGCTGCCGGATGTCGGCGCGCGGCGCAGGGGTGCGCTCGGGCTGCGCCGGGTCGATGCGGGCTCCGTTCCAGCTGCCCTCGCGCAGCACCGCGGCGAAGAGCCGCAGCTGGCCGCACGTGCGCCCCACCTCGCCGGCGATGCGCCCTTGAGGCAGACCGGTCTCGGCGACCGCCCGAGGCACCAGGGTGTCGGCGACGGCTTCGATGTTGGCGGCAATGGTCTCGAGGAACTGCGCGCGGTGTTCGGAGGTGGTGGCCCGGTAGGGGCCGAACGCCGCGGCCGCTGCGGCACACGCGGCCTCGACGTGGGTGGCGTCGCCGTGCCGGTACGCCGGTTCCAGAGGTGCGCCTTCGGCGGGGTCGAAAGCGCGGACCTCGGAGCCGGTACCGGTGACCAACGCGCCGGCGACGATCAGCTGCCCGGTCAGGGCGTCCGCGGGAGCAGAGGTGATTTCGGAGAGAGAGCTAGTCACGAAACCCACGGTAAGGCGGCCATCAATTCATGTCCAAGACCAATTTTGACCCCAGAAATTCAACAAAGGCATCAATCAAAGATTTGATCAAATATCGGAAATCGCCGTATATTCGAGCGGCAGTCATTCCACCAACCAGTTGTGCGGTGTCCGCGCCGTCAACATGTCAAAGGACAGCCATGGACCTGGAGTGGTCGGACAAAGATCTCGAGTTCCGCGACGAGGTGCGCGCATTTCTCGAGGAGAAACTGACCCCGGAGCTTCGGCGGGCCGGACGCTTGATGACCAGCGTCTACGCCGATCACGAAGCCAGCATGGCCTGGCAGGCCATCCTGCACGAACGCGGTTGGGCCGCCCCGGCCTGGCCCGTCGAGTACGGCGGCTGCGACTGGACCTTGAGTCAGCACTACATCTTCAGCCGCGAAGCCACGCTGGCCGGTGCGCCCACACTCTCGCCGATGGGCATCAGGATGGTGGCGCACGCGATCATCCGGTTCGGCACCCCGGAGCAGAAGGACTTCTTCCTGCCGAAGATCCTCACCGGCGAGGTGTTCTTCTGTCAGGGCTACTCCGAGCCCGAGTCGGGGTCCGATCTGGCGTCCCTGCAAATGGCCGCGGTTGACGACGGCGATCATCTGGTCTGCACGGGCAGCAAGATCTGGACCACTCACGCCACCGAAGCCAACTGGATGTTCGCCCTGGTCCGCACCTCGCGCCGGGAACGCAAACAGCAGGGCATCACCTTCGTGCTCATCGACATGAGCACACCGGGAATCGAGATCCACCCGCTGGTGATGACCTCGGGCGAGGAGGTCCAGAACCAGGTGTTCTTCGATGCCGTCCGGGTGCCGAAGTCCAATGTGCTCGGCCAGATCGACGATGGCTGGACGGTGGCGAAGTACCTACTGGAGTTCGAACGCGGCGGCGGTGCCACCGCGCCGTGGCTGCAGGTGATGGGCGAGGAGATCGCCACCGCCGCGGCCGAGCAACCCGGCCCGGCCGGCGGGCGCCTGATCGACGACGCCTCCTTCGCCCACAAGCTCGCCGACGCCCGGATCCGCACCGAGGTGTTGGAGATCCTGGAGTTCCGCACGCTGGCCACCGTGGCCGAAGGCAAGAATCCCGGCCCGGCGTCGTCGATGCTGAAGGTCCTGTCCACCGAGTTGAGCCAGACGCTCACCGAACTGGCCCTCGAGGCCGCCGGTCCGCGGGGCCGTGTGTACCAACCGCATGTGACCGCGCCCGGTGGGCCGGTGACCGAGTACGACCCGCCCGCCGATGGGTACGCCTCCGGTGATCCCTGGCAGGCCGTGGCGCCCCTGAAGTACTTCAACGACCGCGCCGGCTCGATCTACGCCGGCAGCAACGAGATTCAGCGGAACATCCTGGCAAAAGCGGCATTGGGGCTGTAAATGGACTTCAAGCTCTCTGGAGAACAAGAACTCCTGCGTGACGGGTTGGCCAAGTTCCTGGCCACGCGCTACGACCTGGAGAAGAGCCGCGCGGCGGCCAAGACGGGTCCGGGCTGGCAGCCGGAGATCTGGCGGGGCTTCGCCGAGGAACTGGGAATCCTGGGCGCCACCTTGCCCGAGGAAGCCGGCGGGCTCGGCGGTGGGCCGGTCGAGGTGATGGTGATCGCCGAGGCACTCGGTTACGCACTGGTGGTCGAGCCCTACATCGACACCGTGGTGGTGGCGGGCGGGTTGCTGCAACGCGCAGGCGGCCGACGCGCCACCGCGGTGCTGGAGCAGATCGCCGAGGGCACCGCGGTGGTGGCCGTGGCGGTCACCGAACCGGGCAGCGGCGACGACCTCACCGGAATCGCCACCATCGCGGAGCGGACCGGTGACGAGTGGACGATCAGCGGCTCGAAAATCGTGGTGGTGAGCGCTCCGCTGGCCACCCATCTGCTGATCGCCGCACGGACGCCGGAGGGACTGTCGCTGTTCCTCACCGAATTCGACGCCACGGCCCCACCGGCCGGCACCGAGGTGCACTCCTACCGCACCATCGACGACCGCCGCGCCGCCGACCTGACCTTCGACGGTCTCCGTGTGCCCGCCGATGCACTGCTGGGCGAGGCGGGCCAGGCCGAGGCAACGCTGCTGCGTGCCCGCGATGAAGGCGCTGCCGCGGTGGTGTCCGAAGCCGTCGGCGGTATGCGCAAGGTGGTGGCCGACACGGTCGAATACAGCAAGCAGCGTCAGCAGTTCGGCCAGCCGATCGGCAGCTTCCAAGTGCTGCAGCACCGCATGGTGGACATGTACATGGAGCTCGAACAGGCCGTCGCCGCGGCGTATCTCGCCGTGCTGAACCTCGACGCCGAGCCGGTTGTCCGGGCCCGTGCGGTCTCGGCCGCCAAGGTCACCGCCGGACGCGCGGCACGGTTCATCGGACAGAACGCCGTGCAGTTGCATGGCGGTATGGGCATGACCGAAGAACTCGCGATCGGCCACTATTTCAAGCGGCTGACGGCGCTGCAGTACGAATTCGGTACTACAGCAGCGCATCTGAGCAGGTACGCCGAGCTGACCAAGCCGTGACCACCGGGGTGCGGTTGCGCCCCATCTGCTGGGCGGGGCCGGCGCACTGATTCAGCGCACCTGAATCTCCTGGCCACCGGTCACCACGAGCAGCTGCGGAAAGGTCAGCGGCATCACCGAATCCGCGGTGCCCGCCGCCGTCCACACCACCGGATACTGCGCGAGTGTGGCATCGACGACGGTGCGAAGCGGCGCCGGGTGGCCGGTGGGCGCCACTCCGCCGATCACCTGCCCGGTGGCGGCCTTCACCACCGCGGCGGTGGCTTTGCTGACGACCGTGGCACCCAGCTGACGAGCCACGACGTCGGTGTCCACCCGGGCCGCCCCACTGGCCATCACCAGCAGCGGCTCGCCGTCGCAGTCGAACACCAGGCTGTTGGCGATCGCTCCGACGGCACAGCCCAGCTGCGCGGCCGCCGCAGCAGCGGTCTTGGCGTCGGCGTCGAGGATTCTGATGGTCGGCTCGATGCCGGCCGCCGCCACCGCGGCGGCCACCCGCGCGTTACGTTCGTTCACGTCCTCGATTCTGCTGGGCCGCTCAAGTCGATTTCCGATCGGTAGCCACCGTGTCCGGCGTGTGGTCCATCGTTTGGGCGATACGGCCATGCGCACTGCACACTTTCGCTAACTTGTGCACATGACAGACCTGACCGGCAAGGTCGCCTACGTGACGGGGGCGGCCCGCGGGCAGGGTCGCGCGCACTGTGTGCGGCTGGCACGTGCAGGCGCCGACATCGTGGCCATCGATGCCTGCGCGCCGGTGGCCACCCACAACGGCTACGCCGCGTCCACCCCGGAGGACCTCGCCGAGACCGTCCGGCTGGTGGAGAACGAAGGCCGCAAGATCCTGGCCCGCGAGGTCGACGTTCGAGACGCCGCAGGACAATTGGACATCGTCGCCGACGCCGTCAGTCAGTTCGGCCGGCTCGACATCGTGGTCGCCAACGCCGGGGTGCTGAACTGGGGCAGGCTGTGGGAGATCTCAGCCGAGCAGTGGCAGCAGACTCTCGATGTCAACCTCACCGGAGTGTGGAACACCATCAAGGCGGTGGTACCGCCGATGATCGCCGCCGGCAATGGCGGGTCGATCATCACCATCAGCTCCGCGGCGGGCATCAAAGCCGTCCCGGGCTGCGGGCATTACTGCGCCAGCAAGTTCGGCGTGGTGGGGCTGACCAATTCACTGGCCGTCGAGCTGGGTGAGTTCGGCATCCGCGTCAACTCCGTGCACCCGTACGGCACCGACACCCCGATGGGCAACGACGTGTCGATGTACCAGACGTTCGCCGACCATCCCCACTACATTCACAGTTTCTCCCCCGGCGCCCTGCCCACCGAATCACTGGCCGATCCGAATTTGATCTCCGATATCGTGCTGTGGCTGGCCGGCGACTCCTCGTCGCTGGTGACCGCCGCCCAGATCCCCGCGGACAAGGGCTATCTGAAGATCTGACAGCCCGCTGTCAGCGGTAGGCGACCTGCAGATCCTTGATGCCGTTGATCCAACCCGACCGCAGCCGCTGTGGCTCCCCCAGGACGGTGATGTCGGGAATCAGGTCGGCGATGGCCTCGAAGATCAGCCGGATCTCGGTTCGCGCGAGGTTGGCGCCGATGCAGTAATGAATTCCGTTGCCGCCGAAGCCCAGATGCGGGTTCGGGCTTCGGGTGATGTCGAACTGATGCGGCCGGTCGAACACGTCCTCGTCGAAATTGGCTGAGCTGTAGAACAATCCGACCCGCTGCCCCTGGCGGACGGTGACGTCACCCACCCGCGTGTCGGCCAGGGCGGTGCGCTGGAAACAGTGCACCGGTGTCGCCCAGCGCACGATCTCGTCGACCGCGGTGGCCGGACGCTCACGTTTGTACAGCTCCCATTGTTCTGGGTGGCGCGCGAATGCGAGCATGCCGTGCGTCATGGCATTGCGGGTGGTTTCGTTGCCGGCCACCGCCAGCAGGATGACGAAGAACGCGAATTCGACGTCGCCGAGCGAGTCGCCGTCGACGTCGGCCTCGATGAGCCTGGTCACGATGTCGTCGGCCGGGTTGCGCCTGCGCTCCTCGGCCATGGCGTAGGCGTAGCCCATCAATTCGGCATTGGCCACCGCGGGATCGACGTCGTTGAAGTCGGGGTCGTCGGTGTTCATGATCGAGTTGGTCCAGTCGAACAGTTTGCGCCGGTCGGCGTCGGGGACGCCGATCAGATCGGCGATCGCTACCAGCGGCAGCCCCATGGCGATGTCGTCGACGAAGTTGCCCGTGCCCTTGGCGGCCGCGTCGGTGACGATCTGCCGTGCGGTGTGCTGCAGCTTCTGCTCCAGCGCTGCCACCGCGCGTGGGGTGAACAGACGTGACACCAGCTTTCGCAGCCGGGTGTGCTCAGGCGGGTCGTGATTGACCAGCAGCGCCTTGGTGAGGTCGAGCTGATCGGCGGTCACACTGTCCGGCAGCCGCATGACGGCACCTTTGGTATTGGTGCTCCACACCTCGCCGTCGCGCGAGATCTGCTTGACGTCCTCATGTTTGGTGATCACCCAGTACCCGTCGTCACCGAAGATGGAGGCGCCGGGCGGCTGCTGGTTCCACCACACCGGTGAAGTGCGGCGCAGTTCGGCGAACTGCTCGACCGGGATCCCGTTTTCCAGGATCTCCGGGGAGGTGAAGTCGAAACCCGCGCCGAAACGCAGGTTGTCATCGGTGACCGTCATCGCGTTCCTCTCGAGGGACCGCCGAAAATTTCTGGACAACTGTATGAAATATCTCTAGCAGATTAGCCGTCGCCGCCACCGCTGACAAGACAGCACAGGGCACCTGCATGGTCTGTCCCCCGTTATTCTGGGGGTCGTGTCCAGCGAAGCCGTCGCAGATCCGCGCCCCGTATCGAGCGCGACACGAAAACGGGACCGCCGCCCCGAACAGACCATCCGCAAGGTCCTCGACGCGGGATTCGACGAGCTGCGCCAGACGTCGTTCAGTGCGCTGACGATGCGCACCGTGGCCGCCAGGGCCGGGGTGTCACCGGCGAGCGCCTACACCTACTTCCCCTCCAAGAGCGCCCTGGTGGCGGCGATCTACCTGCGGCTGCTCCGTGACGCACCCGTCCACACCGACGTCAACCAGACCACCAGGACCCGGGTCAGCACCACCTTGCGCGAAATGGCCCTCGTCGTCGCAGACGAACCCGAACTGACCGCGGCGTGCAGCGCGGCGCTGATGGCCGACGACCCCGCGGTGACTCCGATCCGGGAACAGATCGGCACCGAGGTGATCACCCGGATCCAGGCTTCGCTGGGGCCGGGCTGGCCGCCCACGGTGGCCACCACCTTGCTGATGACGTTCGCGGGCGCCTTGATGACGGCACGCTTCCTGTCGTTCCACCAGATCGCCGATCAACTCGACGCCGCGGTGGCCCTCGTTCTCGGTGCGGACTGAACGCCCCTGGATCAGAACACCACGGTCTGGTTGCCGTACCGGATGATCCGGTCCTCGCAATGCCAGAGCACGGCGCGGGAGAGCACGGCACGTTCCACGTCGGCCCCGAGCCGCACCAGGTCTTCGACGCCGTGGCGGTGATCCACCCGCACCACGTCCTGTTCGATGATCGGGCCTTCGTCGAGGTCCTCGGTGACGTAATGTGCCGTCGCCCCAACGAGTTTGACACCCCGCTCCCTGGCCCGGCGATACGGTGCGGCGCCGATGAACGCGGGCAGGAACGAATGGTGGATGTTGATGACCGGACATCCCACCTCGGCGAGAAACGCCGGGCTGAGGATCTGCATGTAGCGCGCGAGCACCACCAGATCGACATTGCCCCGCAGCATGTCGAGCATCCGCGCTTCCGCCTCGGCGCGGATGTCCCGGTGCGCCGGGACGTGGATGAAGGGGACACCGAACGGCCGGACCTGGTCGGCGAGGTCAGCGTGATTGGCGATCACCATCACCACCGACATGTCGAGCTCACCCCGGCGGTTACGCCACAGCAGATCCAACAGGCAGTGATCCTCCCGCGACGCGAGGATGGCGACCCGCTTGGGACGTGAGGCGTCGGTGAGCCGGAAATCGATGGCGAACGGTTCGGCCACCTCGCGGGCGAACCCGTCCCGGAGTTCGTCGCGTGCCGCGGTGAGACCGGGGAGATGGAAGATGGTGCGCTGCATGAAAATCCCGCCGGACTGCTCCGTGGCATGCTGATCGAGTGAGATGATGTTGGCGCCCACCCCGGTCAGGTACGAACTCACGGCCGCCACCAACCCTGACCGGTCTTCACAGCGCAGCAGAAGGCGTCCGATGTCCTTGGTCTCGTAGGCATCCTTGGTGCGCGGAAACTGCTGCTGCGATTCGTCCCGTGGCATCCGTCAAGGGTCGCATCCTCACAGACGCAATGCATCGGCGGTCTGCTCCGCGATCACCGGACCCAGGGTCATCCCCCGCCCCCCGGGACCGGTGACCACCCAGACGGAGTTGTCCACCTGCCTGCGGCACACCAGCTCTGCGGGGTCGATGCACTGGCTGTACACCCCCGCCCAGCGCCGCACCACGGCCGGCAGCGGCCGGCCCAACAGGGCTTCGACGACCTCGCGCAGGTAGTCATACGGTGCCTCGTCGACATCGAAGGGGAACGGTTCGTCGTACTCGTGGGTGTCGCCGATGGTCAGGCCCCCGTGCAGTCGTTGCACACACAGCAACTGCATGTGATTGTCCGCCGCCACCGGCGCCTGGGGTTCGGCGGCCCGCAACGCCTCCAGCGCCGGTCCACCGAAGCCCGGGTAGTACCGCATGCTGTCGCCGTCGGCAATCGCGGTGGTCAGCTCCTCGCCGAGCGGCGCGGTCTGCATCATCTGCAGGCGCACCCGCCGCACCGGGAGGTCACCGGCGAGTTCGCGCAGCAAACCGGTATGGGCAGCACCCGGGCAGACCACCACCACGTCGGCGTCGTGCACCCGGCCGCGATCGTCGGTGACCGTGCCACCGCGGACACTGCGCGCCTCGGTGCCGCCGTGAAAGGTGTAGCGGCCGCTGGCCTCGGCGAACGCACGCATCGCAGGCAACGCGACGCGGGACTCGACGGCGGCGTCCTGGGTGCACAGCAGCCCGCCGGCGAATTCGCCCCGCAGCGCGGGGTTGACCCGGCGCACCTGGTCGGGATCCAGCAGTTCGAAGCCGCGGGCGTCGGCATCATGGCGCGCGAGGGCCTCGGCGGCCACCGCCATCTCGGCCTCGGAACGCACGATGGTGATCGAGCCGTTGGCCCGGAAGCCGATCTCGGGGATCTTGGCGCCGAGATCGGACCAGAGCTCACGGGAACGCAGCGCCGCCGTGAGTTCGTGTTCGGCGCGCCCCGACACCCACACCAGGCCGAAGTTACGTACCGTGGCGCCGCGGGCCTGCTGTTCACGTTCGAGTTGGATGACGTGGTGACCGCGCGAAATCGCTTCCAGGGCATGGGCGGTGCCGAGTATCCCGCCACCGATGATGATGATCTTCACTGAGTTCCTTGACTGTCAGGGCCTGATCGAGGTGCGAAGCAGACCAGGTGCGGGACGGACGAAAGCCCGGTTGATGGCATCCAGCGGCAGGGGTGCGGCGATCAGCGACTCCCAGGGGTAACGGCCGAGCGTCCTGTCGAGCAGGTCCACGGCCGCATCGAGATGCCGGGGCTCGTAGTTGTGCACGCCCGTGATGGTCAGCCACCGGCGCACCACCGCTTCGGGATCCACCGGGATCGCCGGACCCGGCATCACCGAACCGGCCAGCACCAGTCGCCCACCGACGTCCAGGCGTGCGAGCGCGTCCCCGATGGCCGCAGCCGCGCCGGAGAAGTCGACGGCGGCGTCGATGGTTTCACCCGAATCCGGGGCAGCCCCGAATTTTCGCGCGGTCTCCACCCGCACCGGATCCGGGTCGGTGACCATGACGTCGGCGCCGGCATCGGTGAAAGCCGCCACCGCCGCCACCCCCAGCATCCCTGCGCCGATGATCAGAACCCGTTGCCCCTCAACATTTCCCGCTGCTTCCAGCGTGGCCATCACCGTGGCGGTCGCACAGGCGGCCGGCGCGGCGACCGGGTTGGGGATGTGCTCGGGCACCGTCGCGACGGCGGTACCTCGCGGCAGCACGATGTGCTCGGCGTAGCCACCCGACAGCGCCCAGTCACCGTCGTAGGCTTCGTGGCCGACCTTGCGGACCGACAGGCATTTGGCGCTGCGTCCGGCGCGGCACCGCGAGCACCGCCCGCAGGAGACGGTGACCGACCAGATGATGCGCTCCCCTACGCCCGCCACGGCATTCGGGCCGGCCGCCACCACCGTGCCGACGGCCTCATGGCCCAGCACCGACGGGCAGGCACCGGGGCGGCGGCCGGTCACGGTGTGCAGGTCGCTGCCGCACACCGTGGCCAGTGCCACCCGTACCAGCAGGTCGCCGTCACTGATCTCGGGGACCTCGACGTCCCTGATGTCGACGTCGGAGCCACCGGTCCACACCGCGACGCGGGTCACACCAGGCGTGAGCGGATCCATCCGGACAACCTTTCGATGGCATAGACGATGACGAAGATGACCAGCACGATCGCTCCGGCAACGTCGAAGTTGAGTGTTCTTATCGACTCGAACAACAGGAAGCCGATGCCGCCCGCGCCGACGATGCCCAGGATCGTGGAGGTGCGGACGTTGACGTCGAACATGTACAGGCTCGACCCCACCATGGACGGCATGGCTTGGGGAATCACCGCCGAGGTCAACGTCTTCCACCAACCACCGCCGACGGAGCGTACGGCCTCCATGGGCCCGGAGTCGATCTCCTCGACGGAATCGGCCACCAGTTTCGCCAGGAACCCGATGGAGGCGATGGCCAGGGCGCAGGTGCCCGCGATGGGCCCCAGTCCCAGCGCCGCGACGAACACCACGGCCAGGATGAGCTCCGGGACCGCGCGCACCACCAGGATCCAGCCGCGCGCCACCCAGTACACCGCCGGGTGCGGAGTCACGTTGCGCGCGGCCAGGATTCCCACCGGAATGGACAGCACCACACCGATCGCGGTCGACACCACACCGATGGCCACCGTCTGCGCCGCGGCGATGAACAACTCGTTGCCGAGGGCGTCGAAGTTGGGCGGGATCATCCGGGTGAACACCTCCAATGACGGACCGACCCAGGTGAGAAGTGACAGCGGGTTGAGGTCGAGCACCACGAACGAGGCGACGGTGCTGACGATCAGCAGCGCCGAGAAGAACACCCGGGCGTAGCGGTCCCGCCGGGGATCGCCCTGCGACGCGCTCAGCAGCATCCGCCGGATGCCGATGGCCAGCAGTTCCATCGCCGCGATGATCACCAGGATCACCAGCACGATACCCAGGGCGCGGGGGTAGATCAGCCCACGCAGGGCGTCCTGGAGCGCGAAGCCGATGCCGCCGGCACCGACGAAGCCCAGCACCACCGACATCCGGAGGTTGATGTCGATGCGGTAGACGAAGGTGCCGATCCATGACGGGACCACCTGCGGGACAACAGCGTTGAGCATCTCCCGGAAGTAGCCGACACCCGTGCTGCGGACGGCTTCGCGTGGTCCGGCGTCGCTCTGCTCGATGGCGTCGGCGAACAGTTTGCCCAGCATGCCGATGGAGTGCAGCGCCAGCGCCAGGATCCCGGGCAGGACCCCGATGCCGAGGGCGCGGACGAACAGCACCGCGAACAGCAGATCGGGCATGGCCCGGCAGAACGTGATGAAAGCCCGCGCCACCGCGTACACCGCCGGGTGCGGGGTGGTGTTACGCGCCGCCATGAAGGCCAACGGCACCGAGGCGATCGCGGCCAGCACCGTCCCGAGGATGGCCATCAACAGCGTCTCGAATGCCAGCACCCCGATACGGCCGGGGTCGTCGAGGCGCGGGGGCACCATCCGTTCGAGCAGCGCCCACACTTTGTCCAGCTCGTCGATCAGTGCCAGCGGGGCGAAGTCGATGGACCAGGCCGACACCACGGTGGCCGCCGCGGCGAGCACCGCGATGATCGGCAGCAGCCCGGGTCGCAGGGGGCGCCGCGAGCCAGACCCGGCCGGGCGGGGCTCGGTGGGCCGTTCGGCGACGATGCTCACGGTCGCCCCTGGCGCGCGGATGCCGCGTTGGTCTGTGAGACGGTGGGATCCACCCGCTGGTAGATCGCCATCACCTCATCGCGCGTCATCCCCACCGCCGGGCGGTCCAGCACCTTCTCACCGGAGCGCAGACCGACGATGCGGTGCGCCCAGCCGAGCGCGAGATCAACCTGGTGCAGCGTGCACACGACGGTGAGCTTCTCCTCGATGCAGACCCGGAACAGCAGGTCCATCACCACACCGGCGTTCTCCGGATCCAGTGAGGCCACCGGTTCGTCGGCCAGCACCAACCCCGGCCTCTGCATCAGGGTCCGGGCGATCGCCGCACGCTGCTGCTGACCACCGGACAGCGTGTCGGCACGTCGCTCGGCGTAGTCCGCCAGCCCCACCCGGTCGAGGTGTTCCAGGGCTTCGGCACGCATCCGCTTCGGGTAGGTCAGGGCGCCGTAGCGCGGAAATCCCAGGCGGCCCAACCCGCCGATGAGCACGTTCTCCAGGCAGCTGAGCCGTCCGACGAGGTTGAAGTGCTGGAACACGAAGCCGACGTTGCGGCGCAGGGCGCGCAGTTCGCGCGAGCCGGCCTGGTCCACCCGGGTGCCGCCCACCTCGACGGTCCCCGATGTGACGGGATGCAGACCGTTGAGGCAGCGCAGCAGCGTCGACTTGCCGGAGCCGGACAGACCCAGCAGCACCACCAACTCACTGCGGTGCACCTGCACCGACACGTTGTCCAGTGCCAGGGTGTCCCCGAATCGTTTGGTGACGTCCCGGGCATCGACCACGAGATCGTCGCCGGCCACGGGATGACCGGCGGTACTGGACTCGCTCACCGGTCAGCCCTTGCACTTTTCGGAGCCGGTGACGTCGCAGACGTGGCGTACGCCGTCGTAGTCGGAGTCGCTGGCCGGCACCACACCCCAGGCCCGCTCGTCGGTGATGCGGCAGGCGTCACCCTCGCAGAAACCCTCGGCCTCGAAGGACGTCACGTTGGCCTTCTCGGTGAAGATGGTCTTCAGCTTGTCGACGGTCTCGGTGCCCAGGTCGTCGTTGGCGGCGAACACCGAGCCGGCGATCATCTCGGACTTCCAGACCGTCTTGAGCTGGCCCGGCTGCAGGTCGCCCTTCTCGATCATCGTGGTGTCGACCATCGTGTCGAACGCGAAGCCGGCGTCGCAGTCGCCGTTGGCGATCGACAGTGCGGAGGCGTCGTGGCCGCCGGCGTAGATGGGCGTCATGGCTGCCGAGATGTCGGCCTCGGAACCCGACTTGATGACGCCGGCCTCGATCAGCCCGGCGCTCGGGTAGAGGAAGCCGGAGGTGGAACCGGGGTCGACGAAGCAGACCTTCTTGCCGGCGAAATCGTTCAGGCTGTTGATGTTTGCCTCCTCGGAGCGGGCCAGGCCGTAGGACTGGTAGCCGGGCTCCTCCCCTTCTTCGCCGATCACCGCACCCAGCGGGGTGAGCTTGGCGCCGTTGATGCCGGCCACCACGTAGGCGAACGGGCCGAAGAAGGCCAGATCGACATTGCCCGCGATCATGCCTTCCACGACGCCGGCGTAGTCCGAGGCCTGCACGAACTCCACGGTCGATCCCGTCTCCTTCTCCAGGAGCTTGATCAGCGGGTCGTAACTGGCCTTCAGGTCGGTGGAGTTCTCGGCCGGAATGGCGGCCAGGGTGAGGGTTTCGGGGAAGCCCTGCTCTGTGGTGCCGGATCCGGAGTCCGAGCTCGAACACCCCGACATGACCAGGGTGGCGGCGGCGGCCAGGGTGGTGACGGACAGCAGTGCTTTGCGAGAGTTCATGGGAGCAGATCCTTTTCGAGGGGGTGGGTCAGGACGGGAGGAGCAGGCCCGGGAGTTCGGCCACGGAAGCCAGGACGTGGGTGGCTCCCGCAGCCAGGAGCGCGTCGCGGTCGTGCGCGCCGGTGAGGACACCGGCGACGATGGAGGCTCCGGCGCGGCGGCCGGAGAGAATGTCGCTTCCGGTGTCACCGACGACGGCCACCTGCGCCACGTCGTTCACACCGGTGCGCAGCAGGGCGTTGAGCACCAGGTCGGGGTAGGGCCGCCCCCGTCCGCCCTCACCGGGAGCCAGCACCAGGTCGGCCAGCTCCTCCCACCCCAGCGCGCCCAGGATGCGCGCCTGGGTGCTGGGGCTGAACCCGGTGGTGAGAACCACCCGGATGCCGGCGTTGCGCAGGGCGGTGATGGCGTCGGCGGCCCCGGGGATGGCGCGCACGCCGCCGTCGATGGAGGCGTCGTAGGCCTGTTCGAAGGCCGCATTCGCCGTCTGTGCGCGGCCCTCGTCGCCGAACAGTGCACGGAAGACCTCGATCTTGGACTGCCCCATGGTGTCCAGCACGTACTGTTGGGCGGTGGCGCGCTGCGGGCCGCTCGCGGGCAGTCCGGCAGCGGTGGCGGCCGCGTCGAAGGCCTGGAGAACCAGTCCGTCGTCGGCCACGGTGGTGCCTGCCATGTCCAGCACCACGAGTGAGATGTCAGGTGCGAATTCGCCTGCGGCCGTAGTGGGATCGGCGGCGTTGGCTTCGGTGTTGATCGACATGCGGACCACTCTGGCGGTTGGTATAGACCAAGGGGTGCCACGATGGTGGCCGGCAGATGAACAATTGTCGACAGCTTGGTCTAGACCAGTGCCTGATAATCTCGAACACGTGAGCGTCTCCGAGGAACCGAGGGTGCTGAAGCACCAGATCGTGCGTAGCCAGCTCGACGAGTTGTTGGACGGGCTGAGCCCGGGCGACGCCTTCCCCGCCGAACGCGTCCTCGCCGAACGCTACGACGTCGCCCGCGAAACCCTCCGCCAGGCCTTACGCGAACTCCTGGTCGCCGGCCGGATCGAACGTCGCGGCCGCACCACCGTCGTCGCCAAGCCCAAGGTCACCCTGCCCCTGGCCATGGGGTCCTACACCGAGGCATCGCGGGCCAGCGGTCTCGAAACCAGCCGAATCCTGGTGGGCTGGAGCGAATTCGACGCCGACGAGGTGCTTGCCGTGCAGCTCGACATCGACCTGGGTGCGCCGATCCTGCAACTCGAGCGGGTGTTCACCACCGACGGCGCCCGCGTGGGCCTGGAGACCACCAAACTTCCCGCCGAACGCTATCCGGGCTTACGGGAGGGTTTCGACCATCGCACCTCGCTCTACGCCGAACTCGGGCGGCGCGGCATCGTCTTCGACCGCACCGTCGACACCATCGAGACCACGTTGCCCGATGCGCGCGAGGCCGCGCTGCTGACGGTCGACGCCCGCACCCCGATGTATCTGCTGAACCGGGTCTCCTACGACCCGGACGGGATCCCCATCGAACAGCGCCGCTCGCTCTATCGCGGCGACCGGATGAAATTCACCACCATCCTGGACCGCACCCAGGACGGCACCGGCCGCTAGATCCTCACGTCCGGCGGGAACTCGACCGGAAACGGCTGCCCATAGTCGGCGGACCGACCGACGGCACCCCACAGCGTCGCCTCCCGGGCCTGCCGCTGCGAGTAGTCCAGTGCCATCTCGACGGCGTTGACCCCCACCAGCAGGTGCGTCGGCGGATGTTCACGTTTGACGGCCGCGACGATGATCTGCGCGGCGCGGGCGGGGTCACCGGCCGCGCCGATCCCGCTGTCGCGCACCCGCCGGTTGAAGTCACCGACAGTTGCCTGGTACTCGTCGGGGACCTCGTGCACGGTCATCGACGGGCCTGCCCAGTCCGTGGCGAAACCGCTTGGCTCCACGACCATCACGCGCACACCGAAAGGCGCCGCCTCGACGGCCAAGACACGGCTGAAGCCGTCGACGGCGAATTTCGCCGCCTGGTACGACGCGATACCCGGGGAGCCGCCCACGCGCCCCCCGACCGACGAGAACTGGACGATGGTGCCGCTGCCCTGAGCACGAAGCACCGGAAGTGCGGCGCGCGAAACGTGGTAAACACCCCAGAAATTGGTCTCGAACTGCGCGCGGAAGTCGGCCTCGTCGCCGGTCTCGATCGGCGCGACGTTGGCGTATCCCGCGTTGTTCACCACCACGTCGATCCGGCCGAATCGGGCGACGGCTGCGTTGACGGCCGCGCGGGCGGCGTCGGCGTCGGTGACATCCAGTGGGAGGGCAAGGATCGACTCGCCACCTTTGGCGACCAGATCGTCGAGGTCACCGGGTGTACGCGCGGTGGCGGCCACCTGATCACCCGCTTCCAGTGCGGCCGTGACGAGTTCGCGGCCGAAGCCGCGCGAGGAACCGGTGATGAACCAAACAGTCATGCATTTAGTACAACACCGTTGCGTTAATAGTGCAACGGTGTTGTGTAATATCTGTCCGTGGCCTCCGACACAGGTTTCCAGCGCGCGCGCTCGGCCGCGGCCAAACAGCAGCGTGAGCAGGCGATCCTGGACGCCGCCACCAGCCTGGGTACCGAGCACGGCATCCGGCAGATCACCTTGACGGACCTGGCCGCCGCCGTCGGTATGCACAAGTCCGCGCTGCTGCGTTACTTCGAGACACGCGAACAGATCTTCCTGCGGCTGACGGCCGGCGGCTGGCAGGAGTGGTCACAAGCGCTGCGGGCACGCACCGCGGACATGAAAGCGCGGACCTCAGCGGCGTCCATCGCCGAGGCCATCACGGAAACACTCCTGGCGCGGCCGTTGTTCTGCGACCTCTTGGCCCAGGCTCCGCTGAACCTGGAACGCAACGTCTCCCTCGACCAGGTGCGGGCGTTCAAGCTCGTCACCCACGCCGAGGTCGACGCATTGGTCACCGAACTCCGACGGCTACGCCCGCGCCTGGCCGTCGAGGAGGCGGTGGACGTCATCGCGACTGCGACGTCGATGGCGGGCGCCCTGTGGCAGATGGCCACCCCTGCTCCGGACGTGGCCCAGCTCTACCGCAGCGACCCGAAACTGCAGCTCGCCGTATTCGATGTCAGTGCGCGCCTGACCCGGATCCTGACCGCCCTGCTCGAAGGATATTCGTAACGCTGTCTACACCGCACCAAGCGAATCCACGGTGGTACCGCTCGGTCATTTCGCCTCCCGCCCATAGGCTTTCGCGACGTCCGGGCTGTCCAGCCAGCCGGAGTAGGTCGGCCGGGACGGCCAGCCCTCGGGTGAGTCCAGCCACTCCTCCTGACGTCCCCACGGCAGTACGTCGACGAGCCCGAAGGTGTGGCTGAGTTGCTCGGTGCCGCGGCCGTTGGTGTGCCAGGTGCGGTAGACGGTAGCGCCGTCGCGCAGGAAGACGTTCACCGCGAAGCCCTCCCCGGGTGCCGCGTCGACGTCGGCGCCGAACGAGCTCTCCGACGACGAGTACCACGCCATCTTGTTGCCCACCTTGTCGCGATAGGCCAGGGCCTCGTCGATCGGGCCGTTGGTGACGATGACAAAACGGGCGTCGTAGTTGTCCAGGAATTCCAGCCGGGTGAACTGGGAGGTGAATCCGGTACAGCCGCCGCACTGCCATTCGGCGCCGTCGGTCCACATGTGGTTGTAGACGATCAGCTGGGAGCGACCGGCGAACACATCGGCCAGCCTGACCGGGCCCTCCTCGCCGATGAGGGTGTACTCGGGGAGCTCCACCATGGGCAGCCGACGCCGTTGGGCGGCGATCGCGTCCAGTTCGCGGGTGGCGGCTTTCTCACGACGGCGAAGGTCTTCCAGGGCAGCACGCCAGGTCTGCACATCCACGACAGGCGGCTTCGCCGAGGCGGGGGCCGGGGCGGATTCGGTGGTCGTGAGGTTTCCTCTCCGAGCACGGTTGATGTCCGACTACCCGGATAGACCTCGGCCGCGCCCGGAAGTCATCGGCAGGCCCGGTAATGTTCGCGTGAACATAGCATTACCTAACCTGCATAGTGCGCTATCCACGACCTGCAAAGGCGGTTCTCGATGATCGGAAAACGCGACGACGTCGCCGGCCTGCGGCTGCTCATCGTCGGGGCGTCGTCGGGAATCGGTCACGGTGTTGCGCTCAGCGCCGCCGAGCAGGGGGCCACGGTGGCGGTCGCCGCCCGGCGAATGGACCTGCTGACCGAGCTCGCAGCCAGCACCGGCGGCACGCCGTTCGAACTGGACGTGGCCGATGAAGCGGCCATCAAGAAGGTGGTGGCGTCGGCCGTCGAGAGCCTCGGCGGCCTCGACGCCGTGGTGTTCACCAGCACCGCGGTACCGATCGCGCACATCGAGGACACCGATGTCGCGACGTGGATGCACGCCTACCTGGTCAACGCCGTCGGAGCCAACAACGTGCTTCGCGCCGCGCTGCCGCACCTTTCCGAGCACGGGGTCGTGCTGATCACCTCGAGCCACGATGTGGGCCGGCCGCGTGCCGGCGTCGCCGCGTACAGCGCGAGCAAGGCCGCACTCGACGAGATCCTGCACTCATGGCGTAGCGAACACCCGGACCTGTCCATAGTCCGTGTCGGTATCGGGCCGACGGAGGGCACCGAGATCTTGCGCGGGGCAGACCGCGACCTGCTGGCGGTCCTGTTCCGGTCCTGGGTCCAGCACGGTCAACTGCCCGAACAGATGTCGGCGCTGCGCGATGTCGCCGACACCCTGGTGGCCTTGGTGGCCCTGGCCCGCGCGAACCCTTCGGTGGTGCCTGAGATCGTCCAGCTGGCCCCGCGCATCGTGAAGAAAACCTAGACGCGGACCCCGGTGCCGGCATCCTCGGCGATCCACTTCCGCGCCCTCTTCGCCGCCCGCGACAGCGCACCGAGTTCGCCGAAGTAGCCGGCTACGGCGCCTACTGCGGGCAACATCCCGAGGTATTCGAACGGCGCCCGGGGATGCGGTCGCTTGGCCACCTCGTCACCCACCGCATTGAGTAGTCCCGCGAGTCTCCACAGCGCCTTGCCGATCCCCGCCGGGGTCCGCGGAATGTCCGGCGGCGGGTCAGCGGCCTCAGCGTTCCCCGGCGCGGTGAGGTCGCGACCGCACAGCACCGCGGCCAGCAGCCGCACCTGCCTCTGATGATCGGTGACGCCCAGTTCGCGTGCCACCGCGCACAACACGATGGCTTGGTTGACGAAGCCCAGCAGATCCTGGACGGGCAATTGCCGGGCCAGGACGCCCAGAAAGCCGGGGAACGCAACAGCGACGTTGTTCAGCGCACCCACCCGCCAGACCCACCAGTGGATCCGCTGGTCGACATCCAGTTCGTCCCAGGCGTCGGTGCCGGGGACATCGACGGCGTTGAGAACCCATCCGATGCTGCCCGCCACCTTGCCGACGGGCCCGCCGTCCTCGGTGCAGGTGCGCCGCTTGAGCCCCAACGGATCGGAGCCCCACAGCACGTCCAGCAGCGGACCGATGATCCGAACCGCAGAGCTGAGCGCGTCTTGGACTGCCGAGTCGGACAGGGTGGCCTCAGGCGCCGGCAACAAATTCACGCCTGCATGATGACCCGTACACCTGACCGGCAAACTCCGCGCGGCTCAGCGGAGGACCACCGCGGTCCACGCCTGAGGGCGATTGATTCAATCTCAGCACTGATTGATGCCAAATTTGGGTTGGACTGGCATCGGAGCGTGCGTAGCGTGAGTGACGACCACCACACGAACAGCACTGTGTGTCGTATATCACCAACACCGGGAGTCGCACCATGGCCATCCTCGAATCCCACCGTCCGACAATCCTCACCCGCGCCGGCGCCGTGGCGGCCGCCGCGGTGATGCTGACTGCCTGCGGCGGCGTGCAGAACACCACGGGCGGCGGAAGCGATGGAGATACCTATCCGTCCGGAACCGTCGAGATGTACGTCGGGGCCTCTGCGGGCGGATCGTCCGATCTGATCAGCAGAGCGGTGTCCCGCGGGCTCGAGCAGGAGTTGGGAGCCTCCTTCCCGGTGATCAACCGCGAAGGCGCCAACGGCGCGCTCGCGGCCGCCGAGGTGGCCAACGCCGCCCCGGACGGCAAGAAGATCGCCATCCAGAACGCCTCACTGTTCGCCATCACCCCCTTGGCCGTGAGCCCTGACGAAGTCACCTCGATCGATCAGTTCGATGTGGTTCAGGGCGTGTCCCGCGATGACTACGTTCTGGTCGCGAGCCCGGCCAGCGGTCTGCGCAACCTCCAGGACGTCCAGAACGCCGGACGTCTGATCCGTTACGCCACAACCGGTGTCGGCACCGGCGCCCAACTGTCTGCCGCCCTGCTGTTCAAGACCAGCAATGTGGACGCGCAGCCGGTGCCCTTCGACGGCGGCGCCCCCGCTCTGACGGCGGTACTGGGCAATCAGGTCGACGTGGCGTCCATCCAGACCGGGGAAGCGATCGAGAACATCCAATCGGGCAAGCTGACCGCACTCGCGGTGTTCTCCCCCGAGCGCATCGAATACCTGCCCGATGTGCCCACCGCCAAGGAACAGGGCCTTGATGTCGAGGTGACGCAGTACCGCTTCATGACGGTTCCCAAGGGCACGCCGCAGGAGGTGAAGGACCGGCTCGTTGAGGGGCTGGAGGCGACGTTCGCCACCGACGAGTACAAGGAGTTCAACAAGCAGAACAGCTTGACGCCCATGGAGATACCGGGTGAGGAAGTGCTCACCCGACTCCAGGAGGACCAGAAGCGTTACGCGGACCTGGTCACGCAGTACGGCATCTCCATGCGTGAGAGCTGAGCGGCAGCCCCCCATGAACGACATCCCCGGGCGCCCGGCACACCCGCATACGCGCGATGTGCTGGAGGAGGTCGAAGCCGAGATCGCTCACGAACTCGACGAAGAGCGACCCCCTGAAGGCGGATACCCCTATCAAATAATCTCCGGCACAGTCGGATTGCTCCTCGGCATCACCGGCGCGGTGCTGTCCTACGGCTACGGGCTGGGCTCGCTGCCAGAGCCCGGCCCCGGAACCTGGCCGTTCGTCGTCAGCGTGGCGGTCGCCGCACTGTCGGCCGTGCTGCTGGTGGTCGGCCGCCGACTGCACGACACCGAGGCGTTCACCCGCAGCAGCGTCCTGCCGGCCGTCGGCGCCGTCTCGTTTCTGGCGTTCGGAGCGCTGCTGCCCGTGACGGGGTTCGAGATTCCCGCGCTGGCCCTCTGTGTGCTCTGGATGCGGTTCCTCGGACGCGAGAGTTGGCGCAGCACACTGATCGTCAGCGTGCTGACCACCGTTGCGTTCTACTTCCTGTTCCTCTACGGGCTGCGGATCCCGTTGCCCCATCTCATTGCGTTCTGACTGCGAGCCACCATGGATTTCAATGCAGTGATCGACGGGTTCGCCCTCGTCACCGAGCCCAAGAACATGCTGTACTGCCTCATCGGCGTCCTGATCGGCATGATCATCGGCGTGCTGCCGGGGCTCGGACCCGCCGCCACCATCGCCATCCTGCTGCCGATCACCTACGGCATCAATCCGGTGGCGGCCATCATCATGCTGGCCGGGATCTACTACGGGGCCCAATACGGCGGCACCATCACCTCGGTGCTGTTGCGATTACCCGGCGAAGCATCCTCGGTGGTCACCGTGTTCGACGGCTTCGCCCTGGCCAAACAGGGCAAGGCCGGCACCGCGCTGGGCATCGCCGCCATCGGTTCCTTTGTGGGCGCCACGATCTCGATCATCGGGCTGTCCCTGCTCGCACCGGTGATCGCGGCGTTCGCCCTCGACTTCGGGCCACCGGAGTACGCCGCGCTGGCACTGTTCGGAGTGTTCCTCGTCGCGGCCATCGGCAGCGGCAACATCGTCAAGTCCCTCATCGCGGCCTCCGTCGGACTACTGCTGGCAACCGTCGGCCGTGACAGTTTCAGCGGAGCCTCCCGATTCACCTTCGACAGCCTGCAACTGGCCGACGGGATCGATTTCGTGATCGTGGCGATGGGGCTGTTCGGAGTCGGTGAGATCCTGTACAACCTCGAACAGCGGCACGGCCGGCCACACGTTCCGGCCAAGATCGGCAACGTCTGGCCATCACGCAAAGAACTCAAGCAGTCCTCCGGGGCGATCGGCCGCGGCTCCGTCATCGGTTTCATCCTGGGCGTGCTGCCCGGCGGTGGCGCGGTGCTGTCGTCTCTGGTCGCCTACGCCGTGGAGAAGAAGCGTTCCAAGACACCCGAACGGTTCGGCCGCGGTGCCGTAGAAGGTGTGGCCGCGCCGGAAACCGCCAACAACGCGGCCGCCACGTCCTCGTTCATCCCGCTGCTGACCATCGGTATCCCCGCCAACGCCACCATGGCGATGCTGTTCGGTGCCCTGCTCATCCTGGGCATCTCCCCGGGCCCACAACTGGTCGACGAACACCCCGACCTGTTCTGGGGCGTCATCAACTCGATGTACCTGGGCAATTTGTTGTTGCTGCTGCTGAGCATCCCGCTGGTCGGCGTGTTCGTCCGCATCCTGCGGATCCGTCCGGCGATCCTGGCTCCGATCACCGCCCTGATCACCCTTCTCGGCGTCTACACCATCAACAACTCCACCTTCGACATCTTCGTCATGGTCGCCTTCGGCATCGTCGGCTATCTGATGAAGAAGACCGGATTCGATCCCGGCCCGATGGTCCTGGCGTTCGTCCTGGGCTCACTGGTGGAATCCAATGTCCGGCGCTCCCTGCTGATCTTCGACGGCGATCCCACCGGATTCGTCACCCGGCCCATCTCCGGAACCATCTTCGCCGTGCTGTTCCTGGCGGTTCTGCTGCCACTGATCCGGCGTGTTTTCGCCCGGCGGCGAGACCGTAGAAGTGACGACGAATCCACCCCTACAAAGAAAGTCGGTGTCTGATGACTCCCGCCGAAGTCGCCGCGCGTCTGGGCTCGGGCCTGCTGTCCTTCCCGATCACTCATCTGCGAAGCGATCAGACCTTCGACGAGGACGCCTACCGCGACAACATCGCCTGGCTGAGTCAGTACGCCGGACACCACAAGGGTGTGGCCGGGCTCTTCGCCGCCGGTGGCACCGGCGAATTCTTCTCCTTGAGACCGGACGAGGTGCAGCAGGTGGTGTCGGCGGCGGTGGGCGAAGCCCCGGACGGGTTACCCGTGGTAGCACCCGCCGGATACGGAACCGCGATCGCCGTGGAGATGGTCCGGGACGCCGAAGCCGCTGGCGCACACGGAATCCTGCTCTTTCCGCCTTACCTGACCGAGGCCAGCCAGGACGGCCTGGTGGCGCACGTGCAGCAGGTGTGCGCGGCCACCCGCCTCGGTGTGATCATCTACTCGCGAGCCAACGCCATCTACTCGGAGACCGCCGTTGCGCGACTGGCCGAATCCTGTCCGAACCTGGTCGGCTTCAAGGACGGCTACGGCAACATCGAGTTGATGACGCGGATCTACGCGGGCATCGGAGACCGGCTCACCTACATCGGCGGGTTGCCTACCGCCGAGATGTTCGCACTGCCCTACCTGAAACTCGGCGTGACGACCTATTCCTCGGCGATCTTCAATTTCGTCCCACAATTCGCCCTCGACTTCTACGCCGCGGTGCGCCGGGAAGACTCACCCTGGGTGATCAACGCGCTCAACGAGTTCGTCATCCCCTACTGCAACATCCGCAACCGCAAGGCCGGGTATGCGGTCAGCATCATCAAGGCGGGCATGAATGTCATCGGACGCCCGGCGGGTCCCGTACGGCCGCCGCTGACCGATCTGGAGGCAGACGAGGCCGCCGAACTGGCAGATCTGATCAAGAAGGTGACATGAGCACTCCCTCGACCACCGAGGAACTCACCGGCGCGAGTCTCATCGGGTCGGCCGACTTTCACGACGGCCCGGAGTTCCGTCCGGTGAACCCGGCAACCGGCGAACAACTCGACCCGGTCTATCACGACGCCGGTAGCGCCGACGTGGACCGCGCGGCCGCCCTGGCATGGGAGGCGTTCGACGCCTACCGACACACCAGCATCCAGCAGCGATCGGCGTTCCTGGAAACCATCGCAGCCGAGGTCGACGCCCTGGGCGACACCCTGATCGCCAGGGTCACCGCGGAGACAGGCATTCCGGCGGCCCGGGTGGCCGGCGAATTGGCCCGCACCACAGGTCAACTGCGAATGTTCGCCGATGTGCTGCGGGAGGGTTCCTGGCTGCAGGCCCGGCTCGATCACCCCGACCCGGACCGCACGCCCCTGCCCAAACCCGACCTGCGTCAGCGTTCCGTGCCGGTGGGGCCCGTGGCGGTGTTCGCCGCCAGCAACTTCCCGCTGGCGTTCTCGGTCGCCGGTGGTGACACGGCGTCGGCACTGGCCGCCGGTGCGCCGGTGATCGTGAAGGCGCATCCAGGTCATCCGGGGACCTCCGAGATGGTGGGCCGCGCAGTCCGCAGAGCCGTTGCCGCGCACGGACTTCCGGAGGGCACTTTCTCGTTGCTGATCAGCGAGGGCTTGGGCGCCGGAGTCGCGCTGGTATCGGACCCTCGCATCGGCGCGGTCGGGTTCACCGGTTCGCGGCGCGGCGGACTGGCATTGGTGGCCGCCGCCGCCGCGCGTCCGGTTCCCATTCCCGTCTACGCCGAGATGTCGAGTATCAACCCGGTGTTCTTGCTGCCCCATGCGCTTGCGCAGAACGCGGACAACCTCGGCCGCGCCTACGTCGGCTCGATGATGACCGGCGTCGGGCAGCTGTGCACCAGCCCCGGTCTTCTGTTCCTCGCCGACTGTCCCGACGCCGACACCTTCATCACCTCGGCGGCGAAGGCGCTGGCCGAGGCGCCGGGCGGGGCGATGCTCAACTCCACCATCGCCACCACATTCACCGAGGCCGCCGCCAGGGCGGCAGCCACCCCGGGCGTCGAGGCGGTGGCCCGCGGATCCGTCGACGCCGGCCCCAGCTGTGGTGGCGCCGCCCAGTTGTTGGTCACCACGGCCGACGACTTCCTCCGGCACCCACACCTTTCCGAGGAGGTGTTCGGCCCGTCCTCGCTGATCGTGCGAACCCCCGAGGCCCAACTCGCCGCGGTCACCGGCGCGCTGGAAGGTCAGCTGACCGCCACTGTGCATGCAGCGCCCGCCGACCACCCGCGCGTCGCCGAACTGCTACCCCGCCTGGAGCTCATCGCCGGACGCATCGTGTTCAACGGTTGGCCCACCGGGGTGGAAGTCGGTCATGCGACGGTGCACGGCGGCCCGTTTCCGGCGACCTCCGCGCCGGCCACGACGTCCGTCGGCAGCAGGGCGATCGAGCGTTTTCTGCGTCCGGTGGCCTACCAGAACCTGCCCGACGAACTTCTGCCCGCCGAGATCCAACGCACCAACCCACTCGACGTTCCGCAACGCATCGACGGCCGCCTGCCGCACTGATCACACCTCCGAGGAGACCCATGACAACGCCCGCCGTCCACCACAAACCCACCAGCGCCCTGTCGGATCCCGGGGCCGCGCTTGCGGCGATGCGGCCCGGGGCCGCCACCATCGACCAGATCGAGTCGGTGACGCTGTCGTCGGTGGTACTGCCGCTGAAGAATCCCATCAGTGACGCCAAGGTGCTCACCGGCAGGCAGAAGCCGATGACCGAGGTGGTCTTCCTGTTCGCCGAGATCCGCAGTGCGCAGGGGCATCAGGGGATCGGCTTCAGTTATTCGAAGCGCGCCGGCGGTCCGGCACAGTTCGCCCATGCCCGCGAGATCGCGCCGGTCCTGCTCGGTGAGGACCCCAGCGATATCGCCAAATTGTGGACCAAACTGGTCTGGGCCGGGGCATCGGTGGGCCGCAGCGGCGTGGCCACCCAGGCCATCGCCGCCTTCGACATCGCCCTGTGGGACCTCAAAGCCAAACGCGCCGGCCTTCCCATGGCCAAACTGCTGGGTGCGCACAATGATTCGGTACGCACGTACAACACCTCCGGCGGGTTCCTGCACACGCCCATCGAGCAGGTGCTCGAGAACGCCTCGGCCGCCCTGGCCTCCGGTATCGGCGGCATCAAGATCAAGGTAGGACAACCGGATTGGCGGGCCGATATCGCGCGTCTGGAAGCGGTGCGTCAGCATCTCGGTGATGACGTTCCGCTGATGGTGGACGCCAACCAGCAGTGGGATCGCCCCACAGCGATGCGGTTGGGGCGCATTCTCGAGCAGTTCGACCTGGTGTGGATCGAAGAGCCGCTGGACGCCTACGACGCCGAGGGCCACGCCCAGCTGGCGCAGCGTCTCGACACCTCGATCGCCACCGGCGAGATGCTGGCCAGCGTCGGCGAGCACCAGCGGCTCATCGATGCCGGGGCGGTGGACATCATCCAGCCGGACGCCCCACGTATCGGCGGCATCAGCCAGTTCCTCACCCTCGCGACGGTGGCCCAGCTCAAGAACCTCCAGCTGGCACCGCACTTCGCGATGGAGATCCATCTCCATCTCGCGGCGACCTACCCGCACGGCACCTGGGTCGAGCACTTCGACTGGCTGGATCCCCTCTTCAACGAACACCTCGAGATCCGCGACGGACGTATGCATCTGTCGGACCGTCCCGGGTTGGGCTTCACCATGAGCGAACAGGCGCGCGCCTGGACTGTGGACACCGTGACCGTCAGGGGTTGAGAACGCCTGCGTCGGTGGGTATCCACCCGAACATGAGCGGAGACGAATCGCTACTGGACACGCTGCTCGGCCTGGAACGCGCCGGCTGGGACTCGCTGTGTGAGGCATCCGGGGCGCAGTTCTACGGCGCGTTGATGCTGCCCCAGGCGCTCATGGTGCTGGCCAACGGCATGGTGATGGACCGCGACACCGTGGTGTCGGCGCTCGCACAATCGCCGCCGTGGCGTACCTATGAGATCCGGGACGAACGCCTGCTGAGCGCCGATTCCGACAACGCGGTGGTGGTCTACACCGGGGTGGGCTACCGCGACGGTGAGGAGCCCGCATTCACCGGCGCGATGGCCAGCACCTATCACCGCACCGGCGACGGCTGGAAGTTGCTGCTGTACCAGCAGACCGAGATTCGCCGCTGAACGCCGCCGGTTCCAGTCGCCTGACCCCGCCGTGTGGTGACCGGACCCGGGCCTGCTTATCCTGAGTCGGCGATGAGCGAGATCCTGATCACCGTCTTCGGGCCGCTGACGGTCCGCGTGGCGGGTGAGATCGTCGAACTCAGAGGCCCGCAACCACGCGCCGTGCTGGCGCGGCTGACCGTGGCCGCCGGCGAAGTGGTGTCCACCGACCGGATCATCCACGACATCTGGACCTCCGAACCGCCACCCAAGGCGCTCGGCGGTCTGCAGGTGCACATCTCGAACCTGCGGCGGGTCCTCGAACCCGCGCGGGCCCGGCGCACTCCGGCCCAGGTGCTGGTGAGCTCCCCGCCAGGCTATGCACTGCGACTGCCCGTGGATGCGGTGGATTCGTGGCGGTTCGAGGCGCTGCTGCGCGACGCCGGCGCCGCCGCTGAACCCGAACAGCGCGCCGGGTTGCTGCGCGCCGCCCTGGACTGCTGGACCGGTGCGGTGCTCCCCGAGTTCGCCGATGCCGACTGGGCCGCAACCGAAGCGGTGCGACTGGGCGGCCTGCGGGCCATCGCCGTCGAGCAGTACGCGGCGATCGGTCTGGAACTCGGCTGGGATTCGACGCTGATTCCCGAATTGGAGCGTCATCTCGCCGCCGACCCGCTGCGGGAAGAGGCGGTGCGGCTGCTGGCGCTCGCGCTGTACCGGGCAGGCCGGCAGAGCGACGCGCTGGCGCAGCTGCGGACGGCGCGCGACCGGCTGGCCGACGAACTCGGTATCGATCCCGGGCCCGCGCTGCGGGAGTTGGAAGCCAAGATCCTCGACCAGTCCGATGACCTGCTGGGTTCGCCCCGGGCGGTCCCGGCCCCGCGGGCCGCCACACCCACCCACGTCGACCCGCCGGAGCCACTGACCCGGTACCGCGCCACCTTGGTCGGCCGCTCCGCCGAACTCACGCGGATCGACGCCGCAGCGGCGATGGTGACCGCGAAAGGCCTGCGGACCGTATGGGTGGGCGCCGACTCCGGCGCGGGCAAGACCACCCTGGCGGAGGTGGCGGCTCACCGGCTCGGCGCGCGCGGGTGGGCGGTCGCGCGGGGCCGTTGTCCGGAGGTCGACGGCGCTCCCCCGGCCTGGGCCTGGTCCGAAGTGGTTCAGTCCCTTGGCGATCCGGCACCGGAGTTCGGTTCGGCGTTCGAACTGGCGGCGGCGGTGGCGCGGCGGCTGCGCCACGTCACCGACGACAGTCCGCTGTTGGTGGTTCTCGACGACCTGCACCGAGCGGACGGCGCGACGCTGCAGCTGTTGCGTGGGTTCGCCCACGACCTCGCCGACCGCGCCATCCTGATCCTCGCCGCGCACCGCAGCGCCGAGGCCGGACCAGACCTGACCGCCACCTGGGCGGCACTGGCGTCCGTCACCGCGGAGCGGTTGGAGCTCGGCGGGCTCAGCCGGGAAGGCATCGTGGCGCTCGTGCGCGAACACGCACCCGACGGCGGCTTCGCCCGCGATGCCACGGTGATCGACCAGCTCATCGAACGAACGGGCGGAAACCCGTTGTTCGTCACCGAATTCGCCCGGCTTCTCGCCGCCGAAGGACCCGCCGCGGCGTCGGCGAGTGTCCCGACTGGTGTGCGGGATGTTTTGCGCCGACGCCTGAACCGGCTTCCCGGGACGGCCCGCACAGTGCTGCAGCAGGCCGCGGTACTGGGCCGCGAACTCGACGTCGATCTGCTGTTGCGGGTCGCTCGGCGCGACGAGGACGAAGTGCTCGACGGTCTGGAGGCCGCCGTGCTGGCGGGCCTGCTCGGCGAGCCCGGGCCCGGGCGGGTGCGGTTCACTCACGCACTGGTGCGCGACACCCTCTACGAGGACACCCCGGCGTTGCGCCGGGCCCGCTGGCATGCGGCCGTGCTGAGTGAACTGCGCGGCGCGCCGGCGCCGGACGTGGCGGCGCTGGCCCACCACGGCCTGGCCGCGGCCACCCCGGCCACCGCCGCCGACGCGGCCGAATTGGCCTCTGCCGCAGCTGGACAGGCGATCACCCTGAACTCTCCGGCCGAGGCCGTGCACCTGGCACAGGAAGCGCTGCGGATGACCGAGCTGGCTCAGAACGGCGTGCCCGTCGCCGCTCAGGTCCGGATGCTGGTCCAGCTCACTCGCGCAGCGGCGCAGGCGGGCGCGGCGACAAAGGCGCGTCCGGCCAGGGCGCGCGCCGTCCAGCTGGCCGGAGACAACCAGGCGCTCCTGCTGGAGGCACTGACCGCCTACCGGGCGCCGATCTCGTGGACCGTCAACGGTTTCGGCGCCGAGGACACCGCCATCGAACAGCCACTGCGCCGCGCCCTCGCCGAACACCCCGATGCCGACCCGGTGACGCGGGTCTGGTTGTTGGTCGCACTGATCTTCGAAACCGAGAACGACGCCGCCGCTTACGGTATGGATGAGGTGATCCGGTGGTCACAGGAAGCGCTGGCCACCGCCCGCCGGGCCGGTGATCCCAGCGCGCTGTGCGCCGCGCTCAACGCCCGCGCCTATCTGGCTCTGGGGCCCGATCTGGCCGATGAGCGGGAAAGCCTGGTGGCGGAACTGCTTTCGGTGGCGCGCGCCCATGACCTGCTCGGGTATCAGGCGCTGGCACACTGGTTCCTGTTCCTGTGTGCGTCGGCCCGCACCGACCTGCCAGAGGCCATCCGGCAAGCCGACCTCGCGGTCGAGCGCTCCACCAGCGGACAGCTCGCGGCCCTGGTCCAGGTGGTGGAGATCTACCACGCGGTGCTCTGCGTGCTGACCGGCCGGCTGGACGAGGCCGAGCGCGAGTACCGGCGCCTGGCCGCACAGATGGCCGACACCGGAATGTCGAGCGCGGCCGAAGCGGCACTGGTCTTCGAGCTTGTGCTCGGTTTCGCCCGCGGCGACATGTCCGGGCTGGTGGATGTGATGGTGGGCCTGCACGAGGTGTACCCGGACGCCATGAACGAAGCGCTGGTGCTGTGCCTGCTCGACGCCGGGCGGGGGCAGGAGGCCCACCAACGCTGGGGTCAGCGAGCGCCGTTGCGCCGCAACTACTATTGGCTGGCCCGGATGGCGTTGTTCGCCCACGCGGCGGTGCGGGTGGGTGACCTCGAGGCCTGTGCGCACGCCTACGCCGAGCTGGTTCCCTGGGCGGGGCGGGTGGCCGGAATCGACTCCGGTTCGGTGGCTTTCGGCACGGTGGACGATGCGCTGGCGCTGCTGGCCGACGCGCTCGGGCGCCCCGGCGATGCCGTCGGGCACCGCGCCGATTCCGAGGTGGTGCGCACACGCATCGCCGCCGACCTCGCGCTCAGCCCCAGATGGCCTTCTCCATCCGTCGATACCGCGGCCGGACCAGGGCCAGGATGACATTGATCATGGGACCGGCCTGCGCCTTGAGTGTGTCGAGCTCGGCCGGCGTCACCGCAGCGGCGATGCGGGGCAATTCGAACGACATCCGTGCGCACCTGCGGATCCGGGCCTCGACATCGTTCCAGTCCGCCACCGTCAGGTAACGCCGGATCACCGGGAACGTGTCGCGTTCCTCCTCGGCGATGTGCTCGTGCAACATGATGCGCATTTCCGTCAGCCGGGTCGCCACGACGGCCGCGGTGCGCTGCGTGGGCTCGGCGGCGAACAGACCGACGGCGACGCCGAGCCCGTCGAGTTTCGGATCGAGTGCTTCGTGATCCTCGGTCAGCGGAGCGAGGTCGATATGTGATCCGGCCCGCTTCTCGATGACCGGCCACAGGATGTCGTCCTCGGCACGGTGGTGATGGTGAATGGACTCGCCCATCAGCTCGAGGTAACGGACCAGCGCGCGTACCCGGCGGCGGCTGATCGGCACGCCGCCGTCGGCCATCGCCATCGTGATGCCGGTGGTGCGGTCCAGGTCGCGCAGCATCACCCGGTGGGCGATCGCCATGCCCAGGATGTCGGGCACATCGGCGGTGGGCACGTTGGCAGAGTCGGTGGTCATGGGGACACTCCTGGTCGACAGCGGATTCGGTCACTGCACTGTCGGCCCGGGTACTTGCCGCGGACTTGCCGGCGACTTGTCGGCCGGACCTATCATCGGGCGCGTGGGCATTCCCGAGGTGGACCCGACGGCCGGATCGTCGTTGCTGCGCGTCGGCGCCAAAGTGACCGGCACCAAACCCGGCCGGTGGCTCGCGCGCCGGGTGGCTCCGCGCATCGACCCGACGCTGCTGCGGCTGTCCCGCGGACGGTTGTCCTCAGCGCTGGTCACTCCGGAGCTTCTGCTGTTCCACAAGGGCTCCAAGACCGGGCGGTCCCGCACCACCCCGTTGACGTATTTCACCGACGGCGGCCGCGCGGTGGTGATCGCGTCGAACTACGGCGGCTCCCGCCACCCGGCCTGGTACTACAACGTCCTGGCCAATCCGCAGGTCCGCATCTCCGCGGGCGGCTACACCGGCTCGTTCGTGGGTGAAGAAGTCACCGGCGCCGAACGCGACCGCCTGTGGGATCTGGTCGTCGGGTTCATCCCGTCGTACGCCGACTACGAGCGCCTCGCCGGAAACCGCCGCATTCCGATCCTCGTGTTCACCGAGGTGCCCCGACCTCCCAACCAACCGGTAGGCTGACTCACCGACAACCGTCATTGTCGGATGAGGAGAACACTGTGCCGGCTGAGCTTCACACGGGTCGGGTTGCGCTGTTGGAGGCCGTCGGCACACCGCTGGTGTTCGCCGATGTGGAGTTCGGGCCGTTGCTGGGTGATGAGATCCTGATCCGGGTGGCCGGAGTGGGCATCTGCCACACCGACCTCACCGCGATACACGGCGCGCTTCCCCTGCCGCTGCCGGTGGTGCTCGGCCATGAGGCATCCGGTGTCGTGGCTGCGGTCGGTCCCGCCGTGACCGCCCTTGTCCCGGGTGATCACGTGGTGGTCAGCTTCGACTCCTGCCGCGACTGCCGATCGTGCACGTCCGGCCGGCCCGCCTACTGCCACCGGTTCGCGGCCCTGAACTATCGCGGTGTGCGCAGGGACGGGTCCACCACCATGACGCGCGCCGGGGCGCCGGTGCACGGAAACTGGTTCGGCCAATCCTCTTTCGGCACGCACGCCGTCGCCACCGCCCGCAACGCCGTCAAGGTGGACCCGACCCTGCCGCTGTCGCTGCTCGGACCGTTGGCGTGCAGTCTGCAGACCGGAGCCGGAGCGGTGCTCAACGTGCTGTCACCGAAGCCCGGTGACAGTATTGCGGTATTCGGTTTGGGCGCAGTGGGTTTGAGTGCCGTCATGGCAGCCCGCGCAGCACAGTGCAGCACCATCATCGCCATCGACGTGAACCCCGAACGGTTGGAGGTGGCGGCCGAGCTCGGCGCCACCCATCTGATCAACCCGTCCGGCATCGGCGACGTGGTGGCCGCGGTGCTGGCCGCCAGCCCGCGGGGCGTGGACCACAGCGTCGACGCCGTAGGGCTGAGTTCGGTGGTGCAGCAAGCGGTTGCGGTACTTCGCTCGCCTGGAACCTGCGCCACTCTCGGGCTGCAGGGGCCCTTGAACGACACGGTGATCAACCAGGGTCATCTGCTGATGGGCCGCACCCTCACCGGGGTGATCGAGGGCGACGCCGACCCGCACACCTTCATCCCCGAGCTGGTGCGGCTGTGGCAGGACGGCCGGTTTCCGTTCGACCGCCTGGTGCGCAGCTATCCGTTCGAGGCCATCAACGACGCGTTGGCGGCAGCAGCCGATGGCTCGGTGCTCAAACCGGTGGTCACGTTCGCCGACTAGGGATTTGGGCGCGCTCGTAACCGCTGAGCGGTTACTTGCGCGCCCAAATCCCTACTTGGGGCCGATGATCAACGGGGTCGTGATGCCGTCGGTGGCCAGATCGCCGGGGAAGCACGGCGAGATACCGCTGATGGTCGGCGGCTGCCCCGGCGGGCTCGACGATTCGATCTGCAGACGGTACCCGTCGGGGCCGTAGCCGAACTGGTTGGGCCGGGGGAAATCGTCGCGCTCGAAAACATGCCATCCCCAGCTGCGCCAGATCTCGCCCACCTCGCCGATCACGGTGGCACCGTCGGCTCCGGCGGGCAGCACGAGCTGCCGGACATCGGTGAACATCATCTCCGGCGCGTCGGGACCGGTGGGATTGTCGTCGCACGAACGGTTTCCGCTACCCACCCGGTAACGGGTCCCGTCCAGCGTGGTTCCCGCGGGCAGTCCTTCGACCGTCCTGGAGAGATAACCGATCACGGTGTCCTGCGCCTGTTGTTGGCTGGCCGGCACCACGGGTTCGAGCGTCCAGCCGGGTGGCGGTGCGGGTGTGGACGTCATCGGCGGTCCTCCGATCTCGGTTGCGCCTGTCGGGGTGGGCGCCCCCAACGCACCGTCATCACCGCCGCAGGCCGTTGTCGCGAGCAGCAACGCTGCGACGAGCGCGGCGGTACCCAACGACGGTCGTGGTTCGCTTCTCATCGCGTTCGATCATCCCCCGGGCGTCAGTCGGTGTGGCGGCGGTTGTCCGGCGATGATCGCACCCATGTTCAGCAGGGCCGGGTTGCCCTGGTCCCAGTAGCTGCTGTGCGCCTCCACCGAAGGCAGGTCGAGAATGGGCGGGCCCAGGTTCGGCCCCGGAGCCGCCTCGAGCCGGATGGCGCCGAAACCCTCGGTCGTCGGGCTGGGCCCCAAGCTGAAACCGGTCGCGATGTTGATCGGGTCGAACCTGGCCCGCATCGAGTAGACCTCGCCGCCGGCATCGAGATCCAGATCGCCCGCATGGTCGACGAGCATGCCGGGACTACCGACGGCGATGACGTTGTCGACCGGGAGTTCGTTACCGCCGGAAGCCGCGGCGCCGACCAGCGTCGACCCGTAGCTGTGCCCGACGACGGTGTTGACCGACCGGGTGCCCTCATGGGAGGCACGCATACCGTCCTGGAATGCGGCCAGACCGGCACCACCGTCGGTGGCGAAGCCCGGGTAGGCAGCCTGCCCCAGGTTCATCGGCCGGTCATAACCCATCCACGTCGTGACGGAGACGTCCTCGGGCATCAGGTTGGCGTCCGCGCGCAGAGCCGCCTGGTACATGGCTTCGGCGTCCTCGGTGCTGTACTGCAGCCGGGCCAGATCCTGCCCCGTCCCGGGAACGAAAGTCGCATTGCGCGAAGCGGTGTCGGGATTTCCGACCGACACCGCGGCGTGGCCTTCGTCGTCCAGAAGCCCCAGGTACCGGTGCACTCCGTCACCGGCCTGGAGTTCGGACCGGACGGAGCGGTATCCGTCGAGTTGGTCAGTGGCCTTGTTCCACTGCTGTTTCCACTCCCGGTAGGCGGGCGGATTCGGATTGGCCGTCGTCGGCCGTCCGTTGACCCACTCCGGGTGCGCCGCGGCCAACCGGTCCACCTCAGTCTGCGCGGCGCGCGTCAGGTCCTCCAGGTGCAGGCGGTTGTAGCGGTCCTTGTCCACAAACGGCATTCCGGGTTGATTGCCGATGTCGTGGTTGTGTTCGTAGAGCCAGTCCTTCTGTTCGGTGGTGAGTTTGTCCCAGAATTCGTTGAACTGCTCCGGGTCCTCCGGCAGCACACCACTGTTGAGCGCCGCCTGCACGTCAGGGTCATTCGAGTGCGGTCCCGCTGGGATCGGTGCACTTCCTCCGGCCATGTCGATGGCATTGGCCAACGTCGCGTCCACCAGATTTGCGTCGGCGATCAGCTTGTCCACCCGGGGCTGCAACTGCTGCTGCTTGAGAAGCAGTTCCATCGGGTTGCCCGAGAATCCGGGGCCTGCAACCACCCGGCCCGACGCCGGATCGATCTCCATGTCCAGGGCCTCGGCGTCGGCCTTCAGTGCCGCCAGTTCGGCCTTGATGCCCTCGATGTCGTCGGCGGCGCTGCGCGCGGCATTGGCGACGGCCAGCGCTTCCTGGCCGTGTGCGTCGAGGTCGGCGCGGGTCTTGCCGATCGCTTCCCGGGCGGACTGGGCCGCTTCGCCTCCCCAGGTGGTGAACGCCGGTAGCGTCGCCAGCCCGTCCGCGGCGTCCAGGGCCGCCTGCGCACGACTGCTCGCGGCGTGGAACACCTCGCGGACATCGCCGGCGTCCCATCGCTCGATATCGGCGACGGTCAAGGCCACGGGAGCGCTGCGCTAGAGCCGAGAGGCAACCGAGTCGGTGGCGGCAACGCCGGACGCCATCGGATTCTCGATGTCCACCCTCAATGCCACAGCGACCCCCTCAGCGCACTGTTGTTCGGAAATAATCAGCAGCAAACAGAGTAAGCCCGCCGGTGACCGCCGGTGTGCATCACGTTGGTTCGTTCGCTGGGCGGGTACTCGCCCAGGCATGGCTGACACATCGTGGAATGTCCAGATCGGCGAAGTGGACGATCCCGGCGACACGGGCATTCCCCCGGTGCCGAGGACTGTTTACGAGGGTGGCGAGGACGGCGCCAAAGCCGCGTACGAGGAATGGACCGCGAAAGCCACCGAGGGCGATTACCGCTACGTCCTGCTGCGGCACATCGGCGATGTCGTCGAGTGCTGGGGAACCCCGCCGGCCGTCGGTTGACCTTGCGGGTCTTTGCACTAGCGTCAATAATGTGACGCAGGCCACCCCCGTCAACCCGTTTGACCACCCCGTTGCTTCGGCTACCCTGCCGTACGGGGAGTGATCTTGAGTCGCTACCGGAACGGTTCATTGCTGTAACGACAGTTCCAGACGGGGGTCTGACGAATGTCAAATTTGCTGCAGAGGCGTTGGCGCCTACTGAGACACAAGGTCAAGTACCGAATTCGCGATCTGCGGACCTTCACCCATCCGGGGGTCAAGCTGGCGATCGTCGCCATCCTCATCATTGCGGCGCTCGGGGCGGTCATCTACGCGCTGCGTTCCGATCCGGCGAACCAACCGCCGCCGGGCGAACCACAGTCCAGTTCCGTGCCGGGATATTCCGCGCCGCCGCTCGGGCATCTCGCAGTCCGCTGAGACACCTTCGACAACGACAAAGCCCGCCCTGACCGGTGTCAGAGCGGGCTTGTCTGTTGGGTGGAGCTAAGGGGACTCGAACCCCTGACCCCCACACTGCCAGGACCAGGCGCGAGGCATGACCAGGCACTACCGACCTAGATTCGGCTTGTAGCTGTTGCTGCTTGCGTCGTTTCTGTCGTCGGGGTTGTCGTCAAGACTGTCGTCTAGCGCGCTGGCCTCGTCACCCATCAACCTTTCCGAATTGGGAGGCCGGATACCGGGCGCATGAAGCCAGTGGAGCCTTACCGCTATGGTCAGCCCCAGGGCAGCACCCTGCGCTTTAGGAGATAGGAGGCCAGATTTGGCGAGGACCGCGTTACGCAACTCCCACTACGACTCGGACGTGCACCTTGTGCGTCCTTCCCGAAGCAACAACGCGCTACAACGGCACCTCGTATTCGCGCGCTCCAGTCAAGAAGGGCGGTTTCCCGCCCCGGTGGAGACCCGTTTGCAGCTGTCGGACTGGTCCAGGTGCGTGCTCCCAGAATGGATCCAGCGCATGGCGTACCCGGAGGCAAACACCTTCTTCCCGGACTTCGGAGTCGCGAGGCTGTGACGCGCTATTCGGAACGCTTTTTTCGGAACAGAGCCGGAAACGTATCCGCGCGGTCCGCTTCCGAGTCATTGCGGACTGCCGCGAAATTTACAGAGGGGCCATTCGATATTTTCCTCAGCCACAGCTTCAGCGACGCTCAATTGATCTTCGGCATCCGCGAGTGGCTCGTATCGAAGGGGCTATCCGTCTACGTAGATTGGATTGACGATCCAGAGCTAGACCGTAGCGCCGTTTCCTACGCAACGGCAGCCCGCTTGCGTAAACAGATGGACCGATCGCGCAACTTGTTGTACGCAACCTCTCGCGCCGCCCGAACGTCGCGTTGGATGCCTTGGGAGCTTGGGTACTTCGACGGACGGAAGGGTGGCGAAAGAGTGTCCATACTAGCCTTAGACAATTCGAGTGACACTAAGTTCGTAGGAGAGGAGTATCTCAGCTTATACAAACGTATCGAACAGCTTGAAATTGGCGGTAAACACGGGCCCTACGCAATCCGCCCCACTGGCAGGTACGGAGAGTCGTTGAAGTCATTTGGCCTCGGTTGGCGTGACTATAAAGAGCTGAGCGGCCTTTAGCGATATCTATGAGCTACTAGCCACCAATCAAACCTGCCAGGACACACGCTCTAAATGGATACGACCGCTCATGTCGACCAAACGCTTCACTACAGAGGTAGCCTGAGGAGTGCAAGTCAATTAAAGATAAAGGCACTAATCAAGTCGCGTACAAAGGTTGCCAACGTAGGGTTTCGGCCCTGAAGCGTCGCCGGATCTGGGCGCCTGGTGCTCCCATGGACCAGCATGCAACGGTCTACGTAACTTCTTCTAAAGAGCTCCTTCGGGGACAGGCCGTCGTACAGATCAGTCAACAGGCGGGCTGCAAGTTCCTGACCCGCCTCACTGATTGATTGCTTTTTGACGTTTCCAAGCGCATTCAGTAACACGCTTTTCGCCGCAGGGCCGACGCCATCGAACGAATGAACCTGGTGAATCAACAAGTCCAAACTTTCAACGATCTCCGGGGGGCGTCTCGTCTGAACGATCAGTGATTCCATCGCGGTCACAAGTGTGACGCACCTTGTTTCTGGGTTCGATTCGAAATAGGAGGCATACAGCAGGTCAAGGGCCAATTCCTGACTTTCGCTTAGCGAATAGTCCAGTCGGCCAATCTCGGCAATTACGCCGTCAGCGAGCCCTTCCAGCAGCCTCGGGGAATCGACGCCCGGCCACGAGTCGCCGGATCCATGCATGAAGATTATTCTCGCGTCTTCTTCGTACACATTCAGACGGTTAATAGGCAGAGCAACTCCCTTACCTTCCGCCTCTGCTTGCGCGAAGACCTCTGGCCGCCAGGCATTCCCTGTACCGCCAAACTTTGCGCCTACGCCGGCCCGCGCGAGAGCCACCTTGAGGTGTCTGCTCCATTGCAGCCCTGCCGCGATTGCCCCCTCCGGCGTATCAAAACCATGGCCATATAGAACTAAAGCCCGTTCGCCGTCCTTGAAGAAACAGATGGAAGGACCAGACCCATCCAGCACGATTGCCATGTCATTAGGTGCGTCAGTCGAAACCGGGGTTTGGTAGCTTAGATGTACTTGGTGTCGAAATGCGTACGGCACAGAGTCGAACCCCTCCGTTTACTCCTGGATCCGCCGTCGTTTCGCGCCCGGCTTTTGATCCGCGACGCACGTAAATGGCCTACATTCCGACGCATCCGCCTGGCAAAGAACCAGTAAGGACAAACGGTCAATTATCAGCTACGGTCTGACGCGAGTTTTCGAGGCGATGGGAGCAGTCCGCTTTTCAAAAGCCTGCTCAATGTACTGCTCCGGATCAGAGTCAAAATCGTCCCAGTCCACTAGCACGCAGTAACGATCTTCTTCGGGGTAGGAGCATTTACCATTTGGAATGTAATAATTGTAGTTGAACTCCCTTATGGTAGTACTATCGTTTATCCTCACCGTGCTATGCGGGTTACCACAGGTGAGGCACGTGTACGTATCGCCATAAATTGATGTTCGTACGCTTGGAAGAACGATCCCCAGTATGCCGTTTTTGGAGTGCTGACTCGAGCTATACAAAGATGCCTGCAATTCTCGTTTTATGAAGCGCTGCTCGTAAGGCCCTAAGTTTTCGGCGCTATAAGCGCCTATCAAAAATATTGTTACGGTCGAGTCATACAGGTAATCCGAACGAATGCGCTGCATTATATAGTCTTCATCATTGGAGTTTATCGGAGTATTCAACGACTTATCAACGTAGTCCAGATTGTCCATTGTTTGAATGGCAGTCTTATAGGCAGCGTCTTCAGTTTTGAACGATATATAAACTTTTCTTCCCATTACGCAGCTATCTCCTCAAGTCAATCTCTCGGCACCTCTAGAGGCCAACCACATTGTATGTTCCCTACTAATGGCTTCCTCTGCATTGGCTACAGCCTCCGCCCAGTCATCAGCGTTAATTGTTGCAATGACGTTCTCTTGCAGCGCTAATTCAACGGCGGCAACGCGGTACGCTGACGCTAGCTGGGAGAATTGTTTTATGGCAACCCATGCTGCCACTGACGCTACAAGCGCCGCGATGATTCCCGCGAGGTCAATAAATTTGTCAGCCTGCAAGGTTGCGACGGCAGCAGTTATCGCCACAAGTTCGCCCATAACCATCGCCCAGCGCCCGATGTTTGCACGCCGAGCATTCCACGATGCTTTGTCTCGATACCACTTCTGTTGCTCTCGCGTTCGTTCGTCAAGGTATGTCTGCCGACGAACCTCTAGATCTGCGGCCCTGAGTCTTTTCATAGACTGTGTGACAACCGGCGCCTTGTCTACCAGATCTAACCGATCCTTGGCCTTTGACACGACCTCCGCTATTCGCTTGGTGAGTAGCTCGTCCGCCTGGCGTTCGTCTAGATCATACGAAAATGGTGCTGCACCCACCGCGTAGCGCCAAGCAAGGGTTTTCGTTGACTCGGCGATTGCGCGTCCTGCGTACCAGTCACGCTCGGGCTGCTCCGCGATCAACATAACCTCGGACGCAAAAGCGACCAAGAATGCGATGACAACGAACCATCCCACCCATGACCAAGTTTGATATAGGGCGCCTACAGCGCCGAAGACTGCTGCAGCTAAAAGTGCGGCAAGACGCGCGCCGCTCCGCATTAGGTAGTGACGCTGGCCCCGACCAGATGCAAGGTCAGCGGCGTCGTGGATCCCGGGCAGCTCCATCACACCTCCTCGGACGAAGTTTGCCACATCTCCGCTTTGCTGCGCGGCAGCCGCGACGACGGTGTGTTCGCCGCGGCCGTCCAATCTGGCTCACTCCGTGGGTCGCCATCTCGTGAAGAAACAAATTGTGCGACGACGCAAAATGTCGTTCGCCATGCCAGAACATCGCATGGGCAACATCAGCGGCCGCGCTCGCGCCGACCTGTGCGTCACCCGTCCCGCCTGCCGAGCTGTGCACATAGTCGATGGAGCTACCCGCGCTACTGGATAACTCGTTTCGCGGCTAAACGGCAGTGATAGGCGGCGCTGGACACGTCGAGCCTGTCGCAGATTAACCGTGGCCGCGCCGCCCACAGTGAGGCTCCGTGCGAGGAGGGCCGCGGCTGAGTGGGTTTAACGTAATTGAGCTGCAAATTCGGTGCTTTCAAGCGGCGGTTTGAGCTAATGTCTTTTTTGCATCCTTTCGCGTTTTGCCGAATCGCGCGGCACACCTTGAATATTCTTTACTTACCCTTCGGTGCGACGTCTGACTTCCCGGTGGAATGTCGATAGCGGGCTAACAGCCACTCTGTCGGCGGGGCACTACAAGGGGCTCGATCGTTTCGTGCGATCGGGCGAAGTATCCGACGCCTGGGGTCCGTCTGCCCGGAGGTTTGCCGCTGCACGAAAAGCTGGCTTTCAGTTCGA
The DNA here is from genome assembly GCF_057656995.1 of Mycobacterium sp. Soil_C_30. Classification (NCBI taxonomy): domain Bacteria; kingdom Bacillati; phylum Actinomycetota; class Actinomycetes; order Mycobacteriales; family Mycobacteriaceae; genus Mycobacterium; species Mycobacterium sp. Soil_C_30. The sequence continues at coordinate 181,042 of NZ_JBDGJH010000002.1, read as the reverse complement.
CTGCCGAGACCACCAGGTGATCGGTGCCCGCTACGAGGGGAGGGCCTTCGGTGAATGTTGTTGTAGGAGTTGACGTTCACAAACGCAATCACACATTTGTGGTCGTAGACTCAAACGGCCGAAAGCTAGGCTCAAAGACAGTCGCGGCCACATCGTCAGGTCACAGTGCAGCTCTGCGCTGGGTTCGGGGTGGCTTCACGGGTGACCGGCTGTGGGGCGTCGAGGATGTCCGCCCTCTCGACGCGTCTCGAAATCGAGCTGTTGGAAGCGGGTGAAGCCGTTGTAAGGGTACCGCCAAGACTGACGGCACGGCATCGCGCCTCAGGACGGGCTCTAGGGAAGTCCGACCCTATCGACGCTCTCGCAGTCGCGCGGGCCGTCTTACGTGAACCTGACCTGCCAATTTCCCGGCACGACGGCGTATCCCGCGAAATGAAGCTGTTGGTCGACCGTAGACGCAATCTTGTCGACATGAGAACTGCCACGATGAATCGGCTGCTCAGCCCTCTCCACGAGCTCGACCCAGAGACGCGTCCCCCCTCTCGGTCGTTGAATCGGATCAAACATGGACAAGCTGTACTCGTCGTTTTGGAGTCGCACTCCGGTGTGCTTGCGGAACTCGCACGCGATGAAATGGCCGACCTCGTGCACCTGACGACTCAGGCGAGTCGGCTTGAAAAGCGCATCACGTCGATTGTGGAAGTGATAGCACCGAGCTTGCTTAAGATTTCAGGGTGCGGTGCGCTCACTGCCGCGAAAATAATCGGCGAAACTGCTGACATCGCTAGATTTTCAAGCGAGTCGAAGTACGCCTCCTACATCGGTCTGGCACCTGTGCCGCACTCCTCCGGGGGGTCGGACGTCCGATTCCGCGCATACAGACACGGCAATCGACAACTCAACAGCGCGCTGCATACCATCGGGCTGATGCAGATCCGCAACGCTGGCAATTCGTACTATCAACGCCGCCTTGCAGACGGGGACTCGCACGCGATAGCCATGCGGTGTCTGAAACGTAGGCTGTGCCGGATCGTGTACCGGAGCCTAATAACTGATCGCCCATTGCGGTCGGCCGGCGGTGTGATCGGTAACCGGTTGTAGGAGGAACAGCGCTCTATTGGCCTTGATGGCAGCACAACGCAGGACGTCCAGAAAGGCCGCCAACGGGCAAGGTGGCGTGTACCAGCGACCCGACGGGCGTTGGGAAGCCAAAATCTTCGTCGACACTCCCGACGGACGTCGGAAACGAGTCAGCGTCTACGCCAGCTCCGAGCGCGCAGCTCTCGATGAGCTGAACAAGCTGCGCGACCAGCAACGCCGCGGCATCCCAGTAACCGTCACGACGCTCACGTTGCGGAGTACATGACGTACTGGCTGGAACACATCGCCGAGCCTGGAATCCGGCGAACCACCTATGCAACATGTGAAGGAGACGTGCGGCTCCACATAATCCCGGGTATCGGAAGACGGAAGCTCAAGACACTGCAGGCTGCTGAGATTCGGGTATGGCTTAACAGCCTCCGGACGCTATGCCAGTGTTGTGCGCAGGGGAAAGATGAAAAGCGGACGACGCCGAGGTGCTGCGCCAAAAGGGTGCCGGATTGCTGTGGGGATACGCTCTCGGCTAGCTCGATCCAGCACGTCTTGCGGGTGCTAGGTGCAGCGCTCCAGGATGCCGTCGATGAGGAGCTTCTGAATCGCAACGTAGCGCGACTCGTGCAGCTGAGGCTGACGGAAGATCGGAAAGTCCGGAGCTTCACGCAAGCTGAGGCGCAGCGCTTCCTCAAGACCGCCGAACATAACAGGCTGTACGCGCTTTGGGCCGTTGCGCTTGCTATGGGGCTGCGCCGAGGAGAAGCGTTGGGCCTGTCCTGGGCTGACACCGACTTGGAAGCTGGCCGGCTGACTGTACGTCAAGCTTTGCACCGGGTTGACGGTCAGCTGAAGCTCGACAGCGTAAAGACGGAAGGATCCGTAGCAGTACTGCCCATCCCAACGCCCCTTGTGGCAATCCTCCGCGCTCATCGCATACGGCAGCAGGAAGGAGAGACTTGCGGCTGGCCCCGAGTGGCGTGACACCGGCATGGTCTTTACTGCGACCCAAGGCGGCTATCTAGAGCCGCGAAACGTGAACCGGGCATTCCGAGCCCTGTGTGAGCGCGCCGAGGTGCCGCTCCTGAGGGTGCACGATCTACGACACTCGTGCGCGACGCTCCTGTTCACGATGGGAGTGTCACCAGCAACGGTGCAGCGCATCTTGCGACATAGTTCCCTGGCCGTCACCACTGGGACGTACGTCGAGGTGATAGAGGCCGTACAGAGAGACGCCTTGGATTCCATGGGCATGCTGTTCGAACAAGCAGCCGAACCGCGGCCCCACGGGTTGTCGTCATAGAAGCCATTGTTGTCGTCGCGGTTGTCGTCAGACGGCCGCTTCGACCCTGCAAGAACTACATCATTCCTGGTGGAGCTAAGGGGACTCGAACCCCTGACCCCCACACTGCCAGTGTGGTGCGCTACCAGCTGCGCCATAGCCCCTTGTGGTGCGCTACGAAGTTACACCACCGGATGAACACCAACCAAAATGGCTGGTCAGGGCAGCTCTCCGCAGCCTTCCGGCCCCAGCGGGCGGGTCGGCGTGTGCACGGGTTCCGGCTTGGGCCGGGTCTCCGGGGCGAACACCCAGCCGACGGCGGCCAGCAGCAGGATGGCACCGCTGATCGCGAACGCCCATCCGAAGGACAGGTACTGGGCGATCAGGCCGACCAGCAGCGAGCCGCCGATGGACCCGACATCGGCCATCATCTGGAAGGCGGCCACCGCGGTGCCGCCGCGAGCCTTGCTGCCGATGATGTCGGCGACCGCGGCTTGCTGCGGCGAGCTGAAAATGCCCGTCGCGAAACCGGCGACGAACGCCGACACCAGAAACAGCGTCAGTCCGTCGGTGAACCCCACCACGGCCGTCGAGACGCCGGCGACCGTCAGGCCGAGGATCAACAGCACGCGCCGGCCCATCCGGTCGGACAGCCGCCCGCTGGGCACCACCGCACAGACGTTGCCGATGGCGAACGTCGCCAGTGCCAGTCCGGCGACACCGGCACCGCGGTCGAGCACCTCGGTGACGAACAGCGGCACCAGCGCGACACGCAGTCCCCACGCCGACCACCCCGTCGCGAAGTTCGACAACAGCGCCGCCCGGTAAGCCCCGTTGCGGAACGCTTGGCGCACCGTCACCTTCTCGGTGACCTCGGTGGCCGGCGCTGCCAGCGACGAGTGCCGCAGGCTGATGAACACCACCGCCGCCGCGATCAGCAGCGCTGCGCCGTAGATCAGGAACGGCGCCGACAGGCCGAACCCGGCGGTGAGGCTGCCCAGCACCGGCCCGCCGACCGATCCGACCAGGAACGCCGAGGAGAACATGCCCGCCACCCGCCCGCGCGCGTCGTCCGGGCTGATCCGGATCATCAGCCCCAGTGCGGAGATGAAGAACATCGTCGACCCGATACCGCCCAGGGCGCGGAACAGCAGCAGCTGCCAGTACGTCGCCGCAAAGGCGCACGCCCCGGTGGACAGGGCGACGATCACCAGGCCACTGACGTAGATACGCCGCTCCCCCAGCCGCTGCACCAACGACCCCGCGGCCGGGGCGAACGCCAGCCGCATCAGCGCGAACGCGGTGATGACGAACGTCGCCGCGCTGATGCTCACCCCGAAGTTGCGCGCGTACTCCGGAATGACCGGTGCCACCACGCCATAACCCAACGCGATCACCGCGTTGGAGAAGATCAGGATCCAGACTTCGCTGGGTAACTTCGGCTTTCGATCGGTGTCCGCCGAACAGTCACCCTCCGAGACAGCACTCACGAGATGACTGTATTGACCACCTCGCGGGCGGCCTCCTGCACCTGCGCCAAATGCTCCGGCCCCTTGAACGACTCGGCGTAGATCTTGTAGACGTCCTCGGTGCCCGACGGCCGGGCGGCGAACCACGCGTTCTCGGTGGTCACCTTCAGGCCACCGATGGCCGCGCCGTTGCCCGGTGCGGTGGTCAGCTTGGCGGTGATCGCCTCGCCGGCCAACTCGGTGGCAGCGACCTGCTCGGGCGAGAGCTTGCCCAGCTTCGCTTTCTGCTCACGGTTGGCGGGGGCGTCGATGCGGGCGTAGGTGGGTGCGCCGTACTTCTCGGCGAGCTCGGCGTAACGCTGCGACGGGGTCTTACCGGTGACGGCCAGGATCTCCGAGGCCAGCAACGCCAGGATGATGCCGTCCTTGTCGGTGGTCCACACCGAGCCGTCGGTGCGCAGGAACGACGCCCCGGCGGATTCTTCACCACCGAATCCGATGGTGCCGCCGATCAATCCGTCGACGAACCACTTGAAGCCGACGGGCACCTCCACGAGTTTGCGGCCGATACCGGCGACCACCCGGTCGATGATCGAGCTGCTGACCGCGGTCTTGCCGACGGCCACGTCGCCGGGCCAGTCGGGCCGGTGGGTGTAGAGGTACTCGATCGCGACAGCCAGGTAGTGGTTGGGGTTCATCAGGCCGCCGTCGGGGGTGACGATGCCGTGCCGGTCGGAGTCGGCGTCGTTGCCGGTGGCGATCTGGTAAGCCGTCTTGTCTTCGTCGAACTTACGGATCAGCGACGCCATGGCGTTCGGGGAGCTGCAGTCCATCCGGATCTTGCCGTCGGTGTCCAACGTCATGAATCGCCACGTGGCGTCCACCAACGGGTTGACGACGGTGAGTTCCAGCTTGTGACGCTCGGCAATGGCACCCCAGTAGTCGACGCTGGCGCCACCGAGGGGGTCGGCGCCGATGCGGATCCCTTCGGCGCGGATGGCGTGGATGTCCACCACGTTCGGCAGATCACTGACGTAGGCGTCCAGGTAGTCGTGGCGCTGATGGGTCCGCAAGGCGCGCGTCAGCGGCACGCGCTTCACGTCTTTGAGACCTTCGCGCAGAATATCGTTGGCGCGCTTGGCGATCCAGCCGGTGGCATCGGTGTCGGCGGGGCCGCCGTTGGGCGGGTTGTACTTGAAGCCGCCATCGCGCGGCGGATTGTGTGACGGGGTCACCACGATGCCGTCGGCCAGGTCCGATGTGCGCCCGCGGTTGTAGTTCAGGATCGCGTGGCTGACCGCCGGGGTGGGTGTGTAGCGGTCGGCGGAGTCGATCATCGCCACCACGTCGTTGGCGGCCAGCACCTCCAGTGCCGAGACCCAGGCCGGCTCCGACAGGCCGTGGGTGTCGCGGCCGATGAACAGCGGACCCGTGGTGCCCTGGCCCGCGCGGTACTCCACGATGGCCTGCGTCGTCGCCAGGATGTGCGCCTCGTTGAACGCACCGTCGAGCGCCGAACCTCGATGGCCTGACGTCCCGAACACCACCTGCTGGGCGATGTCCTCGGGATCCGGGTCGACCGTGTAATAGGCGGTGACGAGATGCGGGAGGTCGATCAGGTCTTCTGATTGCGCCGGTTGACCGGCGCGAGGGTTGGCAGCCACCCCTCAATTCTGCCCACCCAGGCCACTGGTCGCGCAATGGGTAAACCGTTGGACATCGGCTACACACTGAAGTCATGTCCGCTACGCGAATCGACGGCTACAAGCTGCTCAGCTTCGCCTCCCAGATCGACGACAACACGATCGAACAGGCCAAGCAAACGGCCGCTATGCCGTTTGTCCATCCTTACGTCGCCCTGATGCCGGATGCCCACAGCGGCAAGGGATCCGCAGTGGGCACCGTCATCCCCACCGTCGATGCCGTGATACCCGCAGCTGTCGGCGTCGACATCGGCTGCGGCATGATCGCCGCGCGGACGGTCTACTCCGACGCCGACCTCGCCGGCCGCCGGCTCAGCGAGCTCCGGGTGAAGATCGAATCCGCCATCCCGCTCTCCCCCGGCAACTACAACGCCAAGACCGATCGGTACCCGTTCACCCGAGCACGCCTGGACGCGCTCACCGCCGCGGCCCGGGACGGGCAGGTCGACCTGTCGCACTCGCCCAAGTGGCGTGAGCAGCTCGGTTCGCTCGGCGGCGGCAATCACTTCATCGAGCTGTGCCTCGATGAACAGCAGCGGGTGTGGATGTTCCTGCACTCGGGGTCGCGCGGTGTGGGCAACAAGATCGCCTCACGGCACATCAGGATCGCCCAGGAACTCTGCAAGGGCCAGCCGCTGCCGAACCGGGATCTTGCCTACCTGACGGCCGGCACCACCGCGTTCGACAACTACCTGCGCGAGCTGCGGTGGGCGCAGCAGTTCGCCTACGAGAACCGGGCCGAGATGATGGACCGGTTCCGCTGGGCACTGGCGGCGTGGATGGGCGACGACGAGTCCGGTATCGAAACCGAGCGGGTGAACGCGCACCACAACTATTCGGTGCAGGAACGCCACGGCGGCCGCGACGTGTGGCTGACGCGCAAGGGCGCCATCGACGCGCACGTCGGCGTGCGCGCGGTGATTCCCGGGTCGATGGGGACGAAGTCCTACATCGTGCGGGGAAAGGGCAACGCCGAGGGTCTGTGTTCGGCTCCCCACGGCGCAGGACGGCGGTTCTCACGCACCGAGGCCCGCCGACGGTTCACCGCCGCCGATCTCGCCGACCGGATGAAGGGCATCGAGTACCGACACGGCGAGGCGTGGGTGGACGAGATTCCCGACGCCTACAAGGACGTCGACGTCGTGATGGCGGACGCGGTTGACCTGGTGGAGGTGGAACACGTCCTGCGACAGGTCCTCAACGTCAAGGGCACCTAGGCCCGGGGCCGAGGCTGGCGAGGCACGAGCCAGGCGAAGGAGACCGGGCCCGACCGCCAGGCCCGGGGCCGAGGCTGGCGAGGCACGAGCCAGGCGAAGGAGACCGGGCCCGACCGCCAGGCCCGGGGCCGAGGC